>CAZFNC010000015.1:0-28006 GCA_964520485.1 uncultured Synergistaceae bacterium | reverse complement strand
TTCTGGACGAGATCACGGCGGCGCTCGACCCCGAAATGGTCCGCGAAGTGCTGGACGTCGTCATGGCTCTCGCGAAGTCCGGCGTCACCATGCTGATCGTCACCCATGAAATGGCTTTTGCCAAGGCTGTCGCCAACCGTGTCCTGTTTTTGGAAAACGGGAAGATCGCGGAGGAAAGCGCGGAGCCGAAAGAGTTCTTCGCGCACCCGCGAACGGAGCGGGCTCTTGAATTTCTGAAGTCCTTTGAATTTGAATAACGAAACGCGCAAGTTTCTTGAGGGTGCGGTAAAAGCAGTCAATGCGTCCTTGTTCCCTCCGCCCTTCCATGCGGGTTCCTTATTTCAATGTACGGCGATTTCCCGCGGAACTCGAACTTGCCAAGAGAGACAAGAATATACGTGTCGTCTGAGACAATGGCCGCGATACTTTTTTACCGCCGCAATGAAAATGTTCCAGAACCGCTCAATCGTAAGCAAATGACTGTTTCCTTTTTTACCGTTGAATGTCCGATCCGTTATTGCGATATACGGACAGTTTTTTTATTTTTCTCTGTCCTTTATCGGTGAGAGCATATTATGGAATCGCTTTGGTTTTTCTTTTATGAATGGCTGAACCGCCGTGCGCGAATGAGTTCCCAAGCTATGAGAGTGAATTTTGTTCTCTTGTCAGCACATGTCGTTTGTGGAAAATTTCAAGTCCGAAAAAAGTCGCTTTGAAACGGTTTCCAAATTTCAGAAAAGGGCGTATAATAATCTCTGGAGTCGGCGCGCGTGAGTGCGAGGCTCGTCAAGCAGGTCGCGTCAAAAACATTCGATCGGGAGGTTATTTTCATGCCAATTTCTAAAGAGGCTGTAAAAGAGCAGATCCGCAAGGTCGGAAAGTACCACAAATGGTTTGTGGGCAAGGAACTCCGCGCTCTGCCCCAGGTGCTTAATGACGGCGAGGAGATCGCTTTCCTCACGTCTGGCTATGACGGCAAGGGGAACACGGTGCTCGTCGTCGCTACGAACCAGCGTCTGATGGTGATGGATTCCGGTTTTGTGTACGGCAGCGATGACCGCATTTTCCCCTACAGCAAGATCAACTCGATCCGCGGCATTCGTGGCCTGATCTTCGGTAAGCTGGCCATCAGCACGGCCGGTGTTTCTGGCGACGACGTCGTCATCACATGGGTGCGCCGTACCGATATGGCCCGCATGGTCTCGGTCGTTGCGAAGTTCACGGCCGAAGCCAAAAGTCGTTGATTTTCCGCGAGCGCAAGCGTCCGCACCCCTTTGGGCGCGGGCGTTTCTTTACTTAGAGGCGTTTCTCCGTCCCGTTACGGGCTGAGTTTAACCTTACGGAGGTGGCACTGTGGCGCAGAATTACGCGAAACGGGTCAAGGGACTGAAGCGCGGCGCCAAATTCGCGGGCAAGCTGCACAGGTATTTCTTCTGGATCTTTTTGGCTTTCGGCGTTCTCCTCTTCGGTTCGACGTATCTGTACTGGAAGCTCGAGCGCGGCGGGCAGGGCAGTCTGCCGGAGGCGCTGTGGACGATCCTCTTCACTCTGATCGGTCAGGGCGAGTTCGCGAGCCATCCGCAGACGATGGTCGGGCGCGTGATCGTTTTCGTGCTCTCGATCGTCGGCATCTCACTGCTCGGCGTTGTTCTGTCCGAACTTCTTGCGCGGGTGATGAAGTACAACATCAAGAACATGATGGGGCTGAACCGCTGCAAGTATAAGGGCCATGCCATTCTCTGCGGATGGAATGGTCGGGCGGAACTTGTGCTGAAGGAACTGATCGCCTCGGGAAAGCAGGTGGCGGTGGTCACGCCCGTCAAACCTGCCGCGCTGTCGCGTTACGACGCTTTTTTCGTGGCCGGCGAGCCGACAAGCGAAGAACGCTTGATCCAGGCGGGCATTGAAAACGCCGAGTCGGCGATCGTCTTCGCGGAGCGCGCGGAGGGCATGAGCGACGACGAGGTCGACGCGAATACTGTGCTCACGGCGCTTGCTCTGGAAGCGCTGCGCCGTGAGATTTACACGGTCATCGAACTGCTCAATCCGGCCAACGAACGGCACGCGCGTCGTACAGGCGTCGACGACGTTGTCTTTTGTGAACGCACTCTGGCGGACATCGTCGCGGCGAGCGCTTCGCAGCGGGGTATCAGCTCGTTTATCAGCGACATTCTCTGCTACTCCGACGACGGTTCCGCACTGCACGCCGCCGACGTCGATCCGCGCTGGGAAGGCAGGACGACAGGCGAATTGTTCAACGCGTTGCTGAAGGAAGGGGATTTGCCCCTTGGTGTGATGACGCCGGTCACGAACGCCGCCTCCGAGCGCTGGGAGCATGAGGTCAACCCGCCCGCGGATCGTCCCGTTGTGCTGCCGATGCGCGTCGTCTTTATCTCACGCAATGCGAAGTGACGGAGGCAATCCATGACAGACATGTTTGTGAACATTCCTGAGGGCTGCACGCTGTTGTGCGGTTGGAATTCGCACGCCATGCAGATCGTCAGGGAGCTGGAAGCCTCGGGGCGTTCCGTCGTCGTAGTCTGCTCCAAACGTCCCGAGGAGCTGAATAAGTCAACGCCGCCCGTCGTTGTGGGCGACTGTTCCGCCGACGAAGTGCTGAAAAAAGCCGGAGTCGAGACAGCCGCAGCGGCTATTGTTCTCGCTGAAGGCGTCGGACGTCTGCCCGTTGACACGATCGACGCAAGGTCAATTCTGACGGCTCTGGCGATCGAATCGCTCAACCACGGGATCTATTCCGTGCTCGAGATCCTCAATCCCGCCAACGCGCGGCACGCTAAAAACGCCAACGTCGATAATGTCGTCTTCTGCGAGGAGACGATCGCGCGTTTCATCGCCCTGTGCGCGTCGCAGCGCGGCATTTCCGGTTTCGTGAGCGATATTCTCAGTCATTCCGATCATCGCTCCAGCCTGAACACGATGGATCTGGACGGCGAATGGGACGGGAGGACGACAGGAGAGGTTTTCGAGAAAGTGCGCTCGCTCGGCGATCTGCCGCTGGCGATCATGCGTCAGCGCGGCGACGAAGGCCGCGAGGAGTGGACGCACGAGATCAATCCTCCGGCGGACACGCGTATCGCGCTGCCGATGAAGGTGATCTATATCCGGTGCGAAAGGAAATAGTCGCGCCGAAAGCGCCGCCGCGCGTAAAAAAAGCTCCGGACCGTCTCGCGTTCATCGCGACGGTTTCGGAGCTTTTTTACGTTTTTCGAAAGCCGGCGCGGCGGACGGGAAAAACGCGCGCCGTCGTTCCGGCTGCGGTTTCGCGGCGAAACGTCAGATGTCAAAACGGCAGACACCGTCGCGCTCGGTCACGATGCCGCGCAGCGTTTTCAGGCGCCGACACAGAAAACGCGGACGGATGCCGAGCTTGCGCGCGATTTGGAGCAATCGGCAGGGCAAAAGGTTCAGCAGTTTCTCGCGGCGCTTGAGCACGGCGAACCGGCGCGGACGTCCGCGGGGTGTCTGACGAATGCCGAGCAGTTCGCAGCGCTGTTCGGGCGGGAGCGAGAAAAATTCGTCCGCGCTGCCGCACACGCGCCCCAGCACGGCGACGGCGCAGTCGTCGGTCGTGCGCGACGACCGGACGAGCACCAGCAGCTGTCGCAGGGTTTCGGACGATTCAGCGCAGGCGAGAGCAGAAGTTTGAAGCATCAGCGTTTTTAAGCCGGGAGCGAACGCTCGCGTCTGTTTTTGGAAAAGGCTGGATGCCGCGCCGTCCGACATGAGGGCGAAGCCCCGGATGGGACCGAGTTTGCCTCGCAGGAGGCGCAGGCTCTTTTCCGCTCCCCGGGATGTGATGAAGACGGTGCTGTTGGCGAACTCGCCGTTTTCGGGCGCAGAAGCGGTTTTTACCTCGTCGCCCGCGAGACAGGCGATGACGCCGTCGCCGATATGGACGACGATGTATTCTTCGTCGGTTACGGCGACGGCCAATAACGTCGCGGCCAGCTCGTCGATCTCGCATCCGTAGCGCTTTGCGACGCCGCTCAGCCCGTCGAGGACACAGGCTGTTATCTCGCGGCGAGCCTGAGTTGCGTCCCGCGAGAGCATCAGACGGCGGAAGTTGTCGGCGAGAAAATGTGAAACGCGGCGCGCGGCCTCTTCAGCGCCGAAGTGAGACAGCGCGGCGGAACCGGCCCCGTCCGCAAGCGCCACGACGTGGACGCCGTCCTGTGAGAAGCAGAATGTCTTATCCTGACAGGGTGTGTTGCCGCGGGCGTGGCTCCGGCCGCGAATCTGGCTGTTGAGCGATCTCCACATGAGAGACGGTTTACAGCTCGATCTCGCGCCAGCTGTCGGTCTTTTCAAGCGTTATCGTCTCGCCGGGACGCGAGTTCGACGTGCGAGACACGCTCTGACTGAGCCACTCGAAGAACTCCTTAAACTTCAGGCCCTTGAGACGCTGAGGCGGACGCTTAGGCGAGAACTGTTTCAGTGTCGCCATGCCTGCCTCCGTGCCGATGCCGATGGGGAAGAGGATCAGCTTTCTGTCCATCTGAAGGCTGACGGTACGGCTGATGGCGCGGCTCAACTCCTCACGGTTGCCGTTCGGTTCGCCGTCCGTCATCAGCACGAGCCATGGCTGGAAATAATCCGTTCCCGCCGCCTTGTACTGTTCCTTGCGCTTTTCGAGCATGTCGAGCGCGAGGTTGACTCCTTCGCCCATCGAAGTGCCGCCCTCGGCCTCGAGGCGGGGCACTTCGATGTCGTCGCGGTCGAGCGTCGTGAAGGTCTGAAGACATTCCGCGGTATCGTTGAACGTGACGATGCACACTTCCGCCGAATAGAGCGCGGTCTCGTCCTCCCTGATGGCGTCGTAGAACATCTGGATGCCCTTTTGGAGCTCTTCAATGCGGCTCGTGCCGCCCTCGACGAGTTCCCAGCTTTGTCCGTCGGAATAGGCTGTCTCGCCTGTCCGTCGGAAATCGCCCTCGACGGCTCCCATGGAACCGCTGATGTCCAGACAAAGGCACACGGGGAGACGGGGCGCAGGGTTGCTGAGAAGCGCTTCGTCGTTGATCAAAACCAGATTTTTTTCCATGAGAATTCCTCCTGAAATGTAAGCACAATGATAAAACAGAGATGAGAAAAAACGGCGTCAGCCGCGTTTTTTGAACTGACCCCAGAACGCGGCGAAGTGTTTGCTGAAAAAACCCTTTTTGCGCGGAGTCAGGGGTTCGCCGGGGAAAATCTCTTGCGCCTGTGGGGGCAGTCCCGCCGGCGGAGGCGCATCGAGCAAACTGAGGTACTTCTCGAACATCCCGATCCATTTGTCGACGGATAGCCTGCTGGATTCGCGCTGGTACTTTCCGCCTGGCTTGAACGACTGGTAAAAGGCTTCGCGTATGGGTTGCGGCAGGAGGCGCCACATCTTGAGCCATTTGCCGGGGGGGACGCCGCCGCCGGGGTCATCGCCCAGGGGGTACGGGAAACGCAGCGATCGGATGTTGTCCTGCACGCTGCCGCCTCCCAAGTGTGAATACGGGTGGCGGCCGGGGAGCAGGATCATGAACAGGAGTACGGCGACGGCGAAGTTCTCGTTGCCCGCGCTGCGCAGGAAGTTGGAGAAATTTGACCGGCCCTGCAGTTCGGGGGCGATGAACTCGTTTGTGCCGACGGGGCAGGGGAACCCTCCGATCTGATAGCTGTCGGCGTCGACGAAATAGACTTCGTCGGGCGATACCACGAGGATGTTGAGCGCGTTGATGTCGCCGACGAGGATGTCACGGAGGTGCAGGTACTGGATGTGACGGAGGATCGCGAGGGAGAGGCGCACGAGTTCCACGCGCCGCCACTCAGGGTTCCTGCTTCTGAAGACGGGTTCAGGGATCATCACTGTTTTCTTCAGTTCGGTTCCCCGCGCGCGGGGCATGAGAAAGCCCGCGAAGTTACCGCGGCTGAAAAGGATCGCGCTCGGGTAACAGATTCCGTGACGGAGCACGGGGCGGCTCAGCATCAGTTCGAGTTTTTTGAAACGGCGACGCGTCAGGCGTTCCGGCTTGTAGATTTTTGCCACGCAGTCGTCGCGTCCCACGTCGTAGACGGTTCCCTCGCCACCCGAGGCGAGTTCGCGCAGCAGGCTGATTTTGCCGCCTCTGTCGGTCGTGACGACGTCCCCGACGCGCGGGACGGGCGCGTGGCTCAAAGGTATGTCGGGTATGTCCGTCAGCCTTGCTTCGCTTACGAAAGCCGGCGTCGTTGGCTGAGTGGGCCGGGGCTTCTGAACGGACGGCGAGAGCGGGCGATCCGTAAGGTCCGGCCGATGCTGCGCTGACGGCGAAGATGCGTGAACGGACGGCGGGTTTTTCGCTGACTCTGCCCCGAGCGCGGCGTTTTCCCCGACGGACGTGTCCTGACGCGGAACGGCCGCGTCGTTCGACGGATTTCCCCGCGGGAGCGACGTCTTTTTGCCTCGGGAGCCTCGCGCGGACTTCGCGCCTTCGGACAACTCTTCAAGGTAGCCCCAGCGGGCCAGCCGACAGACGGTCAGGTTGCCGGCGTTCTTCAGCGCGCGGACCATCTGGGCAAGAGACGGATCCTTCGTGATGAGCAGGGTCTTGCCGGCAAGCATGTACGGCTGAATGAACGCGAGAAAATTCTCTTTCGGACCGGCGTCCGGAATTTTAGCGACGCCCGCTTTTTGCAAAAGCGTCAGTCGACGACGGAGGGGCGAATCCGCGTCGAAACCGGAGATCGTCCAGTCGGGGATCAGGAGTACGCCTCCCTGTCGGTCGAGCAGAGGGAGCATCTTCATCCAGAAGTAATCGATCTGCGAGTTTGCGAGCGCGTCCGGCATCATGAAGATTGCTCGTATACGCGCCCAGCGCTTCATATCTTCAAGTCGTGCGCGCGCGCTTGCCGTTTTCGTCGCAGGGGGAGTGAAAAAACCGTCGATCCGCTTCAGTTCGTCGCCGGTGATGATCGACTGGGCGTTTCCCGCGGCGATCCCGCACAGCCAAGCGCGGCGCAACATCTGACCGACGCTCAGGCCGCGCGCCGCTGCAAGGGTCTGTACGTTTTGACTGTCTTTGCTCACGCGGCCTTCGCCTCCTTTGCGCTCATTGGTTGGGAACGACGGTGTTTCTAGGTTCTTCCCCTAGTTGTCGTCGAGGACCTTGACGTAATAGCCGTCGGCGCGGCGGTATGCGCCGTGTATTTCTGTCTCGAAGCCGGGGAACAGTTCGCCCGTTTCGGTGAGCATGGTCAGATAGTCGAGCACGGCGGCGCATTTTGCGGTGACTTTTTCGCCGGGCATGACAAGCGGCACTCCAGGCGGGTAGGGAAGGATCATGTCAGCGCTGACCTTGCCGTTAAGGTCGCGGAGTTTCACCTCGCGGGTCTCGCCGCGAAGGTTCTTCTGGAACGCTTGATATGGAGTATATGTCATTTCAGGAAGTTCGTCGTAGGCGTGATACATCAGTCTCGGCAGGTCGCGTCGGCGCATGACCTCGTGCAGTCCGCGCGCGAGACTCTTGAGCGTCTTGTTCACGTAGAAAACGGGGTCGAGTCTGTAGAGGTCGGGAATCGCCGTGCGGATGGGTGCGTCGAGGTCGTAGTCGCGCTTGAAGTCGTTCAGCGCGCGGAGCAGGTCTTTAACGCGGCTTTCGTCGACACCGAGAGCGAAGAGAAACAGCATGTGATAGGGCCCTGTTTTTTCGGCAACGACGCCGTGGTTGTTGAGATAACGCGACACGACGGCGGCGGGAATCCCTTCGCGCTCAAGCAGCCCTGTGGCATCCATGCCGGGCGTGAGCACGGAGACGCGGATAGGGTCGACGTAATTGAAATCCTCGTCGGCGCCGATGAAACCGTGCCAGCGTTCGCCGCGCGAGATCGGCCAGCATTTGGCTTCGCTCAGCTTCTCGGGCTGCCAGCACCTGAAATACCATGTATCGCCGCGTTCGTCATAGCGCCGTTGCATCTCGTGCCGGAACGTCATTGCCTGATCGATCGAGTTCTGGAGCAGGCGCCGTCCCTGGTTGCCCGTCATTAAAGCGGCGCCCATCTCGGCGCTGGCGACGATAGGGTAGTTGGCGGAAGTGGTGGTGTGCATCATGTACACTTCGTCGAGAACGGTCTCGTCGTATTCGCCCTTGTCGTGGACGTAGCTGGCCTGTGCGAAAGAAGCGAGCATCTTGTGGGCGGAATGGGTCTCAAAGATCGTCTTGCCCGGCGTCGGAGCGCCGCACATGCCGTATTTGTTCTCGTAAATTTTGTTGAAGGGCGCATAGGGGGACCACGCGCTGTCGAAATGGATGTTCTTTACCGGAAGATTGGCCTTGATCCAGCTGCAGTCGTAGAGCAGACCGTCATATGTGCTGTCGCTGATGACGGCGTAAGTGGGCCAGACGGCGTCGTCGCGGCACGAGAGCTTGTCGTGGATGGACTCATAGGTGAACTCGGAGGCGGGAATGCCGCCGATCATGCCGTAGGCGTTGCGCGTCGGCAGCAGATATACGGGCACGACATCGCACATCATCAGCATGTGCGTGATCGACTTGTGACAGTTGCGGTCAATGAGCACGGTATCGCCTTGGGAGATGCAGTACATGCCTGCGATCTTGTTCGCCGTCGACGTACCGTTGGTCACGATGTAGCTGCGGTCGGCGTGAAACGCTCGGGCGATCAGTTCTTCGGCGTCCCTGTGGACGCCCGTGTGCTCAAGCAGGGAGCCCATGTCGGGTACTGAGACAGACGTATCCGCGCGAAACGTGTTCGCGCCGTAGAAATCATAATATGCTTTCCCCATCGCGTGATGCTGAAAAGCGGAACCGAGCAGGTGCCCAGTCGTGCAAAACGTGCTCTTGCGCGCGTTTGCGAACTTGAACAGCGCGCGCGTGAATGGAGGTAACAGAAGCTCAAGATAGCGGCGGACCGCCCTGTCCACTCCGGCTGCGGTTTTTTCGGCGTCACGGCACGGCAGGGGCACGAAAGTCAGCGTGATCTGTGCGCCGTGATTTTCTGGAAACGGCGCGTCCCAGGGAAAGCCGAGAGCAAAGATCGGCAGACGTTCGTTCAGTTCACCCGACGAGGCGAGAAGCTCCTCACCCAGTCCATTCCAGTCGATCAGCGCGCCAGCAGCCTCGGGACAGCGTTCGAGGACGGCTATGACGCTCTCGTCCGTGTCGACGCGGCGGAGCCGATAGCCTTTGTTTTTCAGTTCTTCGATAAGTTCGCCGGCTTCCGGACGGTCAAAAACTGACTTTGACGAGCGGTCGAGCAGCAGGAGTGTGTTCATCCCGAACCACCTTTCAGGGAGAAATTGATGAGATCCCGCAAGCGCCGTGACCTTTCCTGTATCCTGAAACGAAGCGGCGCGGCCGCCTTCAGGGACACGTCTGAATCGAAGGGGTCCGCCCCCGGGGGTGGCTTCGCGTTTTAAGCGACGAGACGTCTTAAAGGTGAATCCGCGTGTTCCCGAGTAACTTTAAGCGCTTTGCGTCAAAAGCGCAAGGGTTTAAAAAGCGGAAAATCAGGATTTTTAGCGGATGTTTCCGTTCCTGAGGACTGAAAATCTTCGCTCGGTTCAGGGTGCGCCGCTCAGGGCCGTTTTTCCCGTGAAGAAGTTTGAGGGCAGTCTTTTCTTCCCTGTGGTATGATATTTTACCAGAAAGACGCGCTCTGCGGAGCGCGAACGTGCGGAGGCGAAAAATGAGAATTCTTCATACTTCGGACTGGCACCTCGGCCGCCGTCTGTGCGATCGCGAGCGAAAGGAGGAGTTCGGGCGTTTTCTCGGCTGGCTGACGGAGACTCTCGTCTCTGAAGAGATCGACGCGCTTGTCGTCTCAGGCGACGTGTTCGATTCGTTCACGCCGCCGCAGTGGGCGCTGGCGCTGTATTACGACTTTCTGACGAACCTTGCTCTGACGCCCTGCCGCAGCGCCGTGATCGTTGCCGGAAACCACGATTCGCCCGCGCTCCTTGACGCGCCGCGCGGACTGCTGATACGATCTGGGGTGCACGTCGTCGGCTTTCCGAAACTCGAAAACGAGGTCTTTGAACTTTCGTGCGAAAACGGCGGTGCCGTTTGCTGTGCAGTGCCTTTCCTGCGCTCGCGTGATCTCTGCGGTGCGATGGAGGGACTGACGTCGGACGAACGGCGCGGTGTTGAGCAGGATGCTTTTGCGGAGCATTACCGCGCGGCGGTTGAGGAGGCACAGCGACTGCGAGGCGGTCGGGAGGTTCCTCTGATCGCGACGGGGCATGCGTTCGCCGCGGGCGGCAGGGTCATCGACGGGGACGGCACGCGGGATCTTTCCGTAGGCTCGCTTGACATCGTGCCGCTGTCGGCTTTCACTCGGGAAGCGGATTATCTGGCGCTCGGGCATCTTCATTCGCCCCAGCGCTGCGGCGGCGCGGAGAATGCGCGCTACAGCGGCGCCCCGCTTGTGTTGAGCTTCGCCGAAGCGGGAACGCGCAGGGAAGTGTGCGTCGTCGATTTCGACGGGCGCGTTTCCCGCGTCAGAACGCTTGCCGTGCCAGCCTGGCGCGATATCCGCCGGCTGCGCGGCACATTTGACGAACTCGCTCGCGAACTGGAGACGCTGCAGTCCTCGGAGAACGAAATCTGGGCCGAGGCGGAATGCGCGGACGAAAGTGGGGAACTGTTGAACGAGAGATTGCGCGCACTCGCCCCCGATGACGGACCGGTACGCCTTTTGCGCGTGCGGGCAAAGACAGATACGTTCGCTCAGACGCTTTCGGGCGAAGGCGACCTGAACGAGGACTGGTCGCCTGAGGAAGTGTTCGGTCAATACCTTAAAGATCATCAGATTGAAGGCGAATCCGCACGTGAACTGATGGCCGCGTATCGAGAGGCAGTCGCCGCCGCACGGGAGGAACTCGATGAAACTGCGCAGACTCACGCTTAAAAACCTCAATTCCCTAGCAGGGACGTGGACGGTTGACTTTGACGATCCGAGTTTTTCCGACGGGCTTTTCGCGATCACGGGGCCGACAGGTTCCGGCAAGACGACGCTGCTGGATGCGCTCTGTCTGGCGCTTTTCAGGCGGACGCCTCGCCTAGGGCTCGTCAGCGATTCCCGCAACGAGATCATGACCAGGGGGACGCGCGAATGTTCTGCGGAGGTGGTCTTCTCCGTCGACGGCGCTGACTACGCGGCGTCTTGGTCGCAGAAAAAGACTGTCAGAAAGGGGGGCGGTGAAAAACTTCAGCCGCCGAGATGCCGTTTTTCGCGGCTGGCTCCCGACGAAACAGTGCTGGCGGAAAAAGCCGAAGCGATGGGCAGGGCTGTTGAAAGCGTCTGTCATCTCGACTTTGAGAGGTTCACCCGCACCGTTGTGCTGCCGCAAGGAGGCTTCGCGGCCTTTTTGCAGGCGGACGGCAAGGATCGCGCACGGCTGCTGGAAGAACTGACGGGGGGCGAACTGTACCGCGCCATCTCGCGCGAGGTGTATTCTCGCGCCGCGGCCGAGGAACAAAAGCTGGAACAGATCCGCACGGCTCTTGCGGAACACGCCGTGATGTCCGACGAGGAACGGGCAGAGGTTCTCGGACGGCTGGACGAAAGCCGCAGGCGCGAACTGAGTCTGCGGGAAAGCCTTGGGGAACTCCGCGCCGCGCAGTCATGGTACGAACGCTATGAAACGTTGTCGCGGCGCCTTGAAACCCTGCGGCGGGATCGGGATCTCGCGGCCGACGAAACGGCAGCCTTTGCCGCCGACGCGGAAGCCCTGACGCTTGCGGAAAGGGCGCGGACGGCGAGCGACCTGCACCGCGCGCTGACGCGGGCGCGCGAAAAATACGCGGACGCGAGTGTCCTGCGGGCGCGGGCCGACTCAAATCTCGAAGTCTGCGCTCGCGCTGCGGAACGAGACGCGAAGTCTTACGAGGACGCCAAAGTCGCCCGCGAAAGGCTGGACGAGGAAATCGGACGCAGGCGCGCCGTCTGGGAGCGGACAAGCGACCTTGACCGCGAACTGGCCGCGTCCGCAAAGGAACTTGCCGAGCGGAGGAATAAAACTCGGCTGTTACGCAGCGACCTCGAGAAAAACGAGACCGCGGTGCGCGTTAAATCCGACCAGCTCGAGACGGAACAGCGCCGTTTGTCCAAACTGGAGCGGGAAGACCGCGAGGCGTGGGAAGCTCTTGAGCTGGCGCTCGACGCTGTACGCCGCGCCGATTTGAGCGAGTTGGGCAGGCAGCTTCAGGAAGGAAAGCCGTGTCCGCTGTGCGGTTCGGTTCATCATCCCGCGCCTTTTGCCGCCGTCGGGAGAAAAGAGGAGCTTTTCCACCTGCGCGAGGCGGCTGAGCGCGCGAGGCGCGGGAGCGAATCGGCAAGACGGGCGCTTGACGAAAGCCGCGCGGAGCGCTTCCGTCTGCAGGCGGAACTGGACGCGGCGAAACGACAGCGCGAAACGTCGCAAAAACAACACGAGGACGCCCTCGCCGCGGAGCAGGATGCGAGCCGCGAGATCGCGCGGCTGCGGGAAGAGAGAACGGCTCTGTTCGGCGAACGGGATCCGGCGGAGGAGATGGAACGGTTCAAGGCTGAACAGGCGCGCGCAGAAAAAGAACTGAACGCCTCTCGCGAGCGCGTTTCCGCAGGGAATGTCGCCCTGGCACGCGCGCAGGAGGAAAGTCGTCATCGCGCTCAAAGCGCCGAAACTCTTGCGTCCGAGATCGCAAACGATGAGGCTGTTTTTGCGCAGCGCATGCAAAAACTGGGTTTTCGGAACGAGGACGAGTGGCGGGCAGCGTCGATGGGCGACGCCGAGATCGCCGCTCTCCGCGAGAAGAAAGAACATCTGGAAAGGCGCGAACACGAGCTGACTGTCCTCCTGCCGCAGACCGAAACCGAACTGCGCGCGCTCGGATCTCCGCCCGAAGCAGCGCGCGAAGGACTTGAAGAACGGCTGGGAAACGCCGAAGCCGGACTCTCGGCGCTTTTGACCTCCCGCGGCGCCGATGAGGAATCCGTTGCCCGCGACGACGAAAAGCGCGCGCGGCGCGAAGCGCTGGCAAAGGAGGAGAGAATACAGGAAAAAAGGTGTTCAGTGTGGCAAAGGCTGAACGGCTGCATCGGTTCCGCCAAAGGCGACAAGTTCAGCGGTTACGTGCAGGGACTGACGTTCAGGCGGCTCGTGCGCGCCGCGAACGTCCAGCTTGAGAGAATGTCCGAAAGATACCGTCTGAAAGCGGGCGACGACAACGCGCTCCGCCTTGACGTGATCGATCTCTGGCAGGGAGGAGCGGTCCGCAGCTCAAAAAACCTCTCTGGGGGCGAGAGTTTCATCGTCAGTCTGGCGCTGGCGCTCGCTCTTTCGCATGGCATGAAGGAACTGAAGGTCGATTCGCTCTTTCTCGACGAGGGTTTCGGTTCCCTTGACGAGGAATCTCTTGAGACTGTGCTTGACTGCCTTGGCCGTCTGCGTGAAAGCGGGAAGCTTGTCGGCGTCATATCGCACGTCAGACTTCTCCGCGAGCGGATCGACTGCCGGTTAACACTTGTCCCCGACGGCAGCGGGCACAGCCGTCTCGTCGGGCCGGGCTGCTCAAAGAAAACTTGACGCGCTTGACAAAACCAGCCTAGAGAGTATCATTGTATAAGCACTACCGATATGACTTCAGGGCAGGGTGAAAGTCCCTACCGGCGGTACAGCCCGCGAGCCGCAAGGCATGATTCGGTGAGACTCCGAAGCCGACAGTACAGTCTGGACGAAAGAAGTGAGTTTCCTCGAGGCGCGTGCCTCGGAAGAAACGATGCGGGCTCTGAAATGCCGGAGGCGTTTCGGAGCTTTTTTCGTCTTCCCGATATGTGAGGAGGAAGTGGCATGATCCAGTACAATACCGTTGAAGAGACCGCCGCAGCCCTGCGGAACGGGGAGATCGTCCTTGTCACCGACGACGAAAACCGCGAGAACGAGGGCGACATGATCTGTGCCGCGCAGTTCGCGACGACGGAAAACGTGACCTTCATGGCCCGTCGCGCCTGCGGGCTGATCTGTATGCCCATGAGCGATGCGTACGCGCGAAAGCTCGGTCTGCCGCAGATGGTGGCGCGGAACACCGACAGCCACGGCACTGCTTTTACGGTCTCTATCGACCACGTTTCGACCACGACGGGCATTTCTGCCGTCGAGCGAGGCATCACCGCGCGAGCCTGCGTTGAAGAGGACGTCCGCCCCGATGACTTCAGGCGTCCCGGGCACATGTTTCCTCTTGTAGCAAAGCCGAACGGCGTATTCGATCGCGGCGGGCACACCGAAGCGACGGTCGATCTGCTGCGCATCGCCGGGCTGAAAGAAGCGGGGTTGTGCTGTGAAGTCATGCGCGAGGACGGCACGATGATGCGCGCCTCCGAACTGGCTCAAAAGGCGCGCGACTGGGGCATGAAGTTCGTCACGATCGAGGCTGTCAGGGATTACCGCAAGCGTCACGAAGTGTTCGTCGAGCGCGTCGCCGTGACGAAGATGCCGACGAAATACGGCTTTTTTACCGCTTACGGTTACCGCAACAAGCTGAACGGCGAGCACCACGTCGCGCTTGTCGCGGGCGACGTCGGTGACGGGCTCGACGTTCTCTGCCGCGTCCATTCGGAGTGTCTGACGGGGGACACGTTCGGATCGCTGCGCTGCGACTGCGGCCAGCAGTTCGCCCAGGCGATGACGCAGATCGCCGCGGAAGGCCGCGGCGTGATGCTCTACCTGCGTCAGGAGGGACGAGGCATCGGTCTGCTCAACAAGCTGCGCGCTTACAGTCTCCAGGACGGAGGCCTGGACACCGTCGAGGCGAATCTGGCGCTTGGTTTCAAGGAAGACCAGCGCGAGTACTATATCGGAGCGCAAATTTTGCGGGATCTTGGCGTGAGGACGCTGCGGCTGCTGACCAACAACCCGCGCAAGATCGAAGGGCTGTCCGACTTCGGTCTCGAAATCGTCGAACGCGTACCCATTCAGATGCCCGCGACGGAAAACGACCTGTTTTATCTCAGAACAAAAGAGAAGAAGATGGGACACCTTGTAGACTACTAGCTGTCTATTGACGGCGGTGTTATGATTCCGAATTTTAGAAACGGCGCGGTTTGCGCTGTAGGAGGAGAGTTTATCATGAAAAGAACTCTGGTTCCCGGCTACACAATCGGCGCAGACGCCTACGGAGACGTCGCTCCGGTCTGTCTGAACTTTGGTGCGAAAGCCGTTGTTATCGGCGGAAAACGTGCTCTGGCCGCGGCGATGGACAGGCTCCGCTCAGCCATCGAATCGTCCCCGCTGCGTATTCTGGACGAGATCTGGTACGGCGGCGAAGCGTCATACGAGAACGCTGAAAGACTGATGGATCACCCGGCGGTGCGCGACGCCGACATGATCTTTGCCGTCGGCGGCGGCAAGGTCTGCGACTGCTGCAAGGTCATCGCTCACAGGACGAACCGCCCCCTGTTCACGTTCCCCACGATCGCCTCCAACTGCGCCCCTTATACCAGCCTGGCGATCATCTACCACCCAGACCACACGCTGAACGAGTACTCCAGGTCCGACGTGCCGCCGAAACACACTTTTATCGACACGGACATCATCGCTCACGCGCCTTCACAGTACCTGTGGGCGGGCATCGGCGACACGATCGCCAAGCATTACGAGAGTACGGCATCGTGCCGCGGACTGGATCTGCGCCATTCCGAGATGCTCGGCATCAAGATCAGCGCGATGTGCGCGCAGCCTATGCTGCGCTGGGGCGTGCAGGCTCTGGCAGACGCCGAAGCTCACACAGAGTCCGAGGCGCTGCGCGAGGTGACGTTAAACATCATCGTCAGCACGGGGCTGGTCTCCAACTTTGTGGACACCGACCTCAACGCGGGTGTCGCCCACGCCGTATACAACGGTTTTACCGTCCTGCCCGAAACGGCAGAACACGGGCATCTGCACGGCGAGATCGTCGCTTACGGCTTGCTTGTGTCGCTAATCATGGACAAGGACTACGGGAATCTCGAAGCCATCTACGCTTTCAATAAGAGCATGAAGCTGCCTACGAAGCTGGCTGACCTCGACACGAGCGAAGATCGTCTTTTGCCGATGGCGGACAAGGCCCTGGAGAGCGAAGACTTGACGGTGTACCCTTATGAGGTCACAAAGGAAATGATTCTCAACTCCGTCCACGAACTGGAACTGTACAATCAGGCTCATTAAGCAGCGTTTTTCACTCACTCTGTCTGACGGTTGCGGGCGGGAAACGAAAGACGTTTCAGGAAAATTCCGTAAGGACGCCTGTTCCATGAAAAGCACGGCGTTTTGAACCGACGTGCCATGTAAAAAAACGCTCCCCGCCGCAGGAATTTCTAGAGAAGCGGAGAGCGTTTTTTAGTGGTTCTAGATGAACAGTTCGTTTTCTTTGGGCACGGAACAGGCTTTTTTGAGCGCCATGGCCGCAAGGAACATGAAAAGTCCGTTGATCGATCTGGCCCTGCGGGGGCACATAGCGACGCAGCGCATACAGCAGATGCATTTTTTCCTGTCCGTTTTTCGAAGGTTTCGCGGGTCGATGGCAGACACGGGGCACCGTTTCGCGCAAAGGCCGCACGCCGTACAGGAAGCGTTTACGCGGGGTGTCGGCAACGTGCCGCCGCCCTTTTTGCGCGGATTTTTTCCGGGCAGGCGGGGCTCGCTCGTGTCGCCGTTTAATATTTTCCTCAAGATTTGCGTTCCGAAGTCGGCAAGCCGGTCCACGTCGTCGTCGTTTGGGCGTCCTGCCCCGTACCGGCGAACGATTGAATGTTCCGCGACGGCTGAAACGGCCGCGACGACCCGAAATCCGCTTTTTTGCGCGGCGTTTGCCATCTGGACCAGAGTGTCCTCGTAGGCGCGGTTGCCGTAGACGACGGCGAGGGCGCATCCGGCGCCGTTGCCGCGGATTTTGCGCAGTCGCTCCAGAGCGATTTGCGGCGCGAGGCCGCCAAAGGATGGCATGGCGATCAATACGGCGTCGCCGGCGGCGACGGAGAACTTCTCCAAATCAGCGTTGGGGTCGGAGAGGTCGACGGTCGTGACGGATCCCCAATCGCGAGTGATCGCGTCTGCCGCTTTTTGTGTGCCGCCAGTGGGACTGAAGATGATTTTTATAAAATTCATGCGTGTGTTCCTCCGTTCTGAAAAATTTTATTGATGATCGATTTTCTGCCGCAAAGTTTATTTCTCGAGCGGACGACGGAGCGGCTCGCTCGCCGACTCCGCGGGCGTTCGTGAATCTGACGTGAACAAAAAGCGTCGTCTCGGCGTTGTGCCGCCGCGGGACTCCGGAGAGAGGGTTGATCACCTCTGAATTTATCTGTTTCATTGCTTTTTCCTCATGGGGCGGCGCCGTGTCTTGGGTTGTAAAACTCGTTTTTCATCGCGCCTTCCAGCCTGAGGAGCGCGGCCTTTTTATCGATTCCTCCCGCGTAGCCCGTTAAATTGCCGTCCGCGCCGACTACGCGGTGGCAGGGCACGATGATCGAGATCTCGTTGCGGCCAACAGCTCCGCCCACTGCCTGAGCCGACATGCGCTCCAGTCTTTTTTTCTGCGCCAGTTGCCGCGCGATTTCTCCGTAGGTCGTGGTTTGGCCATACGGAATGGTTCGGAGAATTTCCCAAACGTCGCGTTGGAACGCCGTGCCCGTAAAATGGAGCGGCACGTCAAAATCGGGTTCTTTCCCAGAAAAGTAGACGTCGAGCCAGCTTTTTGCACGCGCGAGAACAGGAACTTCTTTCTCTTCATGTTCCCTGTCGAGACAAAGGGCAAAATATTTCTGTCTCTCAAACCACAGGCCGGTCAGAGCGGCCCCGTCCGCTGCGAGCAGGATGTCCCCCAAAGGCGAAGAATAACGATTCGTGTACTGCATATCAGACCTCCGTATGGAAGCTGTCCGCGTAAGAGACGCGGCCTCCGTCAGCATCGACAGTTTATAACCCCGCGCGCCGGGGCGTCACACGCACGCTCCATGAACGCGGGCCGCGAATTTTCTTCATTGTGCTCATTATATCGCGGCAAAGCGGACTTGTGCGTTCAAAAAGTCGCAAAATCATGCCGCGACGCCAAAAATAAAGCGCGCTCTGAACGACGTCAAGAAAACCGTTTCGGAGCGTGATCTATGGGCTGTTCTGTAAGCCTTTCTCAGAAAAAAGAGAACCTGAGCGGGAACGAAAAATTTTCCGAAAGTTCTGTTTTCACGGGAGCGGAAGCGCGTCTTCGCGCCGTTTGATGGGTTGAGGCTTTTTGCGGAAAGGGTTGACGCACGCATATCGATGATGTATCATCTTTCTTGTTTGGTTGATGGCACATCTTTTTGAAAAAACTATTCTCAAAGGAGGTCGTTTTATGGACGAAACAAACCGCATGATCACTAAGATCGCCCGCGAGGTGAGCAAGTTCACGGTTCGCATGTTGAGAGCGGACGGCATCGGGGCAGGAGAGTTTGACACGATTCACGCGGTGCGCAAGAACCCTGGCTTGACGCAAGCGGACGTCTGCCGGATCACGGGCATGGATAAGGGCGCCGTGGCCCGTCAGACGCTGAATCTGGAGAAAAAAGGCTATCTCACCCGTCTGGACAACGAGGAAGACGGCCGCAGCCGCCGCCTGTACGCGACCGAGAAAGCCGAGGAACTTAAAAATTCAAAGGTGCACATCGAAACGCGTTTCTATGAGTGGCTACTTGCGCCGCTTTCGGTGCGCGAACGGCGCGAATTCGACAGGCTGCTCACGATCCTCTACAATCGCTGTAAGGACGAAAGCAGAGCGGGGTTCCCCGAGATGAGCAGGATCATACATGAAGGCGCGTACAATGAAAACAGGGAAAACTAAAATCTCGCGGGCGATGGAGTTCATTCTCCTTTTCGGTGTCGTCAGCCTTTTCTCGGACATGACTCACGAGGGGGCAAGCAGCATCAGAGGGGCGTACCTGTCGCTGCTCGGCGCGTCCGCGGGGACGATCGGTTTTGCGTCGGGGCTCGGCGAGATGGTCGGCTATTCGATGCGTTACGTATTCGGCAGGTTTACGGATAAAACCCGCCTCTACTGGCCGATGACGATTCTCGGTTACGTGATGGACGTTCTCGCCGTTCCCGCTCTGGCGCTGGTGGGGAAGCACGGTTGGTTCGCCGCCTGCGGGCTGCTGATCGTGCAGCGCATGGGCAAGGCGATCAAAAAACCGGCGAAGGATACGATCATGTCATTTGCCGCCGTGCGGGAAGGTGCGGGGAAGAGTTTCGGCATTCAAGAGGTACTCGACCAGATTGGCGCGTTTCTGGGGCCCGTGTTGCTCTTTTCGGTGATGTTGTTTCAAAAGAGTGGGAGTGATTTTCATAAGTACGCCGTCTGTTTTGCGGTGACAGCGATCCCCGGGGCGGTCACGATAGCGCTGCTTTTCCTGACGAAGCGTAAGTTCCCCGATCCCGAACGCTTCGAACCTGAGCCGAAGGAGTACGTTCCCTTCAAAATGAAGAAGGAGTTTGTTCTCTACATCGCGGGGATCAGCCTGTTTGCGTTTGGTTTCGTCGACTACTCGCTCATCATCATGCACGTTTCAAGGAATTTTACGACGTTGCACGCAGGGCTTGCCGAGACGCGGGCGCTCGTCACCACAGGCACTCTTCCTCTGCTGTACGCGGGGGCGATGTTTGTGGACGCGCTTTCGGCGCTGGTTTTCGGTTTCTTGTATGATATAAAGGGAGAGAAGGCGCTCGTGATCTCAACGCTGATCTCCGCCCCTTTCGCGCTGTTCGTTTTCGGCGCCCGCTCTGTCCCCGCGCTGCTCTTCGGCATCGCCCTTTGGGGGGTTGGCATGGGGGCGCAGGAGGCCGTTCTCAAGGCCGCCGTGAGCACGATGGTCCCTAAGGCGAGCCGCGCTACAGGTTACGGCGTGTTTGAATGTTCTTTCGGCGTGTTCTGGTTCCTGGGCAGCTGGCTTCTCGGTGTCCTCTACGACACGAGCATTCCCGCGATGATCGTCGTCTCCGTCGCCGCCCAACTTGCCGCCGTCCCGCTGTATCTCCTCTCGGCGAAGAGGAGGGGAGCGTAGGCGCGGGAAGCGCCGGTTTTACTTTTGACCGCCGTTGCGGAAAGACGAAAAAACGCGCGGGGCCCTGACGTATTCGGACTCCGCGCGTTTTGACTTTTCGGTAAAAAATGGAGCCGACTCCCGGATTCGGACCGGGGACCCCATCCTTACCATGGATGTGCTCTACCTGCTGAGCTAAGTCGGCTTGAAAAAAAATGGTGGTAGCGGGTGGATTTGAACCACCGTAGGCTCTCGCCGTCAGATTTACAGTCTGATGCCATTGACCACTCGGCCACACTACCACGTATTTAATTGATCAGGTCGCTCTTTTGTAATGGAGCCGGCGATCAGATTCGGACTGATGACCTGCTGATTACAAGTCAGCTGCTCTACCAACTGAGCTACGCCGGCCTGACTTGTTTATTATAAATGATTTTTGCCAAAAGTCAACAGGGGATTTATTTGCCGTGAAAGATTTCCCGAGGGAGTGAAAAGGACAAAGACGACTCGCGGGGCGTCATGCGCGTCGGGAAACGGGACACCCCGCGAAAAGATGGAAAGAAACGGTGAGAAAAGGCGGATGAGAGAGTTATTTTGACGCTTTTTGCGAAGCCGTCGTTCCTTCTTCCACGGGGGGAAGCTTGAAACGGTCGGAGATGCCAAGGGCGTAGTCAAGATTTGCCCGCGCGCTGTCGGTGTCGTAGATGGCGTCGACAAGCTGGGTGCGCGCGTTCGAAAGGGCTGTGCGGGCGTCGAGCACGTCGAGGTTCGTGCCGACGCTGGCCTTATACCGCATGAGCGCGATTCTGTAGTCCTCCCTGGCGCTGGCGACTTGCCGGATGGCCACGTCGGTACGCTGCCTGGCCGCTTCATAGTTGAGCTGGGCGGATGAAACCTCCATGGCGATCTGGTGTCTGTAGTCCTCGATCTGTGCCAGGAGTTCACGGGCGCTGGCTCTGTATTCGCGCACCTGTGCGCGGGCTCTGCCACCGTCAAAGAGATCCCATCTCAGGTTGAGCGAGAGCCTCCACGTGTCCTGGTCGTCGGGCCAGAAGTCGCGCCCCGCGTCGAACAGTTCACCCGTCGCGGCGATCTTCGGTCCGGTCGAACCTTGCGCCGCCGCTGCTACAGCCAGCGCAGACCGGCGCGAGTAATCAAGCGCCCGCAGCTCGGGACGAAGGGAGTAAAGGCTTTCGTCGTTCCACTTGGGCACGGGGGCGCGAGGAGTTTCCTTTTCAGGGGCTGGGAGGTTGTAGACACTGCGCAGTGACGTGCCCACGGCTCTCTCGAGAGCGCGCCAGCTCACGTCAACGGCGTTTTTGGCGGAGATGACGTTGAGTTCGCCGTTGGCCACGTCAACTTCGACGCGCAGCACTTCATCCTGGGCGACGACGCCGTATTTGTAGAAATAGCGCACCTGCGAGAGATGCTCGCGAGTGAGCGAGAGGACTTCCTGGGCGACGGTGAGTTTCGCGCGGGCGCGCTGAAGATCGCTGTAGCAGACGCGCACGGAGTTTTCAACGCTCTGTCCTGTGCGAACTTCGCTGGCCTTCACTCCCAGCCAGGCCAAACGGCGCGCTCTGACGGTGTTTTCGACTGAACCGCTGGAGAAGATAAGCCACTCCGCGCCGAGCGATGCCTGATAGACCTCGTCAAAAGAGCTGACCGCATAGCCCGAGCCACGGGATGTGACGACGGGGATTTTACTTTCCTCCCCCTGCCACGCGCTCGCGAGAGACGCGTAGAGCTGCGGGAGCTTGTCGGCTCGCGCCTGGTCGATCTGCGCGCGCGCCTGCTCAATCCTAGCCTGAGCGGCGGCAAGCGATGGATTATGCTCGCAGGCGAGCGTCAGCGCCTGTTCCACGGTCAGGACAGGCAGCGGTTTCTCCGCTGCCATCGCAGGGAACGCCGCAAATAACAGAAGCGTCAGAGCGATTCTGGCACGAATCATGTTTGAAAGACCTCCTTGACGGGCCGACCGGCGTTTTCGGCCGATCGGCCTTTTTGGGTGATGTATCCCATTATACACCCGCGGCGGCGGGAAATATATTATGTTTACAGGCAATTTTTCACGACGTGGCAACGGCGAAAAAAGCGGTCTTCCCTAGACGTTTCGGAGGACCGCTTTTTTAGGACGCCACTTCCCCCGCGCTGCGCGACGAAAGCGATGCGATCGGGATAAAACCGTCAACAAATTGCGGGAAGCGGGATTTCTTATGCGATGGCTGCCTTGAAGACCTTTTCCACGTCATCCGACTCCGCGTGGCCTTCGTGGACTTTCGTCTCCCCGACGTAGAACGTCGGCACATAATAATAGTCGTATTTTTCCGCGATCTCGGGATGTTTGCGCTCGTCGATCATCTCAAAAGGAATAGACGCATACTCCGGATGCGCGGCCTTGAGTTCGTCGATGCACTTGAGCGCGAGCCTGCAGTGCGGGCACGAGGGGAACATGAACATGGTGATCTTTTTCATCGCAATTTTCCTCCTTGCTTGTTAAAACTGAAAAAAGTTGTCATTTGAACTCGTAAAGCGTCTCCGCGCCAGCGGGCAGGGAGGCTTCTCCAAGCAGCGGCAGGGCATCGAGCCACGTTCCGCCGGCGTAGACGCCCAAATGAAGGTGAGGCCCTGTGACGCGGCCCGTTGCGCCCGAGAGACCGATCGGGTCGCCAGCCCTGACCTTCTGTCCGTTTTTGACGAGGATCCGCGAAAGGTGGCAATAGCTGGAAAGGACGCCGCCTCCGTGATCGAGGTAGACGGCGTTGCCCGAGAAATAGTGGTGTCCCGTGAGAGCGACGGTACCGTCATGGATCGCTTTGACGCGCGTGCCCGCCGCGGCTCTCAGGTCGAGACCGCCGTGTCCTGATCGCGGCACGCCGTTGTACACGCGGAACCCGCCGAAATAGCCCGTAGGTATTCCGCCGACGGGACGGACAAACGACTTTGGCAGCACTCCGCCTTTTGTCACAGTCGCCAGCGCGGCGGAAACGAGTTTCCTTTCGCTGTCGATGCGGCTTAGTTCCGATTTAGCCGGATAAACCATTCTCGGGGCAACGGTGAGAACCTGCTTTGGGTAGTCGTGCGCGGTCGCCGCGACGGAACTCTCGGCCCGAAAGCGCAGTTTCGCGCCGTCGTGGACCTCGACGGTCAGAGGAAAAGTTTCGCCGACGAGTTTGGCGTCGTTGGGCACGCCGAGGATAGTGCGCACCGTGCCGCTGCGCGGTTGGAAAACGTACTCCCTGCCGCGCCAGGCAATGGTCACGTCGCCTACAGGTTCACTGAAACGAAGCTCAAGGAAAAAGGGCTGTCCTACGGGAGCTTTTTTCGGGACAGTCATTCTCATCCGGGCCGCGCGCGCGACGGAAACGGACAGACACAGAAACAGTGCTGTCAGGACCGTCGCGAGAAGTCTTTTCATGGCATACACTCCAATCGGAGACGGCCGCACGGGCGACCGTCGGCCGCAAAAAAGCAGTCCTTCCGCGCGTCAGGGCATCTCGCGCAGTTTGCGTCTCAGAATCTTGCCGCTGGAGGAGACGGGAAGCGACTCGACAAAATCGACCTTGCGAGGTACCTTGTAGTTTGCCAGCTTGCCCTTGCAATATTCGATGATGTCACGGTCGGTGACGTTCGCGCCCACACGCGGCACGATGAACGCGCGCGGAATTTCGCCGTTGACGGCGTGGCGCATGGCGACGACGGCGGACTGCGCCACTGCGGGATGAGCGTTGAGGATGCGTTCCACTTCCTGCGGGTAAACGTTGAAGCCGCCGACGATGATGATGTCCGTCAAACGGTCGAGTACGGTGATGTAGCCGTCGGCATCGTATTTGACAACGTCGCCTGTGTCGTACCAGCCGTCTGCGTGCAGGCGCTCGGCGGTGACTTCAGGCGCCTGGTAGTAGCCTCCGAACACCGAAGGGCCGCGCAACATCAGGACTCCGGGCATATCCGGCGGCAACGACGTTCCGCGGGAGTCGCACACTTTCCACTCATAGCCTGGAAGGACCGTGCCGATCGTGCCGATCTTGCGCGAATCGTAGCGCGGATTGACCGAGACGACCGGCGAACACTCCGTGGTGCCGTAGCCTTCGAGGATACCGAGGCCGAAGATGTCGATCGACGCTTTGTCCAGCGCCGTGTTGAGACGGTCGCCGCCCGTCACGACGAGACGCACGTTTTTGATGTCGCATGGATTGTGCGCGGCCGACCTTTTGAGAAATTCGACCATCGTGGGCACGAAGAACAGCACGTTGGCTTCGCTGGCCTCGATGGTTCGAAGAACCTTCAGCGGCGGCATGAAACCGCCGACGATGGCCACGGAGCAGCCCACAAAACGCGGCAGGAGCAGCCCCAGCGTGAAGCCGAAAGAATGGAAGTTGGGAAGCACCCACAGCATCGTGTCGGAGGGGAATAAATTGAGATGGCCGCAGATGGCTTTCAGGTTGGCCATGAAATTGCCGTGAGTCAGCGGTACCGCCTTGGGCATGCCGGTCGTTCCCGACGTGGTGAAAAAGACGGCCCAATCCGGCGTCGTCGTCTTGCGAACGACGCCGCGGAATACGTCAAGCGGGCCTGCCGTTTCCGTCTCGACGACGGGATAGCGCACCACTCCGGCAGCCGCTTTTGTGTCGCCGCGAGCGACGACGATCGCGAAGGGCTGCACCAGGTCGATCGTCGGCAGAAGATTGTCCACTCCGGCACGCATATTCATGGGAATCAGCGTGCCTTTCAGTTTCCATACCGCCGCAGCCAACGCCAGCAGCGCCGGACAGTTAGGCAGCAGCGTCATCAGCCTCTGCCCCTCACGGAACCCAGCCGCCTTGAGCGTCTCGACATCGCGATCGACCAGCGAGGCGACGTCGTTTCCCGACAGCCAGGCGTCCTCCCAGAAAACTGTCTTTTCCGAGGCGCGGCGCGCCAGTGAATCCAAGATCATCCGTTCAAGACGTTCCATGTGACCCCTTTCCAGAAAACGGCCATAAACATTCTGGCCGAGATGTCGCGACTTAAAGAACCGCCGGCCAGTTCCACCATCTCCCAAAAGACATCGTAAAAGGGGATTCGCTCACGCACAGGCTCTCGCCGCTTATTCGAGCGGTTCTCGCGCCTTGTGTTCAGGTAACGGGGAAACGGAGCGGCGTTCTCAAAATATTTTACCATTGTACACTGATTTGCGGAGAATCGCAAATTCTTCCGCGCCCGGCCGCATACGCCACAAAAGGGCGCCGTATCAATGCACGGCGCAGCGCGGAAAAAAAGGCGCGAGGTGACGCTTAGCACTGAAACTTCATTGGTACGAACTCGGGCATCGCCGCGAAACCGAGTTTTTCATAGAAAGGTTTCGTTCCCGGCACGCCGATCAGCCCGATCCAGTCGACGCCAGCGGCACGCAGGTCGTTGACGAGAAACGCGACGATCTTCCGTCCCCATCCGCGTCCGCGGTAGTCGGTGCGCACGACGATGTCCTGGATATAGGCGTCGGAAACGCCGTCTGAGAGCGCGCGCCCCATGCCGACGAGCTCGCTGCCGTCAAAAAGCGCCGCGAAACGGAACGAATTTTTGATCATCGCCGGAATGACTTCTTCACTCCAGCCCTCTTCCCACCAGCCGGCGTCCATGTAGAGATCGACGACGGATTCGGGCTTGACCCGATCGACAAACTCAAGGCGCAGGGAATTGTCCATGATGAGCACCTCCGGATTCGGTAAACGTGAGCGTCTGAAAAACGATCACGAGAACGCTTTTATGATAACTTTAAAACGCCAAATGCGCAAGCTTTAAAAAGAGGTGTGCCTTTAAGAGATGAAGTGAGGGTTGAGCGAAAGCAGGGAAAATTGTGCCGATAACGTTCAAGAGAAACAAGGAAAGAGAAAGGCCGCAGCGAAGGTTGAGACGTCGGCGCGGTCGTTTCATGGCACGTAAATTCCGACTCATGGACACGCGAAAGCAGTTCATCAACTCTGCAATTTCAGTTTCGATCATACGACCGCCTCACGGAACATTTGTTTTCGCGTATAAAGAACAGACGTGATACGTTCGCATCGAATTCCTCCTTACACTCGCCGTTTGGATTGTCATGAGCGGAAAGAGATTCTTAACGTGTAAGGATACATACTATCGTCAATTTTATATAAGGGCATTCGCGAGCCGACACAGGGACAAGCGTTCCAGTGTGCTCCTTTTCTGCGGACGGCATACGTTGCGCTTTCTTTCAGTATGATGTACAATATGCTTATAGATTGCGGTTATAAGTAGGTGATTCTCCGTGGAACTGTTCCATCTGCGGTATTTTATGACCGTCGCCAAATACGAAAATTTCTCCAAGGCGGCGGACGAACTGTATATATCCCAGCCCTCAATCAGTAAGGCCGTGCTTTCGCTGGAGAAGGAACTCGACGTTCCGCTTTTTCACCGGCAGGGCAAGCGCGTACAGCTTAACGAGGCGGGGTTGGCGCTTAAGCGCAAACTTGAGCCGATCATGAGCATCCTCGATAATCTCCCTAGGGACCTCAAGGTCGTGACGGGACATTCGCGCTCGACCATCGTTTTCAACGTGCTGGCTGCTTCGTCCCTGCTGCCGGACATCCTGCTCAGGTTCAAGAAACAGCATCCTTTCGTCGATTTCCAGTTGATCCAGAGCTCGCGAGCGACACGGTGCGACATCTGTCTGCGCAGCGCTCTTCCCGACGCCGCGCCCGAGAACGCGCGTCTGCTCCTCAGCGAGGAAATTCTCCTGGCCGTGCCCATGCAGTCGCACCTTGCACTGAGGGATTCGGTTCGGCTTGACGAACTAGTGGACGAGAACTTCATCGTGTTCGGCAAAAAAGCCTCGATGCGCGAAATCTCGGATCATATCTTCAATTCCGGCGGATTTACGCCGCACGCCAGCTTTGAAAGCGACAACCCCGGCACCATCAGGGGACTCGTCGCCGCCGGTCTGGGCGTTTCGCTGTGGCCCGAGGCAACGTGGGGACGGTTGGCTACCGACAAGGCCAAACTGATCCATCTTTCAGGGCTCGTCTGCCGCCGCAACATCTACGTCACGAGCGAGGAACGCGGCGCGCTGAGCGAACAGACGAGACTGTTCATCGATTTCCTCGGCGACTACTTCCGATCGCTGCCGTCCGTGCAGCGCCACCGCGATAACTGATATCCGATGCGTTATGTGTGCTGACTCCGTTCTTATGCGTTCCGTGAATGTGTGATCGCCCGGATGAGAAATAGCGGATTGACTTTTTCCGTTGACTTTCCTATACTTGCACTGTGAAGTGAGTTCCGATTGCGCCACGGCACAATCGACGCGACGAAAAATTCTTTTGATCTTCCCAGGAGGCACAGAGTACACCATGGTTGAACTTGAGCATTACGGCAATCCGGAAGTCTTTAAGAAAGTAAACAGTTTGCCCGTACGTACCATCGTCGAGACCCAGTTCTACGGCAACAACGTCGTCAAGGTCGGTAGCGTGGCAGAGGCTTATGAACTGGCCCGTCGCAGCCCCGGCACCGTCGAACTGACGGGGATGCCCATCTACGAACCTGAAATTCAGGGCTTGCCCAAGGACAGTCACGTTCTGCTGTTCAACGACGGCGCCATTGTCGGCCGCGCGGCTGCCGCTCGCCGCATCGTCGGCGTGCCTGGCGTCAACACCGCCGATCTGTGCAAGATTCTGCGCGAGGCTGTCCACAACGCGCGATTCCGTAAGTTCTATTCTGCTGAGGCGATCGTCGGCCTTGACAAGGACTTCACCGTCCGCGCCCGCCTGATGGTCCCCGAGGGATTTGAGAACAGTCTGCTCAACTGGATGCTCAACTTCCAGTTCATGACGCCCGAAGTGCGTGCTTTCTATCGTCAGTCGCGCGTTATCGAGGGAGAGGGCAATATTCTCGTCTACGCGGACCCGTACTGGACGCACCCCGATTTCCCCCTCGGTCTTGCGTTCTTCTCACCCTTGCAGAACTGCGCCGCGATTCTCGGTATGCGCTACTTCGG
>CAZFNC010000014.1:0-28958 GCA_964520485.1 uncultured Synergistaceae bacterium | reverse complement strand
CAGCGAATAAAAACATTATAAGACATTATTACATCGCCTACACGTGCCAGCTCTCTCCCTTTCCTGATGAGTTTTCTTTTTGAAAACGTTCCCCCGAGAGAAGCCGGTACTTGTGCTTATTGAATTCTGGCGTTAAAATATATAGGATTTGTTTCTGCGTTTTTCGCGAGGGGAGGTGGGGAATCTGGGTAATACGCAAACGCGAGCCCGCTACGATTTTTTGGTGGACGCGCTTAACCGCCACGGTTATCTGTATTATGTGCTCGACGCGCCCGAGATCGAGGACGACGAGTACGACAGGCTGATGCGCGAACTGCTCATCCTTGAAAAGGAACATCCCGGCTGGCTCAGGCCCGACTCCCCGTCGCAAAGAGTTGGCGGAAAGCCACTCGAGTCCTTTGAGAAAGTCGTCCATGCACAGCCGATGCTGAGCCTTGAAGACGTGTTCTCAAAGGAGGAACTCGACGCGTGGCTGACGCGGGCCGCCGCGGGCGTGGGGAAAGAGTGGATTCCCTGGTGCTGCGAACTGAAGATCGACGGTCTGGCGATCTCTTTGATTTACGACGACGGAAATTTTGTGCAGGCTTCAACGCGCGGCGACGGCACCGTGGGCGAGGACGTGACGGAGAATTTGAAGACCGTCAGAGATCTGCCTCTGAAGCTTTTCGGAGAAGTCCCCGGCCGCCTTGAACTGCGCGGCGAGGTCTACATGAGCAAGGACAGCTTTGCCAGGCTCAACGCCGAACGCGAGGAAGCAGAACTCTCCCTTTTCGCCAACCCCCGCAACGCCGCGGCGGGCAGCCTGAGACAGCTCGACCCTTCGGTCGCTGCCAAGCGCGGACTGAAGCTCTTCGTGTATTACATGCAGAACCCGAGGGATCGCGGACTCCATTCGCAGTCTGAAATCCTCGCATGGATGTCCGAGCACGGGCTGCCGGTGCAAAAAGCTTGGTCGGTCGCGAAAACCCGCGGCGACATCGCCGGATTCCTCGACGATTGGCAGCAGCGCCGCTTCGAACTTCCTTACGCCACAGACGGCGTCGTCTTCAAGGCCGAGAATATCGATTACTGGACGATCCTCGGTCGTAACGTGAAAACTCCTAAATGGTCAGTAGCCTATAAGTATCCACCCGAGGAAAAACTGACTGTCATCGAGAACATCGAAATCTCGCTGGGACGCACGGGAGCGCTGACTCCCGTGGCTAATTTGACGCCAGTGCGGCTTTCGGGAACGGCGGTCCGGCGCGCAAGCCTGCACAATGAGGACGAGATCAGGCGCAAGGACATCAAGATAGGCGATCATGTCTGGGTGCGCAAGGCGGGAGAGATCATCCCCGAAATCGTGCGCGTCGATACGAAAAGACGGACGGGCGAAGAGCGTGATTTCTCCATGCCCGACCGGTGTCCCGTATGCGGTTCCGCCGTCGTGCGTTTGCCCGACGAAGCAGTGTGCAGGTGTCCGAACAGGTCGTGTCCTGCGCAACTGACGCAGGGGCTGACCCACTTCGCTTCGCGTCAGGCGATGGACATAGGCGGGCTAGGGGAAAGCCTTGCCGCGCAGCTTGTGCAGACGGGGCTCGTTTCACGGTTCAGCGACCTGTACAAGCTGCGGATCGAGCCCCTCGTCAAGCTGGAGCGAATGGGGGAGAAGTCGGCTCGGAAACTAACGGAGGCTATCGCTAGGTCGAAAAACCGTCCGTTGGGATCTCTGCTCTTGGCGCTGGGAATCCGCGAAGTCGGAGCGGGCGTCGCGGCGGAACTCGCTCGAAACTTTTCTTCCGTTGACGAAATCGCGACCGCCGGCGAGGAGCGGCTGTCGGCGGTTCCCGGTGTCGGCCCGACGATCGCCCGTTCGATCACGGCGTTTTTCGGCGACGACCACAACAGGGATCTGATCGCGCAGCTGCGCGAAGCGGGCGTCGTCATGCGGAACGACGCGCCCGTGTCTTCACGTGTCGGTCCTCTTTCGGGGAAAACGTTCGTGTTCACGGGAGAGCTTTCACGTTGCACGCGCGCTCAGGCGCAGGAAAGAGTCGTCGCGCTCGGCGCGAAAACGTCGAACTCCGTCAGCAGAAAAACTTCCTACGTCGTCGTCGGCGCCGACCCGGGGAGCAAAGCCCAAAAGGCTCGGACGCTCGAAGTGCCGACGCTTGACGAGGAAGCGTTTTTTGAACTGACCGACAGTCTTTTAGCGAAAAAACAGGAGGAGTAACGATGCCCAGACTATCCAGGGAGGAAGTGCTGAAAATCGGCAAACTGGCGCGACTCGAGATTGCGCCCGAAGAGCTTGACCCGCTCGCCGAACACTTCAACAGCCTCCTCGACTATTTCACAAAGCTCGAGGAGCTTGACCTGAGTTCCGTCGATCCGTTTACGATGGAGGATACGCAGCCTATCGTCATGCGCCCCGATGAAGTGCGCGAGAGCCCCGTTCGCGAGGCGATCCTGAACCAGTCGCCCTCGCGCGAAGGCGATTTCATCAGAGTGCCGAAAATCGGAGGGGACAAATAATGGATCTGTACAGACTTTCCGCGTCTGAGATCGTCGGCGGCGTCAAAAGCGGCAAGTTGACGAGTGCCGAAGTCGTCGAGTCCTGCCTGGAGCGGATCCGCGTCTGCGAAGATAAACTCCATGCGATGCTGTACGTCGCCGAGACCGAAGCCCTGCGCGCCGCCGCAGCCGTTGACGCCGCCGCCGCGCAGGGCAAAGACCTAGGCCCGCTGGGCGGTGTGCCCGTGGTCGTCAAGGACAACATCTGTACGAGCGATATGCCGACGACCTGCGCCAGCAAGATCCTTGAGCACTGGGTGCCGCCGTATGACGCGACCGTCGTGAAGATGCTGAAAAACGCTGGCGCCGTGATCATCGGCAAGGCGAACTGCGACGAGTTCGCGATGGGAGGCTCCACCGAGAACTCCGCATACGGCCCGACGAAAAATCCCTGGGACATCACGCGCGTCCCCGGCGGAAGTTCGGGGGGCAGCGCAGCCGCAGTTGCTGCGGGATACGCGCCTCTGGCGCTCGGGAGCGACACTGGCGGATCGATCCGCCAGCCGGCGGCTTTCTGCGGTATCTACGGCATAAAACCGACGTACGGCCAGGTCAGCCGATACGGTCTCGTCGCGTTCGCCTCGTCCCTCGATCAGATCGGCACTTTTTCGCGCACGGCTGATGACATGAAACTGATTCTCTCCGTCATCTGCGGCCACGATCCCCATGATTCGACGTCCGAGGATCGTCCGGTACCTCGTTTCGATTTCTCCGAAATGCCTTTCAAGGGCAAAAAGATCGGTGTGCTGACCAAACTTATCGACGGAAAACTGACGGACGATCTTCAGTCGGCAATGGAGAGCATGATCGCCCGCTGCCGCGCGCTCGGCGCCGAAGTTGTCGAAGTATCGCTACCCAAGGCGCTCGAATACGGGCTCGCGTGCTACTACATCCTCGCGCCGGCGGAAGCCAGCTCCAACCTTGCCCGTTACGACGGCGTCCGCTACGGCATGGCGTACAAGAACGCAGGGTCGCTGCTTGACCTCTACGTCAAGACGCGCGCCGCCGGATTCGGTCCAGAGGTGAAACGCCGCATCCTGACGGGAACGTATGTGTTAAGTTCGGGATTCTACGACGCTTATTATCTGACGGCGCAGAAAGTACGCAAGCTGATCAAGCAGGAATTTGCCGCGGCGTTCTCCTGTGTGGACGCGATCATGCTGCCTGCCGCCCCGACGCCCGCATACAAGATCGGCGCGATGAGCACCCCGCTTGAGATGTACATGGCGGACGTGTTCACGATCCCCGTCAATCTCGCCGGACTCCCTGGCATCACGTTCAACGCGGGGTTCAACGCCGACGGCCTTCCTCTGGGAATGCAGATCGTCGGGCCCCGCTGGTCGGACGCGAAGATTCTCGACATGGCCGCGACGCTCGGCAGGGAACATGAAGGACTGATCGCCGAAGGAGGCTCCCGATAATGGCGTTGGAATTTACCACAGTCATCGGTCTGGAGATTCACATCCAGCTGAACACGAAGACGAAGATTTTCTGCGGCTGCTCGACCGACTACATCGGGGCCGTACCCAACACGCACATCTGCCCAGTCTGCACGGGGCAGCCCGGCGCGCTTCCCGTCCTGAACAGCAAGGTTGTCGAGTACGGCGTTCGTGGCGGAATGGCACTCCATTGCAAGATCAACCGACTGACGCGCTTTGACCGCAAGAACTACTTTTACGCCGACCTGCCGAAGGCTTACCAGATCTCGGAGTATTACGTCCCGATCGCTGAAAAGGGCTGGCTGACTCTCCCCGGTGACGACGGCATGCCGCACAAAATCGGCATCACGCGCCTCCACCTAGAAGAGGACGCGGGCAAGCTTGTCCACGGCGCGGCGGACGGACGCATCGTCGGTTCGGTGCAGTCATTTGTCGATTACAATCGCGGCGGCGTCCCGCTGGCGGAAGTTGTTTCCGAGCCCGACATCACATCTCCGCGCGAGGCGAGGGAGTACGTTTCGGCGATGCGCCAGCTCGTGCGCTATCTTGGCATTTCCGACGGCGACATGGAGAAAGGCTCGATGCGCGTCGACGCCAATATTTCACAAAAAGTATCGGACGGACGCTGGGGGAACCGCGTCGAAGTGAAAAACATGAACTCCCTCAAGGCACTCGAGCGCGCTCTCGAATACGAGACGCTCCGTCAGCGCGACCTGCTGGCGCGAGGGGAGACCGTCGCGCAGGAAACGAGAAACTGGGACGATGCCGACGGGATCACGACCCCTTCGCGAAGCAAGGAGGAGTCGAACGACTACCGCTATTTCCCCGAGCCCGACCTGCCGCCCCTGCTGTTGTCCGACGAATACATTGAACATATCCGAGATACGATGCCCGAATTGCCCGATGCCAAGCGGAAACGCTTCCTCGCGGAGTATCAAATCCCGCTTGAGGACGTCATCGTGCTGACGGAAACGCCCGAGCTGGCCGATTATTACGAAGAGGTCGTCAAAGCAGGGGCCGATCCCGTGCGCGCGTCAAATTGGGTGCGCACCGACATGATGAGGGTCCTCAGGGAGCAGGGCAAAGAGATCGGGGATGCTCCTGTTTCACCGGCGGTGCTCGCCGAACTGATCGTACTCGTCGAGTCCAAAAAGATCTCGACGACGGCGGCGAAAGATGTCTTCGAGAAACTCTCTTCGGACGGCATTTCTCTGGACAAGGCCATCGAGCTGTGCGGCGTGCGCATCGGTGCGGTTGAGGGCGACACCCTCAGGGAGATCGTCGGGAGCATCGTTTCAGCGAATCAGGACGTCGCCGACGTGATCCGTTCGGGGCGTGACAAGAAGGACAAAAAGTTCAAGTTCCTCATGGGACTTGTCATGAAGGAGAGCAGGGGACAGGCAAAACCCGACGAAGTTTTGAAAGCTTTGAATGACTTCTTCGCCAAAAGCTAGTAAAGTCTAAAAAAATCTGTTAAAATAACCAAGTCGCGGCACGTCACGCGGAAATACGCGCAGGTCGAAATTCCGAGGAGGTCGGTATTATCATGGCAATAAAAACAGAGGATATCAGAAGCATCGCGATCGTGGCGCACGGCGGAGCGGGCAAGACGACGCTCGCGGAAGCGCTTCTGTACGATGCCGGCGTAACGACGCGCAGAGGTTCCGTCGAAAATAAAAACACGATCTCGGATTACACCGCCGAGGAGCAGAAACGTCAGATCTCCATCGGCACGTCGCTTCTGAACTTTCATCACAAGGGAAAGACGGTCTTCGTGCTGGACGTTCCCGGATATGCCGACTTCACAGGCGATCTGCGCGGTTCGCTGCGCGTTTCGGGGTCGGCCGTCATGCTCGTGAGCGCCGTGGACGGCGTTGAGGTCCAGACAGAAAAGGCATGGGAATTCGCCCAGGAGTTCGAAACCTCGACTATCTTCTTCATCAACAAGATGGATCGCGAGAACGCCGATTTCAACGGCGTCTTCGAGGAAATCCGCAAGGAGATGACCAAGGGCGCGTACCGTTTCATGCTTCCCGTCGGCAAGGAGAGTTCGTTCAAGGGACTCGTCGACGTCCTGAAGGACGTCGCGTATATCTACAGCGACGAATCGGGCAAGTTTGAAGAGCAGCCCGTCCCTGAGGACATGAAACCCGAAGTGCACCGCGCGCGGGGCTACCTGGTCGAGGCCATCGTCGAAGAGGACGAGGACATGATGATGCGCTACCTTGACGGCGAGGACATTCCCATCGACGAACTTCTTCCCGTCCTTCAGCGCTGCATCTACAAGTGCAAGATCTTCCCTGTCATTCCCGGTTCGGCGGCGAAGAACATCGGCGTCAAACAGCTGATGGAACTGATCGTCGACTATCTTCCCAGCCCGCTCGAGATGCGCGAGCGTCCCGCCGTGAAGGGGGGGGAGACGGAGATCACGATCAAGCCCGACGATAACGCGACGTTCAGCGGCCTGTGCTTCAAGGTTCTTGTCGATCCGTATGTCGGAAAGCTGTCGTACATTCGCGTCAATTCCGGCCGCCTCACGACCGACGAGACGATCTTCAACGTCAGCACGGGCGACGAGGAACGTATCAGCACCTTCAAAATTATGCAGGGCAAGGACAGCGTCGACGTGAAAGAGATCACGACCGGCATGATCGTTGCCATTCCCAAGCTCCAGAGCACGAAGGCCGGCGACACGGTCGGCAAACCAGGCAGCACGGTTCAGTATCCCAAAATCAAGTTCCCCAAGCCGATATTCTCCGTCGCCGTCGACCCTGAGTCGCGCGCCGACGAGGACAAGCTTGGCACGGCGGTCCGCCGCATCGCCGAGGAGGACCCGACGATCACGTTTGAGAAAAACGCGGAAACGGGTGACAACATCCTGTCGGGCATGGGTAACATGCACATCGACATCGTCCTTGAGAAACTGAAGGAGCGTTTCGGCGTCAAACTGAACACTCGTGTGCCTCAGGTGGCTTATCGCGAAACGATCCGCAAGACGGCCAAAGCGCAGGGCAAACATAAGAAACAGACCGGCGGCCACGGACAGTACGGCGACGTGTACATCGAGTTCAGTCCGCTTGAGCGCGGCGCGGGGTTTGAGTTCGAGGACAGGATCACGGGCGGCACCGTGCCGCGGCAATATATTCCCGCCGTCGAGAAGGGGCTTCGCGAGTGCTTGAACAAGGGCGTGCTCGCGGCGTTCCCGACAGTCGATTTCAAGGCGGCGCTGTATTTCGGTTCGTACCATGAAGTCGACTCGTCTGAAATGGCCTTTAAGACGGCCGCGCATATCGCTTTCAAGAAGGGTATGGCAGAAGCGGCTCCGATCCTGCTTGAGCCGATCATGAACGTGAAGGTCATCGTGCCCGACCAGTATCTCGGCGACGTCATGGGCGACTTTAACACGCGTCGCGGACGCATCATGGGCGTCGACACGCTCGGCCATCTGCAGGTCGTCAACGCGCAGGTTCCCCAGGCCGAGATGTTCCAGTATGCCATTCAGCTCAGGTCGATGACGTCGGGGCGCGGCAGTTTTGAAATGTCGTATTCGCATTACGACGTCGTTCCCGATGAAGTCAGCAAGAAAATCATAGCCGCGCGTCAGGGGCTTCTGACCGACGAAGAGGAATGACGCAGGGCGAACGTCATTTTCCCCTTTTCGGTCGTGTGCCTTTTCCTCATGACCTTTTACGCAGGAGAGATGTTTCGAGATGAAGAAAATTTATCTTTTCGGCAATTGGAAAATGAACATGTCTCTCGCCGCCGTCGCGGAATTTGCCGAACAGATGCGTCAGGCTCTGGAAGGGGAGCCGCGGCTGAGAGAGAGCACGGAATTCTGCGTTTTTCCGCCTTTCGTCCTGATACCCGCCGCGGCGGAAGCCCTGAAAGGATTGTGCGGCGTCGGAGCTCAAAACGTCAGCGAATACGACGCCGGAGCGTACACCGGCGAAGTTTCCGCGGAGATGTTGCGCGAACAGGGCGTTAAATATACCGTGATCGGACACAGCGAGCGACGTCACATTTACGGCGAGTCGTCGCGCCAGGTCAACCAAAAAGCCTTAAAGTCTGTCGGCGCGGGACTCGTTCCTGTCCTGTGCGTCGGCGAGACTCTCGAGGAACGCGAGGCCGGCAGGACTCTTGAAGTGGTCGGCGAACAATTGATGACGGGCGTGGAAAAACTGCCTCGGCCGACGGAACTGCTTGTCGCTTATGAACCCGTATGGGCTATCGGCACAGGACGCGCCGCAAAAGCGTCCGATGCCGAAGAAGTATGCTCGTTCATCAAATCCCGCGTGAACGTCCCCGTGCTGTACGGAGGTTCCGTAAAACCTTCCAACGCCGCAGAAATTTTTTCTCAGCCGTCGGTCGACGGCGGACTGATCGGCGGAGCATCGCTAAAAGCGGGCGAGTTCATGTCCATCCTTAAAAACTATCGGGATTCGGAAAAAAGACGCTGAATTTTGGGTTTTTCGGTCCGTAAGAAACATAAGATACATTATAGGACACGAAATGATTTTCACCGCACATCAGCCGTTCATATCGGCTTAACGATCAGGAGGTCATAACGATGTCACCGAAAGTGAAGAACTTTATTTTGGGCGTTATCGCGCTTCTCGTTCTGCTGAACGTCGTGGCAACGATTTTCGGCAAGAAAGTTGAATCCGTCAGGCAGGAAGTCGTTCAGCTGAAAACCGACCGCGATCCGGGCAAAAGCGAAGAGGTTAAACAGATTCGCGCGGAAATCGCGGCCCTCGGCGAAAGGCTTTCCAAGCTTGAAGACTTCGCGCGTTCAAGGGTCGCTTCTGAGCAGGAAAGTCTGAAGAAGGATCTGGACGCCCTTTCCGCTTTCCTTCAGGCTCATGAGGAGAAACCGGCCGCCCCTGCCGCTCAATAATTCAACATGTCCCGGAAAAGTTGTTTTCCGGGACTTTTTTTAACGGATGGAACGGAGTGTTCGTTGTGAAACCCATCGTTACGGTCATCGAGCCTGAAGGTCCCGATGACTGGTTTTCGCGGTTAAGCGATTTCGCTCAAGTGCGTTTTTATGATCCCGAAGGTCCTGTCGTCGCGGCGAAGGTCTCCGAGATACTCTCCTGTTCCGACGGGGTCATCATCACTTCTGCCACGGCGATCGACGGCGCGCAGATGGACCTCGCGCCGCGGCTCAAGATCGTCGCCAAGTGCGGCGGCCCGCCGTCTAATGTCGATATTGCGCACGCGACCTTGCGCGGCATCGCCGTTTCATGTGTTCCCGGCGCCAATACCACGTCGATCGCCGAATACACGGTCATGCTGATCATCGCGGCCCTTCGTCGCTTCGACCTGCATGCCGGCGTCATTAAAAACGGCGGCTGGAGGGCTCAGGGATTCCTTCTCGGTCACGATTTAAAAGACGCCGTTATCGGCATCGTCGGCCTGGGAGCGATCGGATATGAAGTGGCGCTCCGCCTTCGTCCTTTCGGATGCAGGTGCCTCGTCTACTCGCCTCACGCTCGCGCCAACCGCGCCTCCGAGGACTGGCTCGAATTCCGTGACAGCCTTGACGACCTTCTTCCTCTCTGCGACGCTGTGACGCTTCACGCCAAGGTTACCGAGGAGAACACGGAATTATTCGACGCGCGTCTCTTTGCTTTGATGAAACGCGGTGCCGTTTTCGTCAACACAGCGCGCGGCGCGTTGGTGAACGAACGCGATCTTGCGGCGGCGCTCGAAAGCGGACATCTCGCCGCGGCAGCCGTCGATGTGTTTCAGGTCGAGCCGCCCGAAAAAGACCTGCCTCTCATGAACTGTCGCAACGTCATCCTGACGCCGCATTCCTCTGGCTGGACGGAAGAAGCGCTCAGGCGAGAATGTTCGGGCGCCGTCGCTTCCGTGATTGCGTTTTTCAAAGGGGAAGAAATTCCCGGTCTGCTCAACGTTGACTTCAGACGCGCAAATCGCTTCTAGGACGACGTTTTTTAAAGGGAGCGGTAAAATCCCGTTTCCATCGCAAGTTTTCCGGCAACCGTGTCAGTAAAAAGCGTGAGTTTACTTCACATAAAAACGACGTTCTCGTTTCGACGGGGACATGAATAAAGCGCGCCTGCCCTATCGGGAGAAGACGCGCTTTTTTGTATTGAATGTCTTATAAAGTTTTTATAGAAGGCTTACGTGTCATAAAATCGTGAGACAATCCTGCGCTCCATTCCTTCCTTGTCGAGCAACCAACAGGGCGCGACAAGGCGGTTCGGACGTACTCCCGCGTTCAGGCGCTGAATGATGATCCCATCGGGAAGCTTTTTGAGGGTGTCCACAACTTTTCGAATATATTCATCTTCGGTGAGAGGGGCAAAACATCCTTGATGATACAGCCTTTCAAGTTCCGTTCCTTTTAATACATGAAGCGGATGAAACTTGAAAGCCCGCACGCCCCTTTCGGCAAGCCAGACGGCGGATCGCGTCAGTTGATCGTCCGTCTCCCCTGGTATTCCGACGATGAGGTGAGCGCAAATTTTCAAATGCGTCTTTCGCGCGCGCGTCAGAGCGTCCGTCACGGCGGCGAGGCCATGACCGCGGCGGAGCCAGTCCAGACCGGCCGGATCGATTGTCTGCACTCCAAGTTCAAGCCAAGTCTCCTGTTCGCGCGTCAAACTTTCCAAATAATCTAGCGCGCCTTGAGGAAGCAAGTCAGGACGGGTACTGACAGACAGACCCCTCACCTTCGCGCCCATTTTCGCCGCGTGGAAACGAGTCTCCTCTACGGCGCGCGAGAAAGTTTCAAGCGGCAGGTTCGTCGCCGAATAACTTTGAAAGTAGAGGATGATCGATCGTGTCTTATAATGTTTTTGCGCGCCGTCGATTCCTCTCCGAATTTGCTCTTTCAATGAAATTCCCCTCAAATACGCGCCGCTGCCGCCTCCCCGTTCGTCGCAAAAGATACAGCCGCCAGAAGTCAGCCCGTTCCTGTTTGGACAGCCGGCGCCAATGTCAAGCGCGACTTTTTGAACGCGCTCGCCGAAACGCGCGCGAAGAATCTGCGACCAACGCAGGATTTCGCGCATGGTACACTCCCCCTTCAAAAGTTTGCCTTATCTGAAACCGTACAGCGTGCGCATATCGCCGTAGACGTCCTCGATTGAGGCGAGGCGCGTGACGCCTGACGGATGCGCTTATCCATGTCTACGGAACGTAAAACGTTTAAGAAAGCTCATCTGCGAACGGCACTGTTGCAGGACCAAGGGACTTCCCCATTCACGGAAGAAGCGCGCGCGAGGAAACGCGTTTTCACGAATCTTCCTATTATATACGTAATTTGTACGCCCGTTTTCTCGAGGTAGCACGCTCACGTGACGGCTGCGCGGACGTGGGCGTCGGCTGCGATTGTGAATATGATCATTGAAAAAGGCGTTTCGGAAACATCTTACGCCATGGCGTCGCGACTCGCCAGTGATCCGGATTCACATAAAAATTAAAAAGGGCAGTCCACGGTCGAGGGACTGCCCTTTTTCGTATCCTGTAAACGTGCTATTTCGAGTAGAATTCGACGACAACCTGCTCGTCGGCGATGTTGGGGATGTCAGCGCGCTCGGGAAGGCGAAGAACAACGCCCTTCGCGCTCTCGAGTGAGAGCCATGCCGGCTTGGAGACTGCAGCTGCGGCCTCAAGGTTCTCTTTGAGTACTTTCATCTCGGCGCTGCGCTCACGAAGCGTGATCACGTCACCGGGTTTGAGGACCACGCCGGGCATGTCAACCTTGCGTCCGTTGAGGACAAAATGTCCGTGACGAATCAGCTGACGTGCCTGCGGGCGCGTCGAGCAGTAACCAAGGCGGTAGGCGACGTTATCAAAGCGGCACTCCAACAGGATCAGCATGTTGCTTCCCGTAACGCCTTCCATTTTCTTTGCGATCTCGTACACAGAGCGGAGCTGTTTTTCACTCACGCCGTAAGCGAGACGGATCTTCTGCTTCTCCTGAAGCTGAAGGCCGTAAATGGACTGCTTGTTACGGCGGCGGGGCGCGCCTCCGGGCGGAACGGATTTTTTGCCAAGCAGTTTGTCGTACTTGGCGTTGCCGAAGATGTTCGCGCCGAGACGACGAACGATCTTACCCTTAGGCGCGGTTTTTCTTGAGACGTTCTTGGACATTGACCAGGTAACTCCTTCAAATAAAAATTTGACGGTTATTTTTTTCCAGCAGCTTGTTTAAAATACTTCAAAATCTTCATTCTGTCAAGTGGTGAACGCGTTTTTTTGTCTTTTTTCTCCGAAAAACTCCGTCGATGTCCATTCGTCTTCCCCATTCATGCCGTCCGGGAGCACCCGTTTCTGACAAGCGTGCTCGCCGAAACGTTACGCGGATTTCGTCTGAGCAGACAGGAACATGATAAAACGAATCAGGGTATAGACGACCAGAAGCGTAGCGATGACGGTCTGGAGCGTGACGACGAGCGAAAGCGCGGGGAGCGGCTGCTGCAGTTTGGCCAGGCAGGCCATCGTCTGTTTGGACGCGACGGCGCTGATGACAAAGGGGAACGTGAATCCGGCATAGCTCGGATAGAATGGCAGACGCAGGAATCCCGCCATCTTCAGCAGCGCGAAAACGTAGAGAACGCAGGCCACAGCGTACATCGCCAGCAGGAATGGCGCCGACTTGGGCGTGACCGACTGGACATAGCCGGCAATGCACAGGCTGGCGGGAGCGGCGTAGATGCACATCAGCGGTTTGGCGGGATCGGGAACGGGCATCTTGAAATAACGAAGTGTCACCACCACCAGAAGGATCGCCAAGGTCGCCAGCCCGAACCAGAACGTGGCGGCGCCGATGCCCGTCTGTTGAAAAGCGGGAGCGGTGACCGCCGCGACGGCGATGCCGACGTAGACGATGTACCAACTGGCGTGCACCGTGTTCAGCTTGAAGTTGAAGACGAACTTCACCGTGAAACAGACGATCAGGATCGCGTGCAAAGCGACGGCCAGAATCCAAAGGGCGTAAGCCCCCTGAGCAGTCAGGGGCTTGACATAGGTCGCCAGCAACATCAGCGCCATGGGCAGAGTACCCGAGACGCTGGCCATGACGGGGTTGGCCATGTCGTCTGACACGGACTTGGGATAGCTGATCAGCTTGAGGAGGAAAAGGAGAACCAGAATCCCCGCTACGGCGCCGCAGAGCAAACGCACCCCTTCAGAGTAGCTTTGGAGCAGGTTTCCCAGCGCGGCAAAACCCAAAGCCACGCCGCACAGAGGAAGAGGAACCTTTTGAATGAATTTCATGTTTCAGTCTCTCCGAACATCTAAGCGGACTCGTCCAGGTTGTCGAGGCCCAGCTCGCGGACCACGATCTCAGCCACTTTCCACGCGCACAGACCGGTGAAACGGATGCACTGCTCCTTGTGCTCCCCCTTGCTCATGTCGAACTCGCGTGTGAGGATACGGCAGCAAATAGCGTGTTTACCGTTGTTGTCCCTGAACCAGTCGTGGAGTTCGTGGCACAGGGCCATGCATTTGACGACCTTGGGATCCTGCGGGCCTTTCTGCTCGCTGCGGCCGAAGAAGAGCCCCAACGCCAAGATGCCGCCGTTGAGCGCGCCGCACATGCAGCCCGAGCGCCCCGCGCCCACTGCCATTCCCGAGCTCATCGCGATAACTGAGTCTGGCACGTCAAGCTGGAAGTTGTCACGGATAGCGGCCATGAGAGCCTCGCAGCAGAAATACCCCCCGCGGTAGTTGTCCTCCGCATCCTTCTGTACTTTCTTCAAACTGACTGCCTTCGCGCCGATCTTCATCCTGAAATCCCCCTTGACCGCGTTTGAATTTTCGTCGGACAGAAAACACTGCCTCGGCGAATATATTTATTATAACACGGAAGAAGGTAATGTGAAGATCGTATCGGCGGACAAATAATAACTTCTATTCTCAAAAGCTATGTGATTTTTCATACGGCATATGCCCGTCCTGTCCGACGCGTGCGAAGTTTTCTCATCTGCCGTTGCCTCCGGGACATCCATTCGCTCCAACGCGAAAAGGCCTTTTGAACGCCGCGAAACGACGTTCGAAAGGCCTTCTCGTGAACAATTCTTAAGCGAACATTCCGTAAAACGCACGGAACGCGATGACAGAACCTTTTTTCTCGCGCCGAGCGGACAGCTCGGTTTACCGGACTGGCTGAGCCTGACTGTAGGCGAAGGGGACGTTCAGCGTCCTCTTGTCGCCGAGTTGTCCGACGGCGAACGAATATTCCCTGCGTTGGCTGAGGATAGGCTTGTCGTCGAGGTCGAGAATGTCGATCGTCAGTCTGTGGTTGCCACTCCCCACGACGACCATCTGATCGATGTCATTCTCATAGAGCGTTTTCTGTGCTTCTCCGTCAACGGTGATCTGGACAGCCTCAAGCGCCTTCACCTGAACGTCGCCACGCGAATGCGGCGTATTTTCTACGGTGAAATCGTAAGCTTTCCCGCTCCTGTAGCAGTACACTCCCAGGAACGCCAGTGCCAGAACCAGGATCAGATCGACGCAGATCCTTTTGACGTTCATTTCAGAACCTCCGTTTTTCCCGCCTGTCCGCGGAACTGCGCGCGCTGCGCCTCTTTGTCCGCATGACGGCGCCACGCGTGGAGCACGAGCGCCAGAGAGATGATGCCATACGAGACGAACACGCGGAAGAATTCGCCGATCTGAGCGTTGCCCGTCAGATATTTACCCGCCATCGGCGAGACGACAAACATCAGATGGAAGAGGACAACGCCCACGAAAACGTTGAGAATCGAAGCGTGCGATACGCTGGCCCCGCCGACGAGAAGCGAAGCAATCGCGAACACCCCCGCCTGTTCATGGCTGTTGTACGTGTTCATTGTGCCGACATTTTGCAGGAAGATGATCTGCCCGTAGCTCGCCAGAACGGTCGAAATGATGATCGAGATCACGCGCGTGCGCAGAACAGGGATACCGGCGGACTCGGCGACGCCCATATCCTGCCCCGCCGCGCTCATGTCCTGCCCCAGTTTGGTCGTGCGGAACCAGAGAATAAACAGACAGAAAACGCCGATCACGGCAAACGTGGCCACAGGGACGCGGACGCCGCAGATCTCGCAGCTTATCAGATCGTCGAGACAGCGCCGCATCGTCTCAAGGTTCAGCGAATTGCGGATGCCGTAGCCGCGCGAAAGCAGCAGTTTCCGGTTCGAAACGGGCACGACGGCGCCGAAACCGTACAGCACGACGAGCTGATAGATACCGTTCATGAAAAAACCGAGGATATAGGAAGTGACCATCTCGCGCCCGCGCGCCTTGTTGAGGACGACGCCGCAGATCCATCCGAAGAAGACGGCCAGTGGCGTCGCGAGAAGCGCCGCGAGAATGACGCCGTGCAGGCCGACCACGTTCCAGTCGCTGACGAAGATTAAGCCGATCTGGCCGGCCATCGCGCCGAGGACCATACCAAAGTTCAGTCCCATGCCCGCCATGATCGGCACCAGCAGGGACAGCACGAGGAACGAGTTGCGCGACAGACGCACAAGCATCTCCTGGATCAGATAATCGGCGGAAAACTGCGTAAGGGGTATGGCCGCGGCGCTCACGAGGATGAAAACGATCGGCACGGCGTTCCCGATCAGAAACATTCGCAAACTTTTTTCCCCGCGCATCACTCGCGCCCCCTTGTCGTCCTTGTCAGGGCATACAGGATCATGCCGTTTGAAACGACGATGCGGATGACTTCCGACATGTCAGTCTGTACGATGTTGTTGATGACCGACGGGGTCATCGTCAGGATCCCTTGAAAGAGGATCGTTCCGACGACGACGTTGACGATGCCGGCTTTCCGCACCGAGGCGCCGCCGATGAGGATCGCCGCGACGGCGGGAAACGCCATGTAGAACGGTCCCATGTACAGCTGAATGAACCCGAAACTCTGCTCGTACATGATGATACCGACCGCGCCCAGCCATGTGGATAAGATGACGGACAGCGTGCGCATCCTGTCGATATTCACCCCGCTTGAACGAGCGAACTCGGGATTGGAGCCGACAATCGTCATCGCCGTTCCAGTCCGCGTCTTCATGAACAGCGACATCGCCGCGCACAGAAACGCGAATACGAGAAACATGCCCGTCGGGATCTCCAAAAATTCATTCACGCGCACCGCGCCGATACTGCTGATCGCGTCTTGCCAGAACTCCCCCACGGAAATTGTCGTGCGCAGGCCCTGCCCTGCGTAGCCCCACACCATATTGGGGCTCTCGTACGGCAGAACGAGCCACATGATGCACATGAACGCCACCGATGAGAAGCCAACATAAGTGGCGATCATCATCTCGCTGCCTTTGACCTTGTTGAGCAGCAGACCGTAGCTCCAGCCGAGAAGGACAGCCGCCGGCGTCGCGATCAGCATTGCGCCCAGAGCTCCTGCAAGGCCGGTCAGCTCAAGTTCGACGCTGGTCACTGCTCCGATCAGTCCCGCGATGATCCCGAGAGGCAGCCCGAAGTTCAGCCCGCAGCCGGACTGCACCATCGGCACCATCGCCAGCACGAGCACGCCGTTCATGCCGAATCGGACAAGCGTATCGTTCAGCGAAGCGTCAAGGCGAACGCCCACAAACGGAGCAATCACGAAAAGCGAGAGCAGGAACAGCGCGATGAGAACACGCGGCCAGCCTGTTCTTTCGATGAATTTACCGAGTCGCTCCATTTAAACAACGGCCTCCCCGCCGGTGCCGAGCATCAGCAGCCCGAATTCTTCCGATTGCGCCGCGGCCGGCCTTACCCCCGCGACGACGCCCTTGTCGACGATGGCGATGCGGTCGCAGACTGACCTCAGTTCCTCCAGCTCGGACGAGATCACGACAATCGTCATTCCGTTTTCCCTGTTGTATTTTTTCAGCGTGTCGAGGACGACTTTTTTCGCGCCGATGTCGATGCCCCGCGTCGGTTCGGAGACGAAAAGCAGCCTCGGATGCATCTCAAACGCCCTGGCGAGGCAGACTTTCTGCTGATTGCCGCCAGAAAGTTCGCGAACGCGCTGGCGGGGCCCGACGCACTTGATGTCCAGTTCGCCGATGTATTTTTGCGCGCAGTCGGAAATCGCTTCGGCGTCGTATATTTTCAGCAGACCGCCCAGCGCGGACTTCAGGAAACGCCCTTGAGTCTGCAGTGCCGTGAAAGAGATGTTCCAGCCGATTGATTCGTCCAGAAGCAAACCGACGCCCCTGCGGTCCTCCGACATGGCCGCCATGCCCAGGGAAAGCGGCGCCGACGGCGAGTTGAGATTCACGGGTCTTCCGTCGAAGGTCACTTCCCCGCCGGCGGGGAAAAGTCCCATGATGCCGTTTGAAATTCCCAGCTTGCCCTGTCCCGCCAGGCCGCCGATTCCGAAAATCTCCCCCTCTTGAACGGAGAAACTGACGTCGCGCACGGTCTCGCCAGGCATGTCGACCCAAAGATGCCGCACGGACAGGATCGTCCTCTCCGGTCGGCGGTCCTCCTCTTCGACCGTCCGCGCTTTATCGATCCGCCGTCCGACCATGCCAACGGCGATCTCGCGGAGATTCGTCCGTTTGGGAACCGTCTTCAGCACCACCTCGCCGTCACGGAGCACGACGATGTCGTCGCAGACGCTCATCACCTCGCCGAGGCGGTGTGAGATGAAGATGATGGAAATTCCTTTCCCCGCGAGCTTGCGCATCGCCTCCAGCAGGAGAGAAGCCTCGCTTTCCGTCAGAACAGCCGTCGGTTCGTCGAGGATGAGCAGCCGCGTTCCGCTTTTATCGATCTCGCGCGCTATTTCGACGAATTCCTTGTGTCCCACGGGAAGTTCTGACACCGGCGTGCCGCCGTCAAGCGCGAACCCGAGTTTTTCGAGGGACGCCTCGGCCCTTCTTTTCATGTCGGCGCGATCGAGCGTTTTCAAACGTTCGCCGAACGCCTCAACCAACGGATTGTAAACGAGAGACTCGCGGTTGAGCACGACGTTCTCAGTCACGGAAAAGCCGGGGATCAGCGAAAACTCCTGATGTACCATGCCGACGCCCGCCTTCAGCGCGTCGTTCGGGCTGCGGAACTTCGCCTCCCTGCCGTCGATGAAAAACGTTCCATCATAACCGCCCGTTTCGGCGATCACGTTCATGCCGAAGAGAATGTTCATCAGCGTCGATTTTCCGGCGCCGTTCTCCCCTACCAGCCCCAGGATGCGTCCTCTCTCGAGCGTGAAGGAGACGTCTTTCAGGACTCTGTTCCCGAAATAGGATTTTCCCACGTGTTCCACGCGGAGCAAAGGTTCTTGATTCACGGCGGGTTCCTCCTTAACGTAATTTCAACTCCGCGTCGCGGTACGGCGGAAATCGGCGGCGCAAAAAAGCTCGCGCCGCGCGCCTGAACTTTGCCAGACGAGCGTTGTCCGTTTTAAGGGAGTCTTTAAAAAAGAAATGTTTTCAGTCGAACTCAGCAGACAACGTTCACGGGCGTCCCGTTGAAGAACCCGTGAATGTCCTCCGAGATGATGGATACGAGGCGCCGGCGAGTCTCCATGCCTTTCCAGCCCATGTGCGGCGTGAGAATCACGTTCTCCATGTCGTAGAGCGGGTTGTCAGCCTCGGGGGGCTCCTTTTCCTGCACGTCGAGGCCCGCCCCCGCGATCCGCTTCGCTTTGAGGGCCGCGATCAGCGCCGGTTCGTCGACGAGCGCGCCGCGGGACGTGTTGATCAGAAAAGCCGACCGCTTCATCATGTCAAGAGCCTTCGCGTCGATCAAATGGCGCGTTTTGTCCGTCAGAGGACAATGCAGCGAGACGAAATCACTCCCGGTAAGGACGTTCTCCAAAGTGGTATAGGTGACGCCCTCTTCGTTCTCACGGGGCGTGCGCGTATAAACGAGCACGTTCATCTCGAGCGCTCTCGCGATCTTGATCACGCAGCGGCCGATGTTGCCGGCGCCGATCACGCCGAGCGTTTTGCCGTTCAGTTCGACATGAGGCACCATCAGGTGTTCCGTAAAATTGCGCCTGTCGCCGGCGGACAGCATGCGAATCTGCTTTCCCATCGACGAGGCAAGGTTCAGCATGAGCATCACGGCCGTCTGCGCAACCCTCTGTGTACTGTACGCGGGAATGTTGCAGACGGTGATCCCTTTCGCGCGCGCGGTTTCAAGAGGAATGTTGTTATATCCGGTACCGGCCTCGCAGATCAGTTTCACGCAGTCGGGAAAGCGCGCCACGAGCTCGGGGCTGAGAACAAGTTCTTTGGTGACGATCGCGTCGGCATCGCGGATACGAGACAAAATCTCTTCCTCGCGGCTGTCGGCATACACGGTCACTTCGTCAGAAAGCACGGAGAAATCCAGACTGCCGTCAAAATCCATCTTTGCCGCGTTGAGCACGACCACCTTGCCCATAGCAAACGACCTCCCGTCAAAAACTTTTTTTTCGAGGCGCTTGACAAAAACGTTCAACGCGCCGCTGTGCCGCCGGAAAAACGACGAAAGGGACGGCGGCCTCTCGTCAGTCGCGAGATTTTCCGAACGATTCCTTTTAACCGCCGTCTCTTGAAGGTTTCCACAGATGAGTTTCGTTCAAATTGATAAAGGCTGTCCCATAACCTCACATCGGCCGGTTTGCGGGACAGCCTCTTCTTATTGTGGTGGGCCCACCAGGGTTCGAACCTGGAACCTCCCGGTTATGAGCCGGCAGCTCTACCCTTGAGCTATGGGCCCGGAAAACACGGGAACAGACGCGGAACGGCCGCGTTTCGTCCTCGTGAAGAAGCGTTCGCGCGCGGACGCGATCCCCATCGCGGCGCTTTCACCGACTCGCACTCGGCACGCCGCGTCTGTCCGTACAGACTCCGAACGGCAGACGTCTGTTCCGCTCACGACGGAGACATTCAACAATTGTTTCTTCCAAAGTCAATATTATAGACGCAGCGCGCCGTTCCGTCAAGCCGCGAACGGATGGTCCTCGGATTCAGCAGACGGTTATCTTTTTACCGTCGCGAAGCGAGAGTTTCAGCAGGGCCTTATAGTTGCCGACGGCTTTCTTCTCTGGGTCGTCCATGGCGATGAAAACGCCGATGCCGACCAGCTCAGCGCGAAATTCATGGACGACCTGCGCCATGCCGGCCGCGGTGCTTCCACCGTGCATAAAATCGTCGATGAGCAGAACCTTATCGGTCAGCGAAAGGTTTTTCGTGCCCATATACATCGACCTCACCTCGCCGTTCTGCGTCGGGTAATGCACGCATACGGCGGGGCCGTCGCTGGCTCTGTTGCGGAAACGGCACACGGCGAGCGGGATGCCGAGCGCTCTCGCGGTGGCCAGGCCGAGAGGAATCCCCTTCACTTCGGACGTCATGATCAGCGTCGGGTGAAGGTCATGAAAATCGCTGGCGAAAGCGAGGCCGAGCATGTCCGTATAGACGGGATTAAAGAGAATATCGGCATAATAGATCAGCCCGCCGGGCAAAAGACGATCCGGATCGGAGAGCACGGCTGCCAGTTCCTTCAGGAACGCGTCCCGTTTTTCCTGACAGAGCGAGGGTATGTAGAACGCGCCGCCGGTACGCCCTCTGTCCACGGCAAGGCGTCCGTAGCCCTCGTTGCTCAAGGCGTCGTTGACCATCGCGACATCGTCGCTGATGACAGTCTTCGAGACGCCGAAACCATCGGCAAGTCCCGTCAGCGAAATCGGCCGCGACGGCGCGGAAAGGAACCTTGATGTGATGCGGATCAGTCGCTCTGTGCGTTGTCCTTTCATGAAAGCTCACCTTTTCCAGGAAAAATAAGAATGTCCTCCACCCATGGCAGACGCGTGTCAAATCCGGCGTACCGTTCCGTCTTCCACAGAGCGAAAGCGGAACTGCCGCTGCCGCTGATACCCCAGGCAAGCGCGCCGCAGCGCTTAAAATCTTCAAACAGCGCGGCATACTCGGGGCGCCGTCTGAGCAGTACCGGCGCAAAGTCGTTGGGAAGCAGTCCCCGCGCGATCCCTCCGTTCAGCGCCCGCAACGTCGCGCAGGCCTCTTTTTCCGCATCCAACGGATCAAGCGGCCAGCGTGAACCGTAAAAAAGGTCCGCTTCGCGGTACATCTCAGGCGTCCGGCATCTCCAGTCAGGGATCACGACCGCAACCGTCAGCGACGGGACGTGTCGGACCGGACTCAAGCGCTCGCCGCGCCCCCGAGCCAAGGCAAGAGGCGCGTCGCCGCACAGAAAAGAGACGTCCGAGCCGACCTCTGCGGCAAATCTCCTCGCGGAAAAACCTTCGTTTTCAAGCCACGTCAAAAGCGCGGCGGCATCGCCGCTTCCCGCTCCCAGTCCTGTCCCGGGGGGCACGCCTTTGTCGAGGATCATGCTGAGCGCGGGCACAGACTGATTTTCTGCCCGCAGCGCGTCGAGCGCTTTGAAGAGAATGTTTCTTCCCTCCAGGGACAGAGGCGCTCCCCGAAAAAACACCCTTACATTATCTTCTCTTGACCTGTTTATTGTCAAGTAATCAACCGGACCTGTTTTATAAAACAATGAACAAAGTTCGTGGTATTCTGACGCCAGTTTTCCCGTAATCCGCAGTGTCAGGTTGATTTTAGCGAAACACTCCAGTCTCGCCGTGCCGGAGCGCGCGATCGGCTCCACACCGTCCGGAACGGACAGTCTCTCCCGTGTGAGCGTCATGACTCGTCATTCTTTCCTGACGAAAATACGCTTTTCTCCGGCGCGCCGTGTGACGCCCGTTCCGTCGAGATATTCGAGCACGGGCAGGACATATTTCCGGCTGCTGCCCGTGACGTCGCGCGCCTGAGCGAGCGTAAAACCGCCCTCGATCGCGCGCAGCCGCTCCAGAAGCGGCCGCAGCAGTTCCAGGGAAAGGACAAACGATCCGCCCAGGATAGCCGTGTCGCCGCTTTTCTTCATCTGATCGAGGACGCTGGAGAAGCTTGCTTCAGACAGGCCTGACTCGGCGTGGAGTTCGTCTATTTCCGGCAGCTTCCAGCCGTGCCGCGCGCAGACTTCGAGAATCTTCTGACGTGCCGAGGAGAACGAGGCGCTGTCCTGTGGCTCGAATTCCGGCAGACAGAAGAACTCCCCGTCCTGTTTCAGGATACGGTCTTTGACTATCTGATCGAGAAAACTTTTTCCCATTTTGCGGTCCTCATCGGAAAAAGCCGCGTTGATGAGCGCGTCTTGCGGCATCCCCCGCTGGTGCGGGTAGGAAACGTGATATTCTCCGAGGACCGTCGCGGCGTTTTGGGCGATTTTCGCGTACGCCTGAGATGAAAAGACAACGCCCTCCCCGCTTCTGACGAAAAATACCCGCTTTTTGCTTTCGAGCCGCCCCAGAATAGCGCACAGGTCTTCCCGTTCTTCCTGGGCGAGAACCATGAGATCGCCCACGGACAGACGCCCTTCGGCGGAGATCATGGCGGCGATTCTCTCCTCGCGCCCCTGAGAGAGGAGGAGACGCATCAGCCTTTCGCGTTCGGCATCGCGGTGTTTCTTGCCCGAAGGACGCCTGGCATAGGGAAGAAGAACCTCTCCGCCGCCGATCGTCCTCAGCGGGCTGTAAAAACGGATGACAAACCGCTGTCCCAGCGTCACGGCGACAGGCTCCTCGAGAACCAGTTGGACAGGCGCCGAATGTCCGGGGAGAAGGTTTTCGTCTTCGAGCATGGAAACGCGGGCGATCACGTCGGACGTGCCGACGTGGAGGCGCACGCGCTGCCAGTGTTCAAGAGGCTCGGGGACAAAGTCGAGCAGTTTCAGCATCGCGTCCATGCACGACGTTTGTCTGTAGACTGAACGGGCGCAGACGACATCGCCGCGTTTGATCTCGTCCAGAGAAACGTCGCTCAGACAGGCGGCGACCCGCTGGCCGGCAAAACCGCGATCGACGTTTTTCCCGTGCACCTGGACGGAACGGACGCGCGTTTTCTTTCCGGAAGGCCACACGTCAACCTCGTCGCCGGGCGCAAGCGCGCCCTTGTATGCCGTGCCGGTGACGACCGTCCCGAACCCCGCCACGGTGAAAGAACGGTCGATCGGCATGAAAAAAGCTCCGCTGCGGTCGCGCGGCTGAACCTGATCGACAAGACGGTCAAACGCGGCCTTCAGATCGGCGACGCCCTCCCCCGTCACGGAAGAGACGGCAATCACAGGGGAACCTTCGAGGAACGTTCCCGTCGTCAGCGTCATGATGTCCTCGCGGACGAGCGAGAGCATATCGTCGTCGACGAGGTCTTTTTTTGTGATCGCCACAAGTCCGTGACGCACGCCTAAAAGGGAGAGAATATCGAGATGTTCGCGCGTCTGCGGCATGACGCCCTCGTCGGCGGCGACGACAAGGAGAGCGGCATCCACGCCCGAAGCTCCAGAAACCATCTGACGGATAAAACGGTCGTGACCGGGCACATCGATCAGGCTGATGACGCGTCCGCTCGGCAGGACAAGCGGCGCGAAGCCGAGTTCGATCGTGATCCCGCGCTTTTTTTCCTCGTTGAGCCGGTCGCAGTCGACGCCGGTCATCGCCTTGACGAGCTGCGTCTTGCCGTGGTCGATGTGCCCCGCCGTGCCGACGACAAGGGAAATTTCCCGATAGTTCATCGCCGTTCCGCCAGCGCCTCGCACAGCGAAGCGATCAGGTGATCCTCCTCATAGCTGCGCAGCGTCCTGAGGTGGATCAGCAGTTCGTCGTTCCTCGCCCCGGCGATCACAGGCATCGTGCAGCGGCGCAGACGTTCCTGCAATTCGCCCGCGCTGACGGACGCTTGAGGCGCGGTAATCGACACGGCCCATCCGGGAAGAGGCCGCTCGGGGTAAGCGCCGCCGCCGACGGCATCTTCGACGGGGACGACGCTCGTCGAGATGCCCGCGCGGGGACAGCGCTCCCTGATCCGGCGCTGGAGATTTTCCGCGCGCGCCTTCAAGACTTCTTCTTTACAGGAGATCATCTCCAGCGTGGGGATCTTTTTCCAGTCGCCGCGAAGGTAGATGCGCAGCGTCGCCTCGAGCGCGGCGAGAGTCATCTTGTCGCAGCGGAGAGCCCTCAGCAGCGGATAGCGACGCAGCTTGTCTATGAGCTTCCTGCGCCCGACGACGATGCCCGCCTGCGGGCCGCCGAGAATTTTATCGCCGGAGAACGTCACCAGATCGACGCCGGCGGACACACATTCCTTCACAGTCTCCTCGCCCTCGAGACCGAGAGAGTCGCCGCCGATGAGCATGCCGCTTCCGAGGTCCTCCACCATCACCAGCCCGCGGTCATGAGCCAGACGCGCCAGTTCCTCCCGTTCAGGAGAAGCGACAAACCCTGAGATGCGGAAATTGGACGGATGGACTTTGAGCAGAACCGCCGTCTCGTCGGTGATCGCGCGTTCGTAGTCGTAGAGATGCGTGCGGTTGGTGCAACCCGTTTCGACCAGCCGCGTGCCCGCGAAACTCATGATGTCGGGAATCCTGAAAGAACCGCCGATCTCCACCAGTTCGCCCCGCGAGACGACAGCCTCCTTGCGCGACGCGAGAGCCGCGAGCACGAGCAGCACGGCGGCGGCGTTGTTGTTGACGACGATCGCGGCTTCGGCGTCCGTGATTCGGCACAGCAGCCCCTCGACGTGAGCGTTGCGCTGTCCCCTGCCGCCTCTTTCCAAGTCGTATTCAAGCGTGCTGTAGCCAAGCCCCGCGGCGGCTGCGGCGTCGATGGCTTCCTCCGCCAGGCAGGACCGCCCGAGATTGGTGTGCACGACGACGCCCGTGCAGTTGAGGACTGGACGGAGACTCGGCGTCGTCAGCCGCCCCAGTCTCTTGGACAGATCGGCGAAAAACAGCTTTTCGTCGTAGGCGGCGACGGAGCCGTCGAGAATTTTCGCGCGAAAGACGGTCAGCGCTTCGCCGCAGACGGCTTTGATGGTGTCGCGGTCGATGAGGCGTCTGAACGCTTCAAGGCGTTCGTCGGAAAGGAGTTTGTCCATCGATGGCAGGAGACGAAGCTGCTGCTGAATGACCTGAGCGTCATGGTCTATTCTGGCATTTTGCATGTTTTTTCAACACCTCTGCCGCGGCCCCGAAGTGACCGCAAACTAGCGCCGGGACGGGAAACCGGCCTGAACTTCCGGAACATATTCAGAAAGATACCTATTAAAATCAATCATAACACAAAACACGAAAAAAAGAAGAAAGTTCTTTCATAGGAAAAAGAACTCTCTTTACAGCGTACATGACGGTTCAGGCGATACTCCAAAAACCTTGGGACGACACGGAAAGCGCCGCGTGCAACGCCGGGCGGCCGCTTCTCCAGCGACGGAAAAGGACGGAGCCGCCCGCGCTCCGAGAAAGGCATCCGCGGGGACAGAGCGAGACTCGTGCCGTCAGAAAAGCACGTCCGCTCGAAAATCCGCGAAAGGCGACGGCCGCCGCGCGAACTACAGAAACGCGTCGAGGCGGTCGCAGGGGCCGTCGGGAGACGCGTAGCGCACTTCACACTTGAGAGCAAAGCCCGTCTTGGCGAACACATGCGCTCGAAGGCGTCCGACCAGTTCGAAGATGTCTCCGCTCCGCGCGTTTCCGAGGTTGACGATAAAGTTGGCGTGCCGGACGCTGACTTCGGCGCCGCCGACGCGGGTTCCCTTGAGCCCCAGCCTGTCGAGCACCATCCCCGGAGGGCCGTACCGCTTGTAGAGTTCCTCGTCGTTGCTGAAGACGGAACCGCAGTTGGGAAGTTCGAGAGGGAACTTGCGGCGCCGCTCGGCGAGGACGCCGAGCATCTCGCGGCGGACTGTCTCGGGATCGCTTTGGGCCAAACGCAGACGCGCGCCGAGCACGATCCAGCTTTTATGCTGAAAAATCGAATGACGGTAGGAAAAATCGCACTCCCCCGCCGCCAGACGCCTTGTGCGTCCGCTCTCGTCGAGGACGTCGACATAATCGACGCAGTCCGAGACGTTTCGCCTCATGCTGCCGCCGTTCATGAAGATCAGCCCCCCGAGGTTGCCCGGTATGCCGACGGCATGTTCAAGGCCGCTCAATCCGCGCGCCGCGCAGGCCCGCGCGAGCGATGGAGTCCAGACGCCGGCCTGGGCGTAAAGCGCGGCTCCGTCAATGCCGACATTGGCAAAGCGCCCGCCGATCTTGACGACGACGCCGCGATATCCTCGATCGTCAAAGAGCATGTTCGAGCCGTGTCCGATGACGAGCGCGGGGAGCCCCGCTTCCGAGGCAATTTCCAGCGCGCGGGCCGTCTCCGCCGTGTCGCGCGGCTCAACGAGCCAGTCGGCGGGGCCGCCGATGCGCCAGTGGCAGAAACGCTTCAGCATCGCTCCGGTGCTCCAGACCAGACCGGCGCCGTCGAGGAGATCATTCATTTTCGCCGTCATCTTTTTTCCTCCAGACTGAACGAGCCTCGCGACCGCCGCTCCCGCGAAGCCTCGCGCGCGTCTTTGGCTCGCGCGGGGCGGATCAGACACTTCGGGCCGAACCCGATCAAGTCGCTCCGCCCCGCCCTGACGAGCGCTTCGCGGACAAGCGCCGCGTTCTCGGGACGCCTGTACTGGAGCAGCGCCCTCTGCAAACTTTTTTCGTGCCCGCCGCGCGGCACGTAGACCCTTTCGCCCGTGAACGGGTCCAGCCCCGTGCGGAACATGCATGTGGACGCGCTTCCCGGCGTGGGGATGAAGTCCTGCACCTGTTCGGGCGTGAAGCGCTGGTCGCGCAGGAACTCGGCGAGTTCGACGGCCTCTTTCAGGGAACAGCCCGGATGGCTTGAGATCAGATAGGGCAGGACGTACTGTTCCTTTCCGGCGCGCCGCGTGGCCTTCTCAAACAGCCGTTTGAACGCGACGTACTCCTCGACAGGGGGTTTCCCCATCAGCCTGAGCACCTTCGGACTGGCGTGTTCAGGGGCGACGCGAAGCTGTCCCGACACGTGCCAGCGGCAGATCTCGTCGATAAAGCGCTCGCCTTCAGGGTCGGCAAGGATATAGTCGTACCGCAGTCCCGAGCGGATAAAGACCTTTTTCACGCCCGGCACGGCCCGCAGACGGCGGAGCAGGGAGATCAAGCCCGCGTGCGAGGCTTTCAGGTTCGGGCAGGGACTCGGGAAAAGACACTGGCGGTCGCGGCAGCAGCCGTATTTCATCTGCCTGTCGCAGGCGGGGGCGCGGAAGTTGCCCGTAGGTCCGCCGACGTCGTGAATGTACCCCTTGAACTTCGGGTGTTTCGTCAGGCCCGCCGCTTCCCTGAGAATCGAATCGTCGCTGCGCGCCTGCACGATCCGCCCCTGGTGGGCGTGTATGGCGCAGAACGAGCAGCTGCCGAAACACCCGCGCGCGGCGCTGACGCTGAAACGCACCTCTTCGACGGCGGGAACGCCTCCCCTCTTATCGTACATCGGATGGGGCTCGCGCGTATAGGGAAGCTCGTTGACGAGATCGAACTCCACGGTCGTCAGAGGGCGCATCGGCGGATTCTGCACCATGTACCTGTCTCCGACTCTTTGAGCGACAACTTTTCCGCGAAAAGGGTCCTGTTCGGCGCTCTGAAGTCTGTACGCCTCCGCGTATCTCTGCGGACTTTCGCGGACTTCTTCGAACGAAGGGAGTTCCACGCAGCCATCGGGAGCTTTCTTCAGCATCACGCAGGTGCCGGGGACAGAAACGATGCTTCCGACAGGCTCGCCGGAAGCGAGACGCGCGGAAATCTCCTTCAGCTGAAGCTCCCCCATGCCGTAAATCAGGATATCGGCGCGGCAGTCGGCGAGCATCGGCCGCCGCACCGTGTCCGACCAGTAGTCGTAGTGCGCGAACCGTCTCAGGCTCGCCTCGATGCCGCCGACGACGAGAGGTTTGCCGCCCCATATCTCGCGCGCCCTGTTGCAGTAGACGATCGTCGCCCTGTCGGGGCGCAGCCCCGTGACGCCGCCGGGGGAATAGGCGTCCTCGCCTCTCCTGTTGCGGGCGGCCGTCAGCTTGTTCAGCATCGAGTCGAGGTTGCCGGCGGAGACGAAGACCGCGAGACGCGGCTCGCCCATCGACTCAAAGTCGCGGCGCGAGCGCCAGTCAGGCTGCGCGACCACGCCGATTCGGTAACCGAGGTGTTCCATCCACCGCGCGATGAGGCCGTTCGCGAACGACGGATGGTCCACGTAGGCGTCGCCGGTGATAAAGAGGAAATCAAGCTCGTCCCAGCCGCGGGCGCGCATGTCCTCGCGGCAGACAGGCAGCAGGTCTTTCATGTTCGCTTCGCCTTTCCGTATCGAACAAACCGCGCCGGACGGAGCTTCCGGCGCTCACGCAACGTCAGTCATGAGAAACGTCTCATGGAATCTCAGCCGCCGACATTATACCAGAAAAAATGAGGCCGCTCCTCTTTTGGTCACGAAAGGCGGCGGATTTTTCTATGCCATGTTAAAACATGTTCTTAGGCGGAGTTTTGGCAACCTGTCTTTTTGCCCGCGCATCGGAGACAACGCGGCGACCTGCGAAAACACTCGTTCCGCGCGAGAGCGCCTTGCGAAAAAGTGTGCTTTTCCGCAAGGCGCTCTCTCTTAGTGATGTTCGTCATTCTCTCACAAATGCATGCGCTTGTCAAGATATTAATACTTGAAAATTCAGCACGGATCGGGGCGCTTGGGGCGAGATTCCCGTTTGCAATAAAGTACGCTTTTTCGCAAGGCGCTGGGAGGGAGGCGAAGCGCGTCGTTAAAGGCGGCAACGGCACTTTTTCCGCGAGTTCCCGGAGAAGCTGTCGGCGATCGGCGCCGCCCCGCGGACGGCAGCGCCGAATCCGGGGAAAACGTTTGCCGCCCGAACAGGCCGGCGGCGGAGATGCCGGGCTGCAGAGGCACGCTAAGGAGGCGGTACACGGTTACAGAAAAGTCTGAAACATTCCTTGTCGCCCGCGTTTTCCGCGGGCGACAGCGCGGACGGCACGACGAACCCGGCGGCCGGCGGATTCCAAAAAAAACCGGCCGACGCGGAGTTACGGGCGCGGACGGCGCGCTCCGTCGGCTTGGCGCCCGTGTCC
>CAZFNC010000013.1:0-31183 GCA_964520485.1 uncultured Synergistaceae bacterium | reverse complement strand
AAAGGAAGCCCCGCTGACGCCGACGGGGCTTCCCCTCGAGATACGGACATCCTCTCAACGAGAAACATAACTCTTTCGGGAAATTTTAAGTCTGGCCTATCGGATTTAAGGTTCACTTTTTAAAGGAAAGAGTCATTCTCCCCCAGCGCCGAACAGAATGTGCCGACTGAATGCATCTATGTCTTATAATGTTTTTACTCCTCGGATAGAACCTTCCCCTGCTGTGCGTTTTCGATCGGCTTCATCGTCGGGAACAGGATCACGTCGCGAATCGAACGGCGGTTCGTCAGAAACATGACGACGCGGTCCATGCCGATTCCCAGACCGCCAGTCGGCGGAAGCCCCTGCTCGAGCGCCTCGACGAAATCCTCGTCGTAAGGGTGAGCCTCGTCTTCACCCTCGTTTTTCTTCTGCGCCTGGTCGATGAATCGGGCTTTCTGATCGATGGGGTCGTTCAGCTCGCTGTAGCCGTTGCTGAGTTCCTTGCCGCAGCAGAACAGCTCGAATCGGTGCGTATAGTCGGGATTCTGCGGGTCCTTTTTCGAAAGAGGGCTGACCTCCACGGGATGCCCCATCACGAACGTGGGCTGTACGAGTTTGTCTTCCACGAACTCTTCCATGAACATCGTCAATATCTTGAAACGCGACTCGTTGCCGGTGATCTCTATTTTGTGTTTTCTCGCCTCTTCGCGCGCCTGTCCGTCCGTCATCGCGGAGAAGTCGAGGCCGCAGTTTTCACGGACGAGATCGACCATCGTCGCGCGGCGGAACGGTTTTGAGAAATCAAGTACGACGCCGTCGCGCTCGATGATGGCCGTGCCGTTGGCGGCGACGCACGACTCGCGGATCAGTTCCTCGGTGAGATTCATCATGTCCACATAGTTCGCGTAGGGCCAGTACACCTCCATCATCGTGAACTCGGGATTGTGCGTCAGATCCATGCCCTCGTTGCGGAAGTCCTTGCTCAGCTCGTAGACGCGTCCCATCATGCCGACGACGAGGCGCTTGAGATACAGTTCCGTGGCGATTCGCAGGTACATGTTGGCGTTCAGAGCGTTGTGGTAGGTGACGAACGGCCGCGCGTTCGCGCCTCCGGCGAGATAGGAAAGCACGGGCGTCTCGACTTCAAGCGTGCCGTGCTTTTCCAGTACCCTGCGGAACGTCGAGATGATCTTCGCCCTCTTCCTGAAGACCTCGCGCACGTCTGGATTGACGATCAGGTCAAGGTACCGCTTGCGGTAGCGGATCTCGAGGTCCGTCAGTCCGTGCCACTTCTCTGGGAGCGGGCGCAACGCCTTGGACAGCAGACGAAACTCCTCCACCGCCACGGTCAGCTCGCCGCGTTTCGTACGGAACGGATGTCCGTGAATGCCGATGATGTCGCCGGAATCGAGCCATTTTTTGAAGAACATGTAGTCTTTTTCGCCGAGATTGTCGTAGCGGAAATAGATCTGGACCGTTCCCGTCTCGTCCTGCATGTTGGCGAAAGCGGCCTTGCCTTGACGGCGGAGCGTCATTAGCCGCCCCGCGAGCGAAAGTTTATCGTCGGGACAGGACTCCTCTTCTTTAAGATAATCATATTTCTTTTTCACGCCGAGAGCCGTGGCGTCAACGTCCCATTTTTCGTTCTCGTAAGGGTTATAGCCTTCCTCTCTGCGAAGCCTGTTCAGCTTGTCGATCCTCTGCCTGAGGATTTCGGTATCCGGCGTTCCAACCGCGGAAATATCTGCCATTTACGCGTTACCCCTTTCAAAATATGACCGCCAGTCCAAAAGAAGCCGGTATGTTGAATCCCAGTCTTTCGTCTGGGCCAGTGTTCTCTTAAATTCCGTCATACCTGCCCGCCCTCTGAAAAACCCCGGGACAAAGCGCTTTAAGAGCATAAGGGCAATTCTCTCGGCGTGTGCGCCGCGCAGTATATCGGCGAACTCGACCAGCAATTCCGCGCGTCGCCGCAGGGTGAGTTCGGAAACGGTATCCCGCGGAGCATACCCCAACAGGCCCAAAGTGCGCGGAATCAGGAGGGGATCGGCGATCGCCCCGCGCGCGACGAGCACAGCCGAACAACCGCCGTCCAGGTAAAATTTAACCTTTTCCGGCGTATACACGTCGCCCGAGGCCATGATCATGCCGGGAAAGGCGCGCGCAACGCGCAGGATTTCCCCAGCGTCCGCGACGCCTTCGTAGCGCTGCGCGGGGGTCCGTCCGTGGACGGCGACGTTGTCCGCTCCGGCGGCGAGGAGTTCCCCTGCAAACTGTTCCGTATTTTGTGTGTAGGTGGCATCTGGGACGACCTTGCGGATTTTCGGCCAGACGGGCAGCCCAAAGCGCTTCAGCCCGCGCACCATCTCACAGGCCGTCTGCGGTGTGCGCAAAAGGGCGCTCCCCGCTCCTCGCTTCGTGATCTTCGGCATCGGACAGGCCATGTTGACGCTGAAGCCGTCATAAGAATGCCCATGGAGCGCCAGTTCCGCCGAACGATACAGGCTGTCGGCGTCGGTCGCGAAGAGTTGGAGCACGAGCGGGTGCTCTTCATCGTGAAAGTCAAGCATGCGCCGCGTTTTCACGCCGCCGTACAAAAGCCCCGTACCGCTGACCATCTCCGTATGGACGAGCCCCGCGCCCAAGCGGCGGAAAAAGCGTCTGACGCCCGAGAGCGTCACACCCGCAAGCGGAGCGAGAAAAAGTGGGTTTTCGACAGCGATGCCGCCGATCGTTATCCGTTCAGTCATCGTTCACGTCCCGAAATCAAACGAACAGAGTCCATACCATGAAGCCGCCTGAAAGCGACAGGAGCAGACACCGCCAGAAGCTTATGCGCACAGCCCGCGCCGTCAGCAGAAAAGCCAGCCCTCCGCACAGCGCCGCCGGAAAGAAACCGGACGGGAGAGCCTGAGGAAACCAGTCCGTGAGGCGGTCGGCGGCAAAGGCCCACAGGTCGAACAGTTCCAGGGAACAAAGTACGGGGAAAAAGAGAGGAAGGCCGACCAGAACAGGGAGTCCCGAGATGAGGACAGCGACCAGCACAAAGCTGAAAAGCACTGTCGCAAGGACGTTGTTCGGCAGAGAGGAGAAATAGATGCCGCCTGCTATCGGCGCGATAAACGGCGACATGACGACAAGCATCGCGAGCGGCGCCAGTATCGGGAGGAAAAGAGTCTTCGTCTTGTACAGACCGACGGCCAGCATCGCCGCCAAAATCGAAAGTCTCCAGCCGAGGTCGAAGTACGTCCACGGATTTCTCAGGAGCATCGCCACACCGGCGAGTCCCACGGCGTTGAGGGCGGCCGTTCCACTCCCGATCCACAGCCCCGCCAGGCCGATCTGCAGCATCAGTGTCGCGCGCAATGCGCTGATGGAACAGCCGCTGATCAGGCAATAGAACCACAGCAGGAGTGACGACAGAACAAGGCCGTATCTTTTTTTCCCGACTAGAAACGAAGCGAGCATTACTGCCAGTCCGACATGCCAGCCTGAAACGGCCAGATAATGACTGATCCCCCAGCGACGGAACATCTCGCTCAGGTTGGGGTCGCGATCCCCGAGGAGCATGGCGGCGAACAGACCTTTCGCCGTCCCAGGCAGAAGACGAATCCGACGGCGCAGCATCTGACGCAGAAGGTGGACGGAAAAGACAGGATCAAAACGTTCCGACACTTCGACCCCGCGAAGTTCGCCGTGAAAACCTCGAGCCATCCAGTACTTCCGTGGCGAAAAGGAACTCCGCCCAGATTCATTTCTCAATGGGAGCACCGCCGCGGACAGAGAGTACCGATTTCCCTCTTCAGCGTCCTCAAGCGCCCCCGAGGCTCTCGCGATCCAGCGGCCGCCGTCTTCCCCCTCAAGGCCGAGCATGCTTCCCTCGCCCCAGAGTCGTCGACCGACGACGGTAAAAACGCCGGAAACGCGGCGGGGAAGGGGAGTTTCCCGTTCCAGTCCGACAACAGCGCAGAAGGAAACAGTCAGGCCGAGCAGGATGACGATCAGCAGCAGACAACGTCGCCGCTCGGACCAGTTCCTTTCGGCGATCAGCGCCTGTGGCGCGATGAACAGCGCGGCAGCCGCCGCGCCCATGTACAGGTTCAAGCCGATCTGGCGGCAGTGTATGACCACGACCGCCGTCTCGAGCACGAACAGCGCGGGCGCAGAGTTCAGCAGGGAACCCATAGCTTCAGAACCGCAACATATCGCGGATCGCTTCAAGCTTAACCTTTCCTATGCCGGAAACTTCAAGGAGCGATTCCGGCGCAGCAAAAGGCCCGTGCGCCTGACGATATTCGACGATCCTGGCGGCGATGACAGGGCCGATGCCGGGGAGCGAGACGAGTTCATCGACCCCCGCCGTGTTGACGCAGACTGTTTCGTGCGTCCGCGCGGCGCCTTCAGGTGTCTGGAAGGCTTTCCCAACTGAAAGCGAACTCGTTTCTTGATGGTTTTGCGCGCTTTGCGGCGTCGACGCCGGACACGAATCACGCGCGGCGTGTCGAGGAAAGCGCTTCATGGTCAGCGCGGGACCGGCAAGCGCTGTCATCCCCTCGCTTTCGCGCCATTTTCCCGAAAAGTACCTGACTCCCATGCCGGCCATCGCGTTGCAGAAGATCGCCGCGCTCAGCAGAATCACCGTTTTCATGCTACTCTTCACCGCACGCCCCCCTTACGCTATTTTGCCCTTGAGGGACCAACTGTCGGCAGACGTGATTTCCACGCTCACGAACGAGCCGATCAGATCGTCGGCCCCGCTGAAGAGCACGACCTTGTCGGCCTGGTTGCGTCCCTGCAGGAAATCGCCTTTCAGCGCCCTGCCGTCGACGAGGATCTCATAGGTTTGGCCGACGCACTGCCCGTTGATCTCCCGCGCGATTCGCGTCTGCAGGCGGTTGACCTCGTTCAGTCTGCGGTTTTTGACATCTTCGGGAACCTGATCCTTCATCTTCGCGGCGGGAGTGCCCTGCCGCGGTGAGTAGGCCGCCGTGTGGACCAGGTCAAAACGAAAGCGTTTTATGGCCTCGACGGAACGATCGAAATCGTCCTCGCTCTCGCCGGGGAACCCGACGATCAGGTCGCTCGTCAGGCCGACGCCGGGCAGCTTTCCGCGGATGAGCCCGACGACTTCCGCGTACTCTTCGACCGTATAGCGACGGTTCATCGCCTTGAGGATCCTGTCGCTCCCTGACTGGATGGGCAGGTTGACCGCGGGACAGACGTTGGGGTTAGCCGCGATCGTGTCCACGACGTCGGGCGTAAAGTCCGTTGGATAGGAAGTCATGAAGCGAACGCGCCGAAGTCCGGGGACGTGCGCGACCTCGCCCAGCAGCGAGGCGAAACTGACGCCCGACAGGTCGGCACCGTAGGTATCGACGTTCTGCCCCAGAAGGGAGATCTCCTTTACCCCGTTTCGCACGAGCAGCGTTATCTCGCTCAGGATCGCATCGGGCTGTCTCGAGGCAAAACGGCCACGCACGTAAGGAACGATACAGTACGTGCAGAAATTATCGCAACCGTGGGAGATCATCACGGAAGCCTTCCACGGACAACGACGTGCCAGCGGCGCGTAAGCGAGCTCGTGAAGTTCGCGCGGATCGCCGTCAAGGTTGAAGACACGCTCCCCCGTCAGCAGCGCCGTCTCGACGGCTTCGGGAAGCCTGCCGATGTGACGCGGGCCCGAGACTACACGCACCCACGGGAAACGATGCGCCATATCCGCGCCGACGTTCTGCGCGATGCACCCCGTCACGGCGACGACCGGACGGCGTTCTGCGTCCCATCTCGCGCCGTAGTATCCCAGATCGCTCCAGACCTTGTGTTCCGCTTTGTCTCGGATGCTGCATCCCACAAAGATGACGACATCGGCTTCCTCCTCCTCCGTCTCGCGCGCCCCTCGGAAAATCAGAGCGGTCCTGATCTTGTCCGCGTCGTACTGATTCATTTGGCAGCCGTAAACCTTCATCGTAAACCCATACACGGAAAAAAACCTCCCGGCATTCTTATACAAGACGATTATACCCAAAGACGGCGGAAAATGAACAGTCGGGCCACGGGCAAAAGGAAAAGAAAAAGTATCTCAATAAAGACAAAAGAGGTTCTGAGCGCGCTCAGAACCTCTGTGAAGTCGAGCCCTTATTCGGCCTCGAACTGATCCTTGCCCACTCCGCACAAAGGGCAGACAAAGTCCTCGGGTAGGTCCTCAAAAGCCGTGCCGGGGGCGATGCCGTTATCAGGATCTCCCGCGGCGGGGTCGTATTCCCACCCGCAAACGGTGCAGACGTACTTTTTCATAACGTAACCTCCTCGAACTGATTTTTGGTACAGCCGCAGAAATTGTACCATAGAATGTGACGCAGCGCCATGTACGGTATTTCGGGCATTACGGGTCCGTGCCGATGAACGACTGCGGCAACATGTCCGTCAAACAGCGCGAACCGCCGGGAACGATCAGGTAATCGTCTTCCAGGCGGAGCCCCCCCTTGCCCGGCAGGTAGATTCCCGGCTCAATCGTGACGACGTCGCCGACGGCCAGTATTTCTGACGACATCGGGGAGAGCACGGGGCACTCGTGAATTCTCAGGCCGATCCCATGTCCGAGGGCGTGCCCGAAACGAGCGCCGTAACCGGCGTCGGCGATGACCTTTTGAGCGGCGGCGTGTACGGCGCTTGCTTTCACGCCCGGAGCGAGCAGGGCGGCCGACTCTCGGTGAGCCTTCACGAGGATTTTGTGGATTTCGGAAAACTCCCCGTCGCGCACGGGACCGAGCGAAAAATTTCGAGTGATGTCGCACATGTACGCTCCGTAGATGGCGCCGTAGTCGACTGTCACATGCTCTCCGGCAACGAACGCCTTAGCGCTTGCCGTGCCGTGGGGCATGGAACTGCGCGTTCCCGAAGCTACGATCATCTCGCTGCTGTGCCACACGCCTTCGCCGCCCAAACGCGCGATCTCAAGTTCAAGCAATTTGGAAAATTCCAGTTCCGTCATCCCCGCGCGAGCGAGTCTGACAGCAGCAGGGTACGCCCGCGAGGCGATCTCGGCCGCTCCGACGATACGGGACACCTCCCATTCGTCCTTGCGTCGCCGCAGTGACTCCAGAGCTGACGTAAAATCAGCCCAGTTACGGTGTTTGTCCGCTAGAGCAAGATAGGCGGCAGCCGACATCGAAGCGGCGTCAAAAGCGACGCTGCCCGCCCTGATTTCCCTTAAAATCCGCCTGACAGTCTCGAATCGCCCCTCTCCGGGAACGATTTCGCGCACTTCCAGCGGACTTTGCGCGCGCGCCTGAACGATGTAGCGCGAGTCAACCGTGAGAAAGGCTTCCTCGGACGTGACGGCAAGCACGGCGGCACTCCCCTTGAAACCGCTGAGATAAAAGACGTTCTCCCACCCGAGGGTTTCGTCGTTCACGAGCAGAAGCGCGTCGAGCGAACGGACCGCGAGTTCTTTCCTCACGTTTTCCACCCTGAACCGTACAGCGTCGCCAAGCGTCATCGCGTCTCCGTCCTTTCACGGGCTGCCTTCACCGCGAGACTGTAACGGCAACCGCAGTAATTCTGTCTGTAGAGCGAAAGGCGTCTGCTCTCCTGCACTGATTTCAGAAAGCCGCCCTTCTTTCTCCATACCCGCTCCACCCAGCCCAGGTTGTACCGCGTCGCGATCTCGCTTCCCCACAAGTTGATCGAGACGGGCGATTTCTGGGGACTGAGCGTCAGGCTTGTGCACAGAAAGGGGATCTCCAGATCGCGTGCCGTACGCGCGCACTTTTCAAGCTGCAGCCTCATGCAGACTTCACAGCGTTCCCCACCCTCGCATTCTCGTTCCAGACCGCTGACTCTGTCGTCCCACTCAGCAACGCCGTACTCCTCGCAGATCAGTTCCACAGCGTAACAGTCGGCAAGCGTCTCCACGGCGCCCAACCGACGCTCCCACTCGGACCTCGGGTGAATGTTACCGCCGTAAAAATACAGGGCCACCGTACCGAATTCGTTCATCAGGGCGGGAAGACCCACGGACGCGCAGGGCGCGCAACAGGCGTGCAGCAGAACGCATGAGCGCATCGTCCGAGGTCAGTTCCTCTTGGCGGCAACGAGCGAATACAGTCTCTCCGCCAGCTTTTCCGCGGAAAGCCCCATCGCCGCGTACAACTCGCCGCTCGGGCCCGAATCGCCGTAACGGTGTACGCCGGCGCGGGCGCTCCTCGCCACGAGGTTCAGCTCCGTCGCGCGGGCGAGCCAGATAGTTCCCATGCCGCTATTGACGTTGTGATCCTCGACGGTGAGCACGGCACCCGTCGCGAACGCGGCTTTCAGCGTCTCGTCGCGGACGGCGAGCGGGCAGGAGACGGAGTAGACTGCCGCTGAAACGCCCTCTTTTTCCAGCGTTTCGGCGGCTTTAAGGCACGGCACGACCATCGTCCCCAAAGCGATGAATGCCGCGTCTCCGCCTCTCCTTACGCGGACGACTTCTCCGTAGCGGAACTCACGCGCGAAGACAGGAGAGCCGCCCTCACAGATGACGGGCGTCTTGCTCCGCCCCATCGCAAGGCAGACGTTGCCAGGGTGCCCAAGTGCCCAGCGCGTTGCGCGTTCCGTTTGATTGGGGTCTGCGGGGACGACGAGTTTCCAGTTGAAATAGTTTGAGATCAGCGACACATAATCGATGCACTGATGCGTCATGCCGTCCTCGCCTACGTCGAGACCGACGTGAGTCAGCACGAGCTTTTCGTTAGTCCCGTTCACATCGTTCATTCTCTGCTGGTTGTACACTTCGGCGAGGCCGAAAACGCCGAAATCAGCCCACACGGACACGACGCCCGCGACGGAGGCCGCCCCAGCGGCCGTGGCGGTGTTGCTTTCCTGGATGCCGCACTGGACGAAACGATCTGGAAAACGCTTTGCGAACTCTCCCGTCTTGACGGAGCCGACGAGGTCGCAATCAAAGACGAGGATCGGCGTCGAATCCTCGCACGCGTTCAGCGAGGCAACGTCGGCAAGGGCATGGCCGAACGCCGAACGGTTGTCGGTTTTCTCGTCCGCCGTAAACGTCTTCGGCTCGCCCGTGAGAAGGCGCGGGGCGAGCGGAGCGACGGCGCAAGGAACGCTGTACTTCTCGCGGGCGTGCTCGGCGGCGAGCGCGATGAGATCGGGCTGACCGAGCTCTCCCATAGCTTGAAGGTAAAGCTCCCCCGTTGCTGCCTTTCCGTGGTAGTCGGCCCTGTTTTCCATGAAACTGACGCCTTTGCCCATCACCGTTTTACAGAGAATCGCGACAGGCTTTACACACTCCCTTGCGCGTCTGAGCGCTGAATAGAGTTCCGCGAACGAATCGCCGTCGCAGGTCAGAACTTCCCAGCCGTCGGCTTCCCATAACTCTTTGACGTTGACGGGAAAAACATCCTCACAACTGCCGCAAATCTGGAAACCGTTGGCGTCGACCAGAACAGTGACACCGTTCAGTTTTCTCGTGGCGATCATTCGGCGGGCTTCGGCGATCTGTCCTTTCGGCTGCTCGCCGTCGCCCATGAGGACGTACACTCGCCCATCGTACCCGCGCGCTCTCTGCGCGAGGGCGAAACCGGCGGCGGCGGAAAGGCCCTGTCCGAGACACCCCGATCCCCAGTCGATGCCGGGAACCATGCGTTCGACGTGTCCTTGGAAAGGACTTCCCGTGCGGCGGAACTCGTTGATGGCATCGAAGGGATCGACGAACCCGTAGTAAGACAGTGTCGCGTAGGCGGCGGCGGACGTGTGCCCGTGGCTGATCACGACGTGGTCGCGATTGAGTTCATCACGGTTCTCGGGCGTAATGTCCGATGCCCCGTAAGTGGCCATGTACATCTTCATGCTCGACAGGGCCCCTGCGGGATGCCCGCTGTTGGCGCGAGCAGTCATGGCGAGCGCAAGCGCCTTGCACGCGCGGGCCGCCTCGTCGAGGCTGCGGATTTCTTCGTCGGGCAGCCGCTCCCACTGAAAACTGTTCATCCTTACGGGCTTCTCAAATATCATCGCGTACTCCTCCATCGTGGATCTTCACCAGCGCGCCTCGTCGGCGCGCTGGGTTTAAAAACATTATATGACACTGGGTTACGAACTTTTTACGTCTGAGAACTTCCGCCGTCTCAGCGACGCGAGCAATCGTTCGCGCTGATCCCCCTGAAAACACACCCTTTCCTTCTCGATCGTCGCGCCGCAGCCGAGTTCACCCTTCAAGTTTCTGACAAGTTCGTTTAACGCGTTTCCGGCACGAAGCCCCGAGACGACAGTGACCGTCTTTCCGGCGTGTCCCTTTTTCTCGAGGGAAATCCGCACCGGCGAACGCTCGAGTATCTCCGTCCTATCGGACGCGGCGCACGTGGAAAGATTTTCCGTTCCGCGCGGGGCGCTTACGCGTGCGATATCGAACGCGTCGGCTACACTGAACGGTGATGAGTCAAACGAGGAGAGGTCGATCTTTTTCTTCTTCTTGCGCACGATAAACGCCTCCGCATTTAAAATGTACGGTTGCCCTGGCTTTCGCTCCGTCAGGGGGCGAAGATCGGAGAATAAAAAGAGTATAATTCAACAGTGACAAGGAAACAAGTTTTTTCAGTGTACGTCCGTGTGAACACCGGTGTGGACACCTTGCGCTGGGTGCCTGGGAAGTCCCCCTGAAGAACGCAGACAGACTGCCGGCAGTTTCGTTTTTTTGACCTTGTTTTCGATATGTCCAACGCCGCGCCCCGCGCGCGGATTTTTTTCTGATCGGCGAAAACGATCGCGAAAAAAACAACCGCCGCACACGCTGTAAACGTCGTGCCCGGTGGTATTTGTTATTGATGAAGAATGTCCTCCCGTTTGCCGTTATATTCGTCAACTTATACATTAATTATCATTATATGTAATGCCGGACCAACTCTCGGCGGAAGCGCTCGTAAAAGTCCGGCTAGCCTTCCCGTTCTGTCACATACTGAACCATATGTCGCCTCCACCCGCGCAGTAGACGCGCCGCTGTTTCCTCAGGCGAAAGACGTACGGCTAGCGCCTCCTTATACAAGCGCCGAAATTTACGCGATGACGTCGCTTCGGTATGCCCGCGAGCATGGGAAACAGTCCAGCGCGGACCCTATTACGTCAACGGCCGCGCCTTGCGCGACTGAGCTTCATATCATGGCGGGCGCGTGACGACCCGACCACGACGTTATGCAACCTCGCGAACTCGATTTAAAACTTTTCAATCGTTACCTTCACCGCAGTTCAGCAGTTTCACGTGCTCGATCAGTAAGAATTGACGCTTTTTGAAGGTTAAAGAGAATTTACAGGGATCATATTGTTCACTTCATCGAACGAGAACGTCTTGACAACCGTATAAATGACGTTGCCATCTCCTCTCTCCTTTCCGATTTTTCGAAGCAACAAAAAGGTTTTTATTGTTTTTTCCCTAGCGACGCAACTCATTTGATCTCAAATGGTTGGAGCTTTCCGTCCATTTCTATCACGAGATCGATCTCCTTGTGATTTGTGTCCTTGTAGAAGTTCAAATTCATTTTCTTCCCCCGTAAGAAACATTACGTAACATTTCTGATAATATATAATTCTCATGAATATGTCCTGATGCCTCGCCGTTCATGAGTATGTCGTGACTGGCCAAAGGGATATGTCTTTTGGAGTTCAGTTCCCCAGAATGTTCTGTTTCGTGTTGTCTTAGCACCAGCAGCGGACGATATACCGTGCACGGCCATTGGAAAGGACGCAGAAAAAAGTTGTAGATCCCGCGGCGACAGCGCCTCATTCCCAGCAGCTGGTATATCTGGACGCCGAATTTGCGCCGTTCCTGACGCCCGATCCCCTGATCATTAACGATTCTCAGCAGATCAGACAAGAGATTTCACTAGGCCGGTGATACAGGCAAATTCCTTTTCGTTGCGCAGGTCGTCGTTCGTGTGCACGCCGGTGTCCAACGGACAGTTCGGTTCTTCGCGTTCTGCTAGGGAACGTAGCGATCGGTCGCCGTGTTCCTGTCGCCTTCGCCGCGGGACTTTCGCGCGCGGCATGTCTTTCCCTCTCGCGCGATCTGAGTCAGGATTCAAACTCTGTGCAGTCCCGCAAACTCGATATGACATACCTTGCACAGATCGACGATCGCCTTTTCATCTCCGCAGGGATAGGAACAGGCCAATCCGCAGCTTGCGGAAATGCTCCTCGGCACGGGGATGACCCTCACTGAATATCCCGCCCTGCGGCACTGCTTTTCGAACATCAACGCCATGGTTGTCACGTCAAACGTCGCTACACACTGCAAGCGAATACACCCCTTTTGGACAAATAAAGTGACTTTCTTTGAGAAAATTATAGTTGCATTTCCCGCCAGTTCTGATAAAATATAACAGTGACAAATATTTTTTATTTGCATGTCGTTCATTTAAGCGAAGGAGGCTGGTAGTGTGAAATCGTTCAATGATCTAATGGTATCACGCATGGGGCCCGTTGTCACTGGCATCGCGGTCGGCGTTCTCGCGCCGCTTCTCGTCGTCCTCGGTAATCCCGGCAACATGGGCATCTGCGTGGCTTGCTTCGAGAGGGACATCGCTGGAGCACTCGGGTTCCACAGGGCGGCCATCGTGCAGTACATCAGGCCCGAGATCATCGGCCTGATCCTCGGCGCGTTCCTCTCGGCGCTGGCATTCGGCGAGTTCAAGCCGCGCAGCGGTTCGGCTCCCGCAGTGCGTTTCTTCCTCGGCGTTTTCGCGGCCATCGGCGCGTTGATCTTCCTCGGATGCCCGTGGCGCGCCTACCTGAGGCTTGCTGGCGGCGATTACAACGCCCTTTACGGCATCGCGGGGCTGTTCGTGGGAATCCTCTGCGGTATCTATTTTATCAGCTCCGGCTATAATCTTGGAAGATCCTATCAGGCTCCCGCCGAATCAAAATTCACCGGCCTGATAATGCCTCTGTTTGCCGTCGGCCTGCTCGCGCTGCTGCTCCTCGCCCCTAAAGTCGGCCCCGAGGGGACTGGTCCCGTGTTCTTCTCCGACAAGGGGCCCGGTTCGATGCGCGCCCCGTGGTATGCCGGACTTGCCGTGATGCTTGTCGTCGGCTGGCTGGCCCAGAGGAGCCGTTTCTGCACCATCGGCGCTCTTCGCGACCTCGTGCTCGCCCATGACGCGTATCTTTTCTGGGGCATCGTCGCTCTGCTCGTCGCCGCAGCTGGCATGAACTACGCGCTCGGTTCGTTCCACCCCGGTTTCGCGAATCAGCCCGTTGCTCACACGAACTCGCTGTGGAACTTCCTCGGCATGGTGCTCTCCGGTCTCTGCTTTACTCTCGCGGGTGGCTGTCCGGGACGTCAGCTCATCATGGCCGGCGAGGGCGACGGAGACGCTGCCGTGTTCGTCCTCGGCATGATCACCGGCGCGGCTGTGGCGCATAACTTCTCGCTTGCCAGCAGTGGCACGGGGATCGGCGCTTTTGCCCCTGTCGGTTTCGCGGTCGGTATGATTTACTGCCTGTGCGTCGGCTTCTTCTCTCGGCGCTCGATCTAGGAGGGAATAAAATGGTCGTCGATACCCGTGGTCTTTCCTGCCCACAGCCCGTCGTCGAGGTGAAGAGGGCCGTTTCACAGGGCGCGTCGGAAATTGAAGCCCTGATCGACAACGCCACTTCTCTGGCGAACGTCACCCGTTTTATGACGAAACAGGGTTTTTCCGTCAAGAACAAGGACGAAAAGGACGGCTTTACCCGCGTCGTCTTCGCCAAATAGTCATCATGGAAAAATGGAGAACGGCTAGTCCGTTCTCTTTTTTTTATATTTTTATAGGGAATCGCTTTAAAGCGCAACATTTTTTGCCAAGTCTGTATTATAATAATAACGTATCGTTCAAGAAGAGTTTCATAATCTTTTTCTCAAAAAACGAGGAGGTCGTTCATTTATGTCCAGAGTCGCTGTCAAAGCATCAGCCTACTGCCTTGCGCATACGCCCGAGTTGGCGCGCCGGTACGGCACCACGCCCTACAACGCGGGTGAGAACGAAAAAGAATACATCGAGAAACTCCCCCTTCATCAGTTGACCTACGAGCAGGCGAAAGGCTACGCTCCCAACCAGACCTATATCGGAGCGCTCTCCATCGATGAGCTTGAGAACTTCGCCAAACCGATGTACCAGCATTTCATCGAAAACGCCCCCAGAGACGGCAAATTCGGCGAGATCATGCCGGAGGACGAGTTCCTCGGACTGGTTGACATCTGTGACGTTTTCGACCTCGTGTGGTTGGAAAAGGGGTTCGCCGAATCCGTGCGCGCCAAGCTTCAAGCGCACCCGCTGATGAATGATGCCATTCTCGCGCGCCTTGAAAAAGGCCACGACCTCGCCGAGATCGAGGAACATCTGAACGGCACGAACAAAACGCAGGCTCTGCCGCTTTATTATGACGGCAAGGTCGTGGGTATGGTGCGCGCGGCGCACGCTTCCGACGATACTCTTTTCGCCTATGTCCTGCTCGAGAACATCGCCTGCAAGGCAGGGGGCGTGCTTTCGCTGCTCCATCTGCTGAAGAACGCGGACATGAAGCCCGAGGACGTCGACTTCATCATCGAGTGTTCCGAAGAGGGCGCGGGCGACGAAGGTCAGCGCGCGGGCAACAACTTTGCCAAGGCGATCGCTGAGATCGCGGGGTGCGTCAACGCCAGTGGTTGCGATGTGCGCGGTTTCTGCGCGGGTCCCGTGAACGCGATGATCGCCGCGGCGTCCCAGGTCGCTGCCGGAGCGCGGAAGAACGTCGCCGTCGTCGCGGGTGGCTGCATCCCCAAGCTCTACATGAACAGCCGCGATCACGTCAAGAAGAACATGCCCGCTCTTGAAGACTGTCTCGGTGCCTTCGCGGTTCTGCTGACGCCTCCCGACGGGGTGAGCGCAGAGATGCGTCTCGACGTGCTCGGAAAGCACACCGTGGGCGCCGGAGCCTCACCGCAGGCGGTCACGCAGGCCTTGACGTGGGAGCCGCTTCAGAAAGCGGGATTGTCTTTCGGCGACGTCGACAAGTTCGGCCCTGAACTTCACATTCCCGAGATCACGGAACCCGCGGGCGCGGGCAACGTGCCTCTGGCAAACATCAAGATGATCGCCGCCCTCGCTGTCATGAAAAAGAGCATCGAAAAGAAGGACATGATGGCGTTCGTCAAGGAAAAGGGTCTGCCCGGTTTCGCTCACACGCAGGGTCACATCCCCGCTGGCGCTCCTTTTGTCGGACACGCCGCGGAGTGGATCAAGGAAGGGCGTATCAAGCGCGCTATGATCATCGGCAAGGGAAGCCTTTTCCTCGCCCGTCTGACCAACCTCGCAGACGGAGCGTCGTTCCTGATCGAACAGCCCGCCGCGCCCGCACCGGCCGCAGCTCCGTCCGTGACGAAGGACGACATCAAGGCGATGCTCATCGAGGCTCTGTTCGGTATCGCGTCGGATCTCAAAAAATAAGGAGGAATCACCGATGTCTGACGTACGCAAGCTTGTCGGTGAAGCTCTTTACGAAATCATCGACACTGCCGCACACGGCGCTCCTCGACTTCGCGTCGGACTGCAGGCCGCAGGCAGCGAACATGGTCCCGAAGAACTTCTCCGCGCGGCGCGTCTCGCCCAGAGTCAAAATCAGGGGATCAAAGTCGTCATGATCGGCCCCCGTCCGACCGTTCCCTGCGACGACCTCGATTGGATCGAGACGTCCGAAAACGACAACGATATCGCTTCGGCCATGGATACGGCAATAGCGGACGGCGCGATTTGCGGCGCCGTCGCCATGCACCATCCTTTCCCCACAGGCGTCACGACGGTCGGGCGCGTGTACACGCCCGCCTATGGCCGCGACATGATCGTTGCCTCAACGACGGGGACAAGCGCCGTCTACCGCGTCGAAGCCATGATCCGCAACGCCGTCTACGGCATTGCCGTCGCCAAGGCGCTGGGCAAATCTTCTCCGACAGTCGGCATCCTGAACGTCGAGGGCGCGCAGATGGTCTACAAGGCTCTGCGCAAACTGAAGGAAAACGGCTACAACATCACCTTTGGCGAAAGCGCCCGCGCCGACGGCGGCTCGGTTCTGCGCGGCAACGACATCATCCAGGGCGTCGTCGAAGTCTGCGTGTGTGACACACTGACGGGCAATATTCTGATGAAGATGTTTTCATCGTTCGGCACGGGCGGCTCCTACGAGGCACTCGGCTGGGGCTACGGTCCTTCCGTCGGCGAGGGATGGTCACAGGTCGTTAATATCATTTCGAGAGCCTCGGGCGCTCCCGTCATTGCGAACGCCCTCGCCTACTGCGCGGCCGCAGCCGCGGGTGGCCTGCCCGCGCTCGTCGCGAAAGAAGTGGAAGCCGCGAAGGCCTGCGGTCTCGAGGATATCATCGCCGCAAGCCTCCCCGCTCCAGCGTCTTCAAAGCAGGAAGAGGTTAAGGCTCCCCCCGCGGAACCCACCGACGAGGAAATTCACGGCGTCGACGTGCTCGTCATCGAGGACGCGGTGCGCGAACTCTGGAAACACGGCGTCTACGCTGAAAGCTCCATGGGGTGCACAGGGCCCGTCGTCAAGCTGAACAAGACGAAAGAGACTCAGGCTCGCGATGTGCTGACAAAGGCCGGTTACCTTTAGAATAGCCAATACCCCAACGGCAGACCGTGGTCGAGCGTCCGAAAGATTAAAAGCGAAGGAGCGCGAAAACTTTCCGCGCTCCTTTTTCATTCACTTCACGGACGAACAGGGCGAGAACTGCCACGGCAAGAAAGGGGGGGGTGAAATTTCGCGTCATCCCTCGCCGACGATGAGCTCAAACGCCCGCCATACGACAGGGGACATCACTTTGCTCACGACGCCGGTGTAAATCAGCAGGACGAGAATGATGGTGCCCCACCGCTCATTTCTGTCGATTTCGAGCGCAAGTCGGACCGGCAAAAGCGGATAAAGGATCTTCGCGCCGTCAAGCGGAGGAATGGGCAAAAGGTTGAACACAGCAAAGTTGAGGTCGACAACGACAAAAGATAGAAGAACCCGCTGAAGACCGTAGTTCGTCCAGAACAGTTCAGGGGCCAGCCACAACAGAGCGCGGACGCACATGCCCGCGGCGATCGCCGTGAGGACGTTTCCCGCAGCCCCGGCGGCGGAGACGATGAAGATGTCGCGTCTCGGGCGACGGAAATTGCGTGGGTCGATCGGCACAGGGTTTGCCCAACCGAAACGGAAAAAGAACATGCACAACGTCCCTGCCAAATTGAAATGCGCAAGTGGGTTGAGGGTCAGGCGTCCCATATACTCGGCTGTACGGTCGCCACACCATTTTGCGGCCAGCCCATGGCAGTATTCGTGAAACGACAGCGCCCACAGTATCGCCGGGACCGCTGGGAGCAGGTCCAAAAGTTCGCGTCCCGCGTCTGAGAAGAAACTGTTCATCACTCTGTCCTTTCAGTTCTTCGATTCTCGGATTTACGCGCCGCCAGATCGTTCATGCTCTGCCACACTGGGATAAGATTCTCGTACAGCTGCTCCATAGTTCCATTGTTGACAACAGTCCAGTCTGACAGTGCAGAACGTTCCGCGACGCTTTTAAAGAACTTCTCCCGCCGCGCCAATTCGACCTCGTCAAGTCCGCGGAAACGGTTGCGGTCGGCACGCGCTTGTGGTGATGCGCGCAAGAAAAGTATCCTGTCGGCCCAAGAGGGACGTGGGTTTTCAAAGAACATGGGAATCTCCGCCACGGTCACGCCGGAAGCGGGCAGACGGCGTTCCATCTCGGCGTAAACGAGAGGATGCGTCACATCGCAAAGCCAACGGTAGTCCCCATCGTTCGAAAAGACGCGCGCGGAGACGCTCTTTTTGTCGACTGCGCCGTCGGGGCGGAAGACCGAGTCTCCCCAACGTTCGCGCGCCATAGCCGGAAGCTTGTCTCCCTCCCACATCTCGCGCACGATACCGTCTGCATCGATCAGAAACGCCCCCTGGCGCACAAACCACGCCGCCGCCGTCGATTTACCTGCGCCGGGTTCTCCCGTAAGGACGATAACGGCCGTAGCCATAATATTCAGTTTCCTCCTTCTGTTCGTACACTTCGACGCGATCGTCGGGCAGTTCGGCGAGAAAACGAGAAAAACCTTCGCACAGCACCGTTCCGAAGATCCTCCGCCGCCGAGCGCCGCTCATGTACAGCCGTTCCTCGGCGCGTGTCATGCCCACGTAGCAGAGTCTGCGTTCCTCCTCAAGCTCGTCGGCGGTATCAGAACTGCGGCTGTGCGGAAAAAGCCCCTCCTCCATGCCGGCCATGAACACCACGGGAAACTCCAGTCCCTTGGCAGCGTGGAGCGACGAAAGGTTCACCGCGTCTCTTGTATCGTTCTGCGTGTCCATGTCGGTATAGAGAGAGAGTTGGTCGAGCACGTCGGCAAGCGACTCACCTTCGGGCGCGACGGAGAGCAGTTCGCGGACGTTTTCAACTCTCTCTTCCCAGTCGCCTGGTTCCGTCCGGCGAAGGACCTCCTCGTATCCGGCCCCGTTCATGATCCAGTTGACGACCGATGGTATGCTGTGCTGGCGCTCAAGAAGCGTCAGCATGTGTTCTGCCAGCTGAACCGCCCCCTCTCCCGCCTTGGCTGTCAGACCACCCTTGGAGGATTTCACGGCACTCCAGACGTTCACGGCGTCCCCGCTCGCGTTCGTGCGCATCCACGCGGCGAGCTTCTCGAGACTCTTCGGCCCGAGAGATCGCGCCGGCACGTTGCCGACGCGCCCCAGTGAAACGGCGTCCCACGGGTTGACCGCCAGCCGCATGAAGGCGATCACGTCCTTGACTTCTCTGCGGTCGTAGAAACTTGTACCGCGCACGATACGGTAGGGGATCTCGTTCTCGATCATCGCCTGTTCGATCACGCGACTGAGAGCGTTGACTCGATAAAGCACGGCGATGTCGCCGTAACGGTAACTCGACGTGAGCAGACGGATCTCGCGCGCGATTTTCTCCACCTCAGCCTCGTCGTCACGGAGAAACCAGACGTCGATCTTCCTTCCTTCCTCGCGGCTCGTTCGCAGGTTCTTCTCCCTGCGGTTCCTATTGTGACGGATAAGCTTGTTGGATGCGTCAAGGATGACCGCCGTGGAACGGTAGTTCTGCTCGAGCAGCGTCACCGTAGCGTTCGGAAAGTCCTTTTCGAAGTTCATGATCGTCGTGTAATCTGCGCCGCGCCAGCCGTAAATCGACTGGTCGGGATCGCCCACGACCATCAGATTGGGAGATTCCCCGACGAGAAGGTGCATCAGCTCATACTGCGAACCGTTCACGTCCTGATATTCGTCCACCAGCACCCACGAGAGGCGGGCACGTTCACGCTCCAGAACGTCCGGTTCGCTTTTGAGGAGTTCGAGCGGTAAAGCGATCAGGTCATCGAAATCAAAAGCTCCCTGCTCCTTCAGAACGGCGCAATAACGGTCGTACACATCGCGCATGAAACTCTCGTAGGCGGAAAAAGCCTGCGCAGCGGGATCGCGCGACGACTTCATATCGGAAATCCGGTTCAGCGCCCAGCCCTGAGTATATTTTTCTATGTCAATGTTCAGCTCTTGCATAACGGTTTTGACGACGCCCAGAGAATCGCCCCTGTCGTAGACGACAAAATTCCGGCGATACCCCCTGTCCTCGAGCACATCGCGGTTGCGGAACAGCAGATTCAGCCCGAACGAATGAAACGTGCATATCTGCGCGCCGCCCCGGGTCGAGCCAAGCAGTTTTTCGACGCGTTCGCTCATCTCGCGCGCCGCTTTGTTGGTGAACGTCACGGCAAGGATCCGCCACGGCGCGACACGTTCGTGCCCGATCAGCCAGGCGATCTTTGTCGTCAGCACGCGGGTCTTGCCGCTTCCGGCGCCCGCCAGAACGAGCTGCGGCGCGCCCGTGAAACGCACAGCCTCGCGCTGTGCATCGTTCAGCCCTTTCAGCAGTTCGTCTGATTCGTTCATCATCGCGCCCCGTTTCATCACGCTCTAGCGGACTCTCGTATTCAGCGTTCCGCCACTTTTTTCTTCTCTTCACGCCAGTCGTACAGGAGCTTCAGCCAGAATCCAAGCCCCTCCCCCGTCACGCTTGAAACCCGCAGACGCCGACCATGAGGATTGAGTCGCGTCACGTCATCCCAATAGAGCACCTCGTCAAAGTCGATATAGGGCTTGAGATCGACTTTCGTCAGCACGACAGCGCCCGCTTGCGAGAACAGGAGAGGATATTTGAGGGGCTTGTCGCTCCCTTCGGGCAGACTGGAGATCGCCACCTTATAATCCTCTCCGAGGTCGAACTCCGCAGGGCAGACGAGATTGCCGACATTTTCGATAAAAATCAGATCGAGTTCGTCGAGGGGTAATTTCGTAAGAGAATCATCTACTAGGTTCGCCTCGAGGTGACAGCCACCGTTCGTGTTGATCTGCACGCCGGGCGCGCCCGTCGCCTTTATCCGTAAGGCGTCACGGTCAGTTGCGACGTCGCCCTCGATCACGGCGCACCTCAGATCGAGCCCGATAAGCGTTCGCTCAAGCAACGTTGTCTTGCCCGACCCCGGGGAACCGATCAGGTTCACCAGCAGAATCCCGCGCCTTTTCATCTCGTCGCGGATTTTTTGCGCGTAGCCAAGGTCGGCAGCCATAACGGCCTGTTGGACGTCAACCTTTCTCCTCGTCATCGTCTTCCACCTCTACCGAATCGATATCAAGCTCCATACCCCGAACCATCTGGGCGTCGTCGCAGCCACAGTACGGACAGATCATTCCCAGGTGTTCCTCGCCCCACTCGCGGCCGCAACGGGGACAGCGGATCGCGATCGGAACATTGACAAGCTCCAACTCTGCGCCCGCGAGAGATGTGCTGACAGACGCTGTATTAAAGGCGAAACGCATTGCCTCGGGGATCACCTGACGCATTGAGCCGACTCTCAGGATGACTTTTTTCACATGCCCCCATCCCTTTTCGGCGCTCATTTCTTTAAGCGACTCAATGACCGCGCTGACAAGAGAAAACTCATGCATGCTTCCACCTCTCCGTTCTCTTATTTTACACCATCGGTCAGATTTATACGACTGGCAAATAGGAAACGCCTCTGTTCGACCGAGAATTTGCTATAATGGATCCGGCGGGAGTCTTTCCCCTGTTCACTTTTACCGAAAGCGGCCTTTGTTCGATGTCCTTTATCCCCGATCAAATTTTTTATGAAGCTGTCGCAGCCGCCCTCTCGAACTGGTACGCGCGATCTCGGCGCGATCTGCCCTGGCGCCGTACACGCGATCCCTACGCAGTTCTGGTCTCGGAATTGATGCTCCAGCAAACGCAGACGCGTCGCGTTAAAAGTTACTTTTCACGCTGGATGGAACGTCTGCCGACCTTGAGCGATCTCGCCGCGGCCGAGGAAAGCGACGTCCTTGCGCTATGGCAGGGGCTGGGATACTACAGCCGTGCGCGTAATCTTCACAGAGCGGCTCGGAAACTGATCTCGGACGGACACAGCGCGCCCGTCCCCGATCCCGTCTATCTGAGAACTCTGCCCGGACTGGGATCGTACACGGTGGGGGCCGTCTGCTCCATCGCTTTTAATATGCCGATCCCTGCCGTCGACGGCAACGTCAGGAGAGTTTTTTCCCGCCTGCTCGACATCGGCTGCGACCCTCGAAAAAGCGAAAAATTACAGATGATCGAAAACTGTGTCCGTCGTATTCTCGAACTGGGGCAGCCGCATACGCTTACGCAGGCGTTCATGGAACTGGGAGCGACGGTTTGCACGCCAGGCGCGTCCTGCCGCTGCGCGGAATGTCCGGTTTCTGTTTTCTGCGCGGCTAAGAAGTCGGGCACTCAGGCGAACCGTTCGTCGTCCACGCGCAGAACGCCCATCAAGCGACGTCTCGGCGCTGCGCTGCTCATCGGCGGCAGTGCCGAAGGATATATCGTCCGTCGCCGTCCTAAAGACGGCTTATGGGCTGAATTCTATGAAATCCCATGGCTGACCGGTGCCGAAAACGAGGACTTCGACGCCTGTTTGAACCGGCTGCGCATCTCCCTCCCATTTGAAGGGAAGTGTGAAGAGACGGGTTACGAGGAAATTTTCAGGTTTACGAACTGGCATGTGCGCGTGCGCCTGTGGCACGCGGCGCTGCCCGCAGAGATCCCCGTGGGCTGCGAGGTCGTTTCCCTCAAGCGTCTTCCGGCTCTCCCGTTTCCACTCGGCCTGAAAAGGCTGGCGCTCTCCGGGCTGTACGGCGAGCCTTCACAGCTCGAACCGACTGCCGCGAAAGCTTCGTCAACGCGTGCAGGTACATTTTCGTCAAAAAGGAGCATATCATCATGAAACTCATCGTTTACGGCACACGGAACTGTCAGGACACAGTTGAGGCACTCGAGACTTTCGCGCGCAACGGCATCGACGTCGACTTCCGCGACATCGACAAGGACACCAAGACCATGAAAGAGTTCCTCGCCCTTCGTGACACGAAAGAAATTTTTGCGCCCGTTCGCGAATGCCACAAAATCGGCGTCCCCTGCGTGATTAAAGAGAACGGCACGATGACGCTCGACTGGGAGGAAATCGTACGCTGAATATCGTTCAATTCGTATCCTCAGCGTCTTGACGAAAAATCAGTTCCAGTGCGGGTGAAAAAAGCAGTCCGGAAAAAACCGGACTGCTTTTTTTTCGATTGAAAAGGACGATTAACGCTTGCTGTACTGGAACTTCGCGCGAGCGCCCTTCTGACCGAACTTCTTGCGCTCGACCATGCGGGGGTCGCGCGTCAGAAGGCCGGCCTTCTTGAGGACGGGACGGAGATCGGGGTTCAGTTTCAGCAGCGCGCGGGCGATACCCAATGAAATCGCGCCGCTCTGTCCTGTGAGTCCGCCACCCTGAGCGTTGACGAACACGTCAACTTTGCCCTCGAGACCCGTGACAACCAGAGGAGCGTTGGCGCTCGTAAGCCAGTTATGGCGAGGCAGGTACTCCTTAGGCTCGCGTCCGTTGATCAGGAACTTCCCCTCTCCGGCAGCAAGGTGAACACGCGCGACGGCGTTCTTGCGGCGACCGGTTCCCCAGTAATAAGAAGTAGCCATGGTATTCTTTTCCTCCTTGCCTTAAAGAGTGATCGTCACGGGCTTTTGAGCCGCGTGCGGATGGTTCGCACCTGCGTAAACTTTCAGCTTACGGCCGAAATTAAGGCGGTTATGCTTGGGAAGCATGCCGCGGATGATACGCTCGAGAAGACGCACGGAACTGCGTTTCATGGCCTCCTTGTAGGTCATTTCCTTAAACCCTCCCGGATAACCGCTGTATGACTGAACCTTGGAAGTCTCCAGCTTTTTACCGGTCAGGCCGACCTTGTCGGCGTTGACGATGATGACAAAGTCTCCCGTGTCGACGTGAGGCGTGTACGTGGGCTTGTTCTTACCCATAAGGATCAGCGCCACGCGAGACGCGAGACGGCCCGCGGGAACGCCTTCCGCGTCGATCACGTACCAGCTGCGCTGAACGGTTTCTTTGCGAGCCATGAATGACTTGGAACCGATCATTCGAATAACACTCCTTTGATTTTAGTGATGAAGCGAAACGGATGAACGGGCCTGGGGAACCTTCATCCATGGTGGCAAAGCGGAAAACCTCGCGCGGCGCGGGCGTAGGGAAGTGTGTGACGACTCTGCCGCGGCACGAAATTTCTCAGCCGCTTTTTCTCACAATTTGTTATTATACTCTCACAAGCAGGGGATTGTCCAGTGGTCCGGGCAATCTTCCGCGTTTCGCGACAGGCTTTCCGTTGACGACTTTGAGATCGAGTGTCATATCGATCTTCTGACCGTGGCAGATATAGCTGCCGACACCGAAAGTATCGGCTCCTGCTTCCGCGAGAACACGGATACGTTCGGGAGTCAGACCGCCGGTGGCGACAATCTTGACGTAGTTGAACCCTGCCATGTCGAGACGATAGCGTACCTCGCGGATCAGTTCGGGAGAGACGCCGCCGCGTTCGCTGGGGGTGTCAAGCCGGACGGCGCCGAGATGGACGCCAAGCGCTTCGGCCACGCGTATGGCCTCTTCGCTTTCGTCCTTAAACGTGTCGATGAGAACGACGCGAGTTTCCCCCTTCGGAGTAAACTCATCGTAGACTCTAGCAAGCTCGACCGTATCTCCCGCCATCAGTATGGCGGCGTGAGGGATGGTACCCGAAGGATTGAGCCCCAAAAGCTTTGCACCGAGGATGCAGCTTGCGCCTGCACAACCCCCAACCTTGACGGCGATTCGTTCCATGACAGGGGCGACGGCAGGATGCACATGTCGCGCGCCGAAACAGAGCACGGGTTTGCCGCCTGCCGCTTCAACGCATTCTCGCGCGGCGGTGGCCCAACCGGTAGACGCCGCCAGCATGCCGAGCAGCGTCGTCTCATACATGCCGAAAGCGCCGTAAGGACCGGTCAGGCGCATCAGCGTATCTTTGGGCTTGAAAGGCGTGCCTTCAGGGAGAGCGTCGATAACGACTTTTTTGCCTTTCAGAAGTGTTTTAACCTCGTCGAGACCGGCAAAGATGCCATTTTTGCGCGCAAATACTTCGGCGACGACAGGAGTGTCGAGAAGGTTCATGCGCTTCAAGAGATCGCGCGTGCGGATAAAGTAAATATCCGTTGTCAGGCCGCTGAGAATTTCCTCGTGCGTGGCGCTCGGGAGGCGGTCGGAACTAACTTCTACCGACGCGACGTCCTTCAGAGTTTCTATGTTTGCGGTCGTCATCTGCTAAAATCCGGCCGCTACAGAACCAGAAGCACCAGGGAATTGACCATGAACAGGGCGCAGAGCACGACAGTGACTTTCGACAAGGTCGAGAACCGCGACCACTGGTTAGCCGTGGGGTCGGCGAAAGTGGCGCCGCCGAAAATGCCGCCCCTTCCCTGTTTGCGAGGTTGGAACATGACGGCGGCCGTCAGGACGATGGAAAGAAGAATTTGGGCAATGGAAAGAAAGGTTCTCACTGATGCGCACCTCCGAAAAAATTTTCCGCTTCGTCTTTCAACTAGTGACGGATTTTGAAGAATTTTATCACATTTCAGCGTGTAATGACAGGTTTTGCCGGCGCTTTCAGCGCGTTTTTTTCACAGGCGTTCACCGTCGTTCTCTGTTTCTCAGCGACCGACAGGGAACTCAGCATGTGAATGAACGCCCGCGAAGCCTTGGCGCGATGTGATATGCGCGACTTCACGGTGGGTGACAGTTCTCCGAACGTCTTTTCGTATCCGCTGGGGATGAAAAGGGGATCATAGCCGAACCCGTTCGTACCGTGTTTTTCCTGGATGACGGCGCCGTTGCAGTACTCGAGCGTGTGCCAATGAGCGCGGCCGTCGGGAAAAGCCAGCACAAGAGCAGCGGCATAACGGGCGAAACGGTCGGCCTCGCCGGACATGTTCGAAATCAGCCACTGACGGCAGGCTTCGTCGTCGTCTCCGCCAATTCGCGATGAATAGATACCCGGCCGCCAGCCGAGAGCGCGCACTTCTATGCCGCTGTCGTCGCTGATCGCCGGCAGCCCCGTGTGACACGCCCAGGCGACTGCTTTCAGCGTAGCGTTTTCAACGAACGTCTTCCCCGTCTCCTCAACGACGATCGGACGTTCAAAATTTCCGCCAAAGATCAATTCGATCCCCAGCGGCGAGAGCAAATCACGGAACTCCTCATATTTATGCGGGTTGCAGCTCGCGATCACCAGTTTTTGCAGCGACACCCCGTCCATCACAAACATGTCGCTTCCTCCTCCTCTTCTTTCCGCTCCAGCACGCGACGCTGCTGTACCATCAGCTGACGGATCCCGCTTGAGGCCAGGTCGAGCATTTGATCCATCTCGGCGCGTGAGAACACGCCACTCTCGCCCGTGCCCTGGACTTCGACAAAATTTCCGTCGCCGTTCATGACCACGTTAAAATCAACTTCTGCAGCGCTGTCCTCCGCGTAGCAAAGGTCGAGGAGAATCTCCCCGTTCACCTTGCCGACGCTGACTGCCGCGACTTGTGACTTCAGCGGCAGGCTTGAAAAAGCGCCCGAGGCACGCAAAAAGCGGAGCGCGTCTGTGAGCGCAACGTAAGCGCCGGTAATCGAAGCCGTCCGCGTTCCCCCGTCGGCCTGGATAACATCGCAGTCAAGCGTGATGCATCGTTCGCCGAGCGCCTTCAGATCCACCGCCGAGCGGAGCGATCGTCCGATCAAACGCTGTATTTCCTGGCTGCGGCCGTTGACTCTTCCTCTGATCGAATCGCGCGGCACGCGGGTTTTCGTCGAGCGGGGCAGGAGCGAGTACTCCGCGGTCACCCATCCTCTGTCGGTCCCGCGCAGGAACGCTGGAACATGCTCGTCAACGCTCGCCGTGCAGAGAACTTTCGTGCGCCCGAACTCCACTAGACACGAACCTTCAGCGTATATATTGCAGTTTCGCTTCAACGTCACCGGTCTCATCAGGTCGGGACGGATCCGTTCAGAACATAACATTTCTGTCTTTCCTCCACCAGGACGCGCCGTCTGAAAGTTCATGCGCTCATCGAGACGGTTCAGACCGTCTTATGGGTATAGTATAGCACCCTTCGCCTGAAAGTTGCGCAACAAGCAAAAAAGGGGACGCGCGAAAGATCAGATATTTCACGCGTCGCCTTTCTTGTCATTATCCTTTCTCGTTAAACCCCCAAGGTTCTGAGAGCCGAATTTTTCCGGCGTTTGTCACCCATCGTCCATCCTGGAGAAAATACACCTGTTTGACGGGCGGAAAGTTTTCGACGATTGTTCTCACGAGCCCTGTCATCATCAGCAAGGCCCTCTGTTCGCTCATGTTCGCCAGCCCCTGCGAAAAGCTCCCCGGAAGGTCGATATAAGCTGTCACGCCGTCTCGATAGACATGTTTTGGGACGATTTGATTGGCCCAGCCCTCCGACGTCTCTGAAAAAACGGTCTTGAGGGCAAGGACTATTTCGTCCTCCTGAATGTCAGACAGCACTTTCAGCGTTGCCCTGACCATGCTCTCAGCCCCTAATGGGTAGACGACCAGTTCACGCTGAGCGGCCAGACCTTCGTCGCTCTGATCAGCCGCAAGGAATTTTTGTAAATCCTCGATGTTTGCGACAACGTTATCCTGTTTTACGACGTCGCGCCGGTCGAGCATTCTCAAAAACATATCGGTGAAGTAATAACCCGCCGCCAGAAAAATGACGATCACGCCCAGATGCGCCAAATAGCGCCTAACGGTAGAATGGGGACCGACGGAACGTCTGGGCCTCGCCGTCCCCGCGCTTACCGGCCTGCGTGATATTTCATCGCTCATCCTCTACCACTCCTTTTTTCATACGGTATACGTTCTCACGTGCTTACCGATTGAGAAAGTTCATGATTCCCTCGGCAATTGACACCGCCATACGCTGCTGATAGGCGGCTTTCGCAAGACGGCGCACCTCGGACAGCTCCGTAATGAACCCAGTTTCAATCAGGACGGCGGGCATCGCCGCCCCTCTCAGCACCCAGAATGGCGCCTGCGCGACTCGCTTCATGTCCAGACCGCTTTTCTGTCCCGAGTGAAAAAGATCCTCTGCCAGCATCGTGCTCTCGGTGATTTTCTGGTTCTGCTGCATGTTGCCAAGGATCTCGAGCAGCATCTCTGTTCTCCTGTCCGATTTGACGCTGCTCCCGCCGCCGGTACCGTTCCCGACGATCTCCGCGTTTTCAATCTTAGCAAGCGCCATGGCGTCCTTGTCGGTCGGAAGTGCCATGATGTAAATTTCCACTCCTCTTGAGTGCTGACCTTCGGGCAGAGCGTTCAGATGGATACTGATAAACACGTCGGCATTCCAGCGATTTGCCATTGCCGTTCGCTCTCTCAGGGAGGGATACGTATCTCCGGAACGCGTCATTTTGACGTCCAGCCCCAGTTCCTTCAGTCTGTTGGAGACTCGCGTCGCAATCTGAAGAGCGATATTCTTTTCACGGTACCCGTGAGCCATGGCGCCGGGGTCTTTGCCGCCGTGCCCTGCGTCGATGACGACAAGTTTTTTTCTTTTTGGAGGCCGCTGTGTCGGAGTCTGTCGGCCTCTCGAAACGGGCATGGGCTTTTTCTCCACGGTTTCGCGTCTGGAGACGGGATGAGGGTTCAGCGGCGGCGCAGACCGTTCTTCATTGTTCTCCAGTTTGAAGTCGAGCACGAGACGGTGAGGAGCGTCAAGTGAAAAAATATTGACTGACCGATGAGGAAACATAAACTGAATGTTCGCGGGACGGCCATTTTTCACGTTCAGAAGAATGCCGCCGTGCCCCTCAAGCCGCGACACAAGCGCCGGATCAATGGGGTTCAACTCCACAACTGCGCGATTTCCGTCGGAACGATACCGCGGCGCATAACCGTCTTCAAGGTCAAGAACCGCGCGTATCGTCTGCTCGTCGCCGCCCCAGCGCAGCGATTTCAGGCGAGGAAGTTTTAGGTTTGACGCAGTGGGTGGAATCGGCGCCGATTTTGCGGACGCAGAGACCTGCCGTAAATTTCTCACTGGAGGCGGTGGTACTTCCTCGCTCTGCTCAGCCGTACCGGCCCACTGCAGAGTCATGGCACGCCCGTTGCGGCGCAGAAATTGGGAAAAGATGCCGAGAGCGGAATCTGCGCTGATCCACCAGTGCCCGCTTTCAACGCGCGTCCGTGACGGGAGGGCAGTCACTCCGTAACCAAGCCAGACGACAGCGGCTCCGTGGACGAAACGAAGCCCGACCCGTGCCGACACGACGAGTTCGCTCTTTTCCTCCCTGGTCGGATACCCTAGGCCCTCTGCGATCTGGTCGACAGCTGCCATACGAACCGCCCCGATCTGACGCACTTCTGTAGTTCCGGATACTCCGCTGCCCGTCCAGCGCCATCTCTCGGCCAGAGCCGCCTGTGAGAGGGCACTGAACAAAAACAGCGCCGTCACGAGTAGATACATGATCAACTTTTTAGGCTCCAGCCAATGCAATATCGTACACCACCCTCGTGCGGCCGTCTGCCGTGCAGGGAAACAGCACGTCAGACCGGTTTTACAGAAACTTATCGGGAAATAAGCGTCATTTTTTTGTTGATCGCTTTCGAAAAAACAGCAGTAACAGGACCTTCATTCGACCGCAGTCTTCAGCTTCACATTCGTACACCGAGACGCGACCATGGGAGCAGATTTTCCGGTACAGCAATACCCAAATAATAATCCGGACGTCCGCGCCCGTGGTAATCTGAACCGGCAGTTATTTCAAGACCGTAGGCCGCCGCAAGTGATTTATAGGTATCGACCTGATCCTGATTGTGATGCCCCGAATAACACTCGATTCCCCACAACCCCATTGATTTTAGCCAGCGAACGACTTCGGCCAGTTTACGGATATCAGGGCACGTTTGGATCGGGTGCGCCAGAACAGAAACACCGCCGGCACGATCTATCGCCCGAATCGTCTCACCGGGGGAAAGACTGACTTTGCGCACATAGGCTTTTCCTGCTCTGCCGAGATATTCCGTGAACGCGGTTTGCATGTCATGTACGATGCCTCGGCGAATCATAGCGTAGGCAAAATGGGGGCGTCCGATCACGCCGGGGCCTGCCTCCTTTTGAACATCCTCAAGCGTAATGTCTATACCGAGCGTATTTAAACGTTCAAGGATCGCGAGGTTACGTTCGTCACGATGTTTTTGAATTGTACTTAAAACATCCTGAAAGTCCTTATCGTCCGGATCGCAGTTGTAACCGAGGATATGCAGTGTGCGAGGATATTCCGCAGATATTTCAACGCCGGACAGAGCCCTAATGCCTAATTTCCGGCTCATGGCAAGAAATGGCTTGACACCGCTCATCGTGTCATGGTCAGTTAACGCCATAACAGTCACGCCGCGTTTCCTGCCAAGGCGGGCAAGCGCCTCTGGCGAGTCGCTGCCATCTGAACAGCAACTGTGAAAATGCATGTCAACGAGAATCATTCATGTGCTCCGCTCATTCAACGTAAAAATTCATTCGAGACCGGAAAGAACAACATGCCTCTGTCATCGGTCCATTTCACCGTCCCGAAGACGGATAAAAAGAATGATACTCTATACTATAGCAGAATTACGACATTTTGCCATTGGTAAAAAGTGCAATAACGAAAAAAGGTACACTTATTTCATAGAATCACGAAATCAGAGGGATAAAGAAAAAGCCACGACATTCGTCGTGACTTTGTACGCTGGTGGGCCGCAGAAGATTTGAACTTCTGACCTCTCGGTTATCAGCCGAGTGCTCTGACCAACTGAGCTAGCGGCCCGTCGAATACGGAGAAATTATAACACCGAATTCAGACTTGTAAAGTCCTTCATGGAAGGAATTTCTATGATTTCCGTTTTGTCGCTGAAAACAGATCTTGGGATTATCCACTTTTCAGTTCTTTGTCATATAGGTTTTAGGTAATGCACATGTCTCTCGCGATTGTGAAACGCCTGTCCTTGTCGTAAAAGCGTACAAAAGAAAACTTAAAGAGAGGACAACGATCGACTCCCCCGAGAAACGGATCGCTGTATCTTAGAGCGAGAATACATAACTGCCGAGACGCGCATGGTAGTAGCTGATCTCCCCTTCTGTCCACCTGTTTCTTCTGTTCTATCTAGATCAGGCCAATTGAACGAATCAGTCGGACTGATTTCAGCTTTTTCCTTCATAGACGAGAATTCTAAATATGATGACGTGTATTGTTTCCCCAACTTACGTATAATTAAAAAATCTCGACAGAATGACATGTCAAGGTAAAAAATGAAGACACGAAAGAATCAGGATGATTTGAATCTTGTCAGGCCACAATCATAGACTGTTTTAAGGACCATTCCTCCAAAAAATACGTATACTTAGAAACCTTTCCACCCACTTCTCTCGTTTAACGGAGGAGCATATTCTCGAATCCACTTAGCTTCCAGGGCGCGGCATTCCTCACGTGTCGCGCAGACCTCCCAGCTAACCGTAATTTCATCTCGATGTTGAAAAATATAAACCGCTGATGGATAATGAGCTGTCGTTCCATTATAATATTGGACAAAGCGTTTTCTTATTCCATCTTCGGCTTTGCCGACATAGCACGGCCTACTTCCATATTTTGCTTTATGATAAAGCTTATAACAGCCCATATCATCGGGAGCCTTTTTTGTTGCGATATCAAGCGACATTTTGCTGAAAAAA
>CAZFNC010000012.1:24302-32044 GCA_964520485.1 uncultured Synergistaceae bacterium | reverse complement strand
TGATCGGGCTGTTCGCCATAGCGGACATTTTCGACTACGGGTTCCTCAAGAAAGAAGCCCCTATGGTGCCTCAGCGTTTCGCGATGCGCGGTTTTGGCATCAGCTTGAAGGAATTGCTCGCGCAGACTGTCAACATCGTCAGGTCGGCAATTGTCGGCGTCGTCGTCGGCATACTGCCGGGAGTCGGTGGGAACACGGCGGGAATCTTCTCGTATTCGCTGACGAAGAACTCCTCCAAATATCCCGAAAAGTTCGGTACGGGCATCGTCGACGGGCTGATCTCCTCAGAGACGGCGAATAACGCCGTCATCGGCGGCAGTATGATTCCGATGCTCACACTGGGCATACCAGGCAACACCGTCGCGGCCATCATGCTCGGCGGCATGATGATCAAGGGGATCACGCCGGGGCCGTTTATCTTTACCAAATCGGGCAGCGTGGTCTACGCTCTGTACATGGCGTTGCTTGTCGCAAGTATTGCGATGTTTGTTTTCGAATATCTCGGCATCAGAGTCTTCGTAAAACTACTGGACATTCCCAAGTTTATTCTCTTCCCTGTGATCCTCAGTCTTTGCGCGGTTGGGTGTTTTGGCGCGAACAACAAGACATTCGATATTATTTTGATGTTCGTCATTGGTATCGGTGCGTTTGTCTTCAATAAACTGGAGATTCCGACGTCCCCATTGATCATAGGATATATTCTGGGACCGATGTTTGAAGAGAACTTGAGACGAGTCCTGACGTTAAGCAAAATGCGTCTGAACCGTTTCCTCGGACACCCGATTGCCTGCGTGTTTTTTGTGCTGGCTGTACTCTCTATCTTGCAACCGATATATAAAAACTTAAAAGACGCCCGTAAGGCAAAATAAGGGTAAAAGGATCGTCACATGGAAATATGCGATTTGTTGATTAAAAACGGACGCGGTTACGATCCGTCAAACGGAGTCGACCGCGTGGCAGACCTCGCAGTACACAAGGGAAAGATTTTAGCCATAGGTTCTTCTGTCTGTAAAAAGGGGGTAAAGGAACTGGATGCCTCCGGCTGCGTCGTAACGCCGGGACTGGTTGATCTGCATATGCATCTTTATCCTTATACAGAGATAGGCGTTCTCCCTGACGCATTCTGCCTGCCAAACGGTATCACCGCGGCGGCAGACGCGGGAAGCGCCGGCTGGGGGGATTACGAAAGGCAGCGCTACTATTCGTGCCTGCGAAAGGTTACCGTAAAAAACTTTCTCAATTGCTCGGGTACTGGACTGAGCGTACACGGATTCCCCGACCAGATGAACCTTAACCTGATGGACGGCAGAGGAAAAGATGTTCTGCGAAAGCTGTTTGACAAATACGCGGACGAACTTGCCGGAATCAAATTGATGATCGGTTCGAAGTCCATGAAGAACTATGGGGAAGAACCCGTTACGGCGGCGTTGGAAGTAGCGGAAGAAATCGGCACAATAGTGATGATTCATATTTCCGATTCGACGATTCCCCTGTCGAGGCTCGCGTCAATGGTCCGGCCGGGAGATATCCTGACCCACTGTTTTAACGATACGGCGCTGAACATCCTCGACGGCGACGGACAGGTGTATGAACAAGTCCGTGCCGCACAGAAACGTGGCGTTATCTTCGACGTGGGCAATGCTAGGAAACACTTCGCTTTCTCAACGGCAATCTGTGCGATGAAACAAGGTTTTTTACCGAACACGATCAGCACCGATACGACAATACTAGGGGCATATAAAAAACCCGAAATGTGTTGCCTTCCGTGGGTATTGAGCAAATTCATGGCGTTGGGTATGAGCCTTGAGCAGGTAATCGACTGTTGTACGCTTGCCCCCGCAAAGGTGGTCAATTTCTGCGAAAACGCCGGATCGCTGACTGTCGGAAAACAAGCAGATATAGCCGTACTGAAGGTTCTTTACAGACCGACCGTCTTCACGGATTATACGGGGCAGTCGGTGAAGGGCGACTCGTTGATCAAGCCCGTAGCAACCGTGAAGGACGGGGAACTCCTGTGGCGCGATGCTGAATTTTAATTCCTTACGGTAACTAGTAACTAAAGACTCCCGTCGCTTTCCTGAAAAGCGGCGGGAGTCTTTGTTTTAAGGAACGTAAATTGAAATAACAATTTGAGCACCAAGCAGTTGGCGCTGATGTCCAATGTTGGTACATGGTTCAGTCTGACGGATCGGCCGAAATCAAGGCTGCTAAAACCGTTAGACCGCATGCGCGCGATGCCGCTGTTTCCCCGTGGCTTGCCGTATATCGGACCGCTGTCCCGATTATGAGACGGTCGTGAAACTCGCGAACGGTTTCTTCCGGAAGAGAAAGCGACGACGTACATGACGGTGAACGACATCGAAACGGCATTTTGATGTTGATCTCCGCTTTCGCGGTGTGCGCCGCGATCGTGCCCCTCGTTCAGCGCAGGGCGTCCTTCATCCTTTTGACGTACTCGGCCACGGGAGCGGCGGAATCGCGTTCGTGGGCGGCGATCAGCTTGACGATGGCGCCGTCCGACAGGTTCGCCATGGCGCGAGCCTGCTCCGCCGCGAAATGCGGCCGCGTCTTTCCTTTTTCCCGCCGGTCAGGGTCGGTCAAGGCGTCAATTTCCGGACAGTCGCCGGAAAACGCGGTTCGGAACGAGACCCGCGCGGGGCCGATTCTCCGCCGGCCGCCGTAAACGCCGTATCAGAACATCATTTCATGACTTCATTCAACCCGCCCGAGGGCGCTCTCCAAGACGCCCTCGGGCTTTTGTGTTCCCCGCGTCCCCGATTCCACGCCCCTTTTCCCGTCCAACCGCGAGAAAAACGAGATGCGCTCAACTTCAGGGGCGACGGGACGCCCCCGCCGTGCGTCTTTTTCCGCTCCTTTTGGCCTCACCTGCCGGTGTCCTTCCACGTCCGCAGGACTTCGAGGAACAACTCCCCGTACTCTTCGGCTTTTTTATGGCCGACGCCCGAGACGAGCAGCAGTTCTTCCATGTTTCGGGGGAGTTTCATGCTCATGTCCTCAAGCGTGGCGTTTGAAAAGACCATGTACGCGGGAATCCCCCTGCTCCGCGCGATCCGGAGGCGCGTCTCCCTGAGACGTTCGTAGAGCTCGGGCCTCGTCCGCGCCGACAGTTGTTCGCGACGGTCGCGGCGCAGCGCCGTCCTTTCCCCGCGTGTCTCAATCGCGGGCAGGCCCGCCGTCAGAGAAACCTGCCCCCTGAGGATCTCCCGCGCTTTCTCGCCGAGGCGCAGCAGCGGAAACGACTTCCCCTTGAAAGACAGGTACTTTCTCTTCACCAGAAATCCGATCATGTCGCGCAGGCGGCCTTCCGGCACGTCCTTCATGATCCCCCACGTCGAAAGCTTGTCCAGCCCGTTCCGGCGCAGTTTTTCCGCCGTGCTGCCGCGCAGGATGTCGGCGATAACTTTCGCTCCCCACGACTCCTTCGCGCGGGCGACGCAGGAGAGAATCTTTTGCGCGTCGACCGTCATATCGACGGTTTCAAGCGTCCGCGTGCAGTTGCCGCAATATCCGCAGGTTTCGGGCGCTTTTTCCCCGAAATATCTCAGGATATACCGCCGCAGGCAGTCCGTCGTGAAGCAGTATTCGTACATCGCGTCCAGCCTGCGCCGCGCGAGTCTCCGCAGTTCGGCGACCGTGTCGGCGTCCTGCCGCGAGTCTTCGCCCATGCGTTCGATAAAAAACAGCTGCGTCCGCATGTCCTGTTCGCCGCAGAAAAGGACGCACCTCGCGGGCGTGCCGTCGCGTCCGGCTCTGCCGGCTTCCTGATAGTAGCTTTCCATGTCGCCCGGCATGTTGTAATGGATGACATATGAGACGTTCGACTTGTCGATGCCCATGCCGAACGCGTTGGTGGCGACCATCACCGCGGCCCTGTCCTCGGCGAACTCCTCCTGGTTGCGGGCACGCTCCGCTTCGCTTAAGCCGGCGTGATAGCGCGTGGCGGAAAAACCGCGTTCGACGAGGAGTTCGTGAACTCTTTCCACGTTTCTGCGCGTCGCGCAGTAGACGATCCCGCTTTTACCGGCGAGATCGCCGACAATGCTCAGCAGCTCGGCGCGTCTGTTCGAAGGGTGGCGCACCTCGTAAAAGAGATTTTTTCGATCGAACCCCGTCACGATGACGTAGGGATCCCTCAGTCCCAGCAGCGCCGAGGTGTCCACGCGGACAAAGTCGGTCGCCGTCGCCGTAAAAGCGCCCATCACGGGACGGCGGGGCAGCGATTCGACAAACGGGGCGATGTTCAGGTACGCGGGGCGGAAGTCCTGTCCCCATTTTGAGACGCAGTGCGCTTCGTCGACGGCGACGAAATCCACGGCGGCGTTCCGCGCAAAACGCAGGAACGCGGGGCTTTCCAGTCTCTCGGGCGCGACGTAGATGATCCTGTACGCTCCCCGCTCTGCGCGTGCAAGCACCGTCCCGATCTGAGCGGGCGTCAGCGCGCTGTTGACGTAGGCCGCTTTAACGCCGTTCTGAACGAGGTTCGTCACCTGATCCTTCATCAGGGAAACGAGCGGAGATATGACCAGCGTCACTCCTTCGCGCATCAGCGCGGGGACCTGATAGCACAGGGACTTTCCGGCTCCCGTCGGCATCACGGCCAGAGTGTCGCGGCCCGACAGCAGCGCCCTGACGACGTCTTCCTGCCCCGCGCGGAACGAGGCATAACCGAAATACCGTTTCAACACGCCAAGGGCGTCTTCCATGTCCATTCTCCTTATCAAGCGCGTTCGACGGCGGGAACGCCGTTTATTTTTCATAAAAAGGAAATACACTTTGCGAAACACGGCTATTGTACACCATCTTGACGGTTTTTAACGAGTCTGAATAACAAAAATTTAATAAATTGTATGTAGATTTCTCTTGTTACAAAGCAAAAGTTTCAGAAGCGTGCAACCGCTTTCCGCTAAAAATCAGTAAATCTGTCAAATTCACGTGTCAAAAGCTTTCGTGAGATTCTTTTATATCGTGTATACACAAAAAATATACTGGACGAACCGAAAAATTGTGTTAAAATATCAATAGCTTTAGTACATAACATGTTTTTGAAAGGGCGATTATTCAATCGCTAAATTTCAGGAGGTGTGTACGATATGGCACTGGTAAAACGCAAATCCGACAACCTGCTTCTTCACACTGCGCTCGAGAATTTCTACGCCGCCGCCGAGGAGATGGGCCTCGACGAGGGGATCACCAACATACTCGCCTATTCCGAGCGTAAAACGTGCGTCGCGCTCCCCGTCGAGATGGACGACGGGTCGATAAAAGTTTTCGGGGCTTACCGCGTCGCCCACAACAGCGCGCTCGGCCCCTCCAAGGGCGGCGTCCGTTTCCATCAGGACGTGTGCCTTGACGAGTGCGAGGCGCTCGCTTTCATGATGACGTGGAAGTGCTCGCTGGCCGGCATCCCCTACGGAGGCGGCAAGGGCGGCGTCTGCGTCGATCCGACGAAGCTTTCCCAGAAAGAACTGATGCGTCTGAGCCGCACCTACGCGGCGCGCATCGAGCCCGTCGTCGGCGCATGGACGGACATTCCCGCGCCTGACATGAACACCAACGGTCAGGTCATGACGTGGTTCATGGACACGATCAGCCGCATGCGCGGCCGCCTTGAGCCGGCCATCTTCACGGGCAAGCCGATCCCGATGTGGGGCTCCAAGGGCCGCAACGCCGCGACGGGCTTGGGCGTCGCTACGTGCGCCATCGAGCTGATCAAGGTTCTCGGCAAGGACATCAAGACCATGAAGTGCGCCATCCAGGGCTTCGGCAACGTCGGTTCCTTCACGGCGAAAACGCTCGCCGAAGCGGGCGCGAAGATCGTCGCCGTCAGCGACATTTCCGGCGTTTACTACTGTGCCGACGGTATCGACGTGGCAAAAGCCTTTGAGATCACCGCCGCGAGTCCCAAGAGGCTGCTCTCCGGCCTTGAAAAGCTGCCCGGCGTGAAGATGATCGACGAGATTCAGTCCTGCGACTGCGACATTTTCCTGCCGTGCGCGATGGAAGGCTCGATCACCGAAGAGAACGCCAAGCGCGTCGTCGCGAAGTACATCGTCGAGGGCGCCAACGGCCCCACGACGCCGGAAGCCGACGCGATCCTCGACGCGATGGGCGTCCTCGTCGTGCCCGATTTCCTCGCCAACTCCGGCGGCGTCATCGGCTCGTATTTCGAGTGGTGCCAGGATCTCGGCGGTTTCTTCTGGACGGAGAAAGAATACAACGATCGTCTGCTCCACATCATGAGGGACAATTTCAAGCGCGTTTGGGACTTCTCGCTGGAGCACAACGTCAAGATGCGCCGCGCGGCGTTTCTGGCGGCGATCAAGCGCGTCGCCGACGCGACGGAGCTGCGCGGGGTTTACCTCTAGAGGCTGTCTGACGCAGGGAATTTTCGGGAGTGTCGCGTCCGTTTTCCCGCGTCGCGAATTGAACAGGGCGAAGCCGTCTCGCAGTCGAGGCGGCTTCTTCTTTATTTCGCATTTAATTTTTGTTCTTTTCCAAAATGCAACTTGAATTTCCTACATGAATAAGTTATAATATTGACGCCGTAAGGTTTTATTCATTTTATTCAAAAGGAAAGGTGTTCTTGTCATGAGAAAGTTTGTCGCTCTGTTCTGTCTGTTCGCCATGATGGCGGCTCCGGCGTCTGCCGCGCGGGAGATTAACGCCTACTCGATCATGCCCGAAAAGTACGTTTCGAAGGTGACAAAGGCGTTTACGGAAGATACGGGGATCAAGGTCAACTTCATGAGGTTCTCCGCCGGAGAGGCTCTTTCGCGTCTGGTCGCCGAGAAGGCGAATCCTCAGGTCGACGTGCTGATCGGCGGACCGGCCGACACGTATGAGGCGGGCGTCAAGGAAGGGGTCTTTGAACAGTACGTTCCCAAGGAGGCCGATATGGTTCCCGCCAAGTTCCGCAGCGCGGACGGCTACTGGACGGGGCTTGGAATCATCCCGCTGTGTTTCATGACCAACGCGAACTTCCTCAAGAAGAACGACATGCACGCCCCCGAGGCGTGGGCCGACCTGCTTGACCCCCGCTACAAGAACGGTCTTCAGATGGCCGACACCCGCACTTCCGGAACGGCGACGGAGCGCGTTTTCTCGCTCGTGAAGGTCATGGGCGAGGACGAAGCTTTTAAATATCAGAAAGCGCTGCACGCGAACATTCAGATGTACACCAAGAGCGGCGCCGGCGGAGCCATGCCCATCGCCACAGGTCAGTGCGCCTCGGGAATCTTCTACATCGTCGACGCGCTTGACATCCAGCAGCAGGGCTATCCCGTCGTGATCACCTATCCCAAGGACGGCGTCTCGTTCGGCATCGAGGCCGACGGCATCGTCAAGGGCGCCAAACATATGGATGACGCCAAGATCTTTATTGACTGGCTGACGAGCAAACGCTTTGCCGAGTTCCTCGTCGCCAACCACATCAACTATCTTCCCACGCGCACGGACGTCAAATCCGACACGCCCGCGCTGAATCTGGCCGACATCAACCTGATCGAAACCGACGTGGCATGGAAGGGCGCCAATCGCGACCGTTTCGTCGAGCGCTGGATCAACGAAGTGATCAAATAGTTCTTCCGCGACGCTTCTGAAAGGGGCTTCCCTGTGGAAGCCCCTTTTTTGGCAAACGGGTTCCGCGGCTCTTCACAACGCCCGATTCCATTTCCGCTCGCGCGCGAAAAATTTTTCTCCCGTCGACGAGTCGGCGCCGCCGT
>CAZFNC010000012.1:0-24202 GCA_964520485.1 uncultured Synergistaceae bacterium | reverse complement strand
CGGGCGCCGGCGGCTTGAAAAAGTCCCGCCCGTTTCAAAGGGAAACCGTATGAAAAAAAGCAGGTGATAAAAGTGGCAAACAGTCTTTCGGAACGTCCCCGCCTCGATCCAGTGACGCGCGCGGTCGTCGCCGCGCTGTGGATCGCCCTCGGCATCTTCGTGCTGTACCCCGCCTTCCGCTTGCTCTGGCTGGCGTTCTGGGTGGACGGTTCGTTCTCCCTCGCCAATTTCGCTCCCGTGGTCACGAACTGGTACGACCGCATGGCTCTTTTGAACAGTCTTGTGCTCGGCGGCGCCGTCGCGGTCTCGGGCACGGCGGTGGGATTTGCTTTCGCCTATGCCGTCACGCGCCTGTCGCTGCCGCTGTGGTTCAGCCTGGCGCTCACGGGCGTGTCGATGCTGCCGCTGATCTCGCCCCCGTTTACGAGCAGCATCGCGCTGACGCTCTCCCTAGGGCCCAACGGGATTCTGATCAATCTCTTCGGTCTTCAGGATTTCAACTTTTACGGGTTCTGGGGCACGTTCATCTCGGAAACGCTGACGTTCTATCCTGTCGCTTTCATGACGCTGACGACGATTCTCAGCCGCATCGATTCCAACCTTGAGGACGCCGCCTACTCGATGGGCGCTTCGCCGCTCCGCGTCTTCCGCACAGTGACGCTGCCGCTTGCCGCCCCCGGGCTGGCAAACGCGTTCCTTCTCGTCTTCGCGTGTTCGCTGGCCGATTTTGCCACGCCTCTGGTGCTGGCCGGCCACAGTTTCCCCGTCCTGCCCACTCAGGCCTATCTCCAGATCACGGGCATGTACGACCTCAAGGGCGGCGCGGCGCTTTCGTTCATGCTGCTCGTGCCCGCGCTCATCGTCTACGGCCTTCAGTACCACTGGCTGAGCAAAAAGAGCTTTATCACGGTTTCGGGCAAAACGGGAGGGCGCAGCGCAGTCAAGGGTCCGGGAACCGTTCCGACGGCGATCCTGCTGGCTTTCTTGACGTTTATCGTCGTCTTTATCCTCTACATCTACGCCCTGATCTTCATCGGTTCTGTCGTCCGCGTCTGGGGCATCGACAACACGCTGACCCTTGAAAATTACGCCTACGTGTTCGACTTCGGGCGCAAGGCGATCTATGACACGCTCATCATCGCCTGCGTCGGCACGCCCATCGGCGCGCTGCTGTCGGTGCTTGTCGGCTACGCCACGGAGCGGCTGAAAGTGAAGGGGCACAAGACGCTCGAGACGGTCTCCATGCTCAACTTCGCGCTGCCGGGCACGGTCGTGGGCATCGCCTATGTGGTGGCGTTCAACGACAAGCCGCTGGTCCTCACGGGCACGGTGACGATCCTGGTCGCTTCGTATGTGTTCCGTTACGATTCCGCCGGCATCAGGAACGTCATCGCGGCGCTGCAGCAGATCGATCCGTCGATCGAGGAGGCCTCGGCCAGCCTCGGAGCTTCATCGGCGCGGACGTTCCGCAAGATCACGCTGCCGCTCGTGCTGCCCGCCGTGCTGTCGGGAATGCGCTACCTGTTCATCCACTCGATGACGGCCATCAGCGCCACGATTTTCCTTGTCTCCGTGCGGTGGAGCCTGATCACGACGCGCATCCTCGAGTGCATGACAGAGCTTCAGTTCGCGCAGGCCTGCGCGTTTTCCATCGTGCTGATTATTCTCGTATTCATCGCCAGCGGTGTCATGGCGCTTTTGGCGAAGCTGCTGTGCCGCACGGGCAATTCCGGAGGAGGCGTTCGTTAAATGTCTGTTTCGCTCACGCTGAACAATGTCAATAAAGTATTCATGAAAGACGGAGAAGAGTTCCGCGCCGTCTGCGACGCCAATCTGTCCGTCAGCACAGGCGAGTTCCTGACGTTCCTCGGACCTTCGGGCTGCGGCAAGACGACGACGCTGCGTATGGTCGCAGGGTTCGAGATGCCGACGTCGGGGAAAATCCTCATGGGCGACCGCGACATCACCGATATGCCCGCCAACGAGCGCAACATCGGCTTCGTGTTCCAGAACTACGCGCTCTTCCCGCACATGAAGATTTTCGACAACGTGGCTTACGGTCTGCGCGTGCGCGGTGAAAACAGAACCGATATCGCCCGCAAGGTGCGCGAGGGGCTGGCGCTTGTCGGTCTCGAAAAGGCCGAGGACCGGTACCCCAACCAGCTGTCCGGGGGAGAACAGCAGCGTGTCGCCCTCGCCCGCGTGCTGGTGCTGCGTCCTTCCCTGCTGCTCATGGACGAGCCTCTTTCGAACCTCGACGCCAAACTGCGCATCCACATGAGGTCCGAGATCCGCCGCATCCAGAGGGAACTTTCGCTGACGTGCCTCTACGTCACACACGACCAGAAAGAGGCGCTCACGATGTCTGACCGCATCATGGTCATGAACCGCGGCAGGATCGAACAGGTCGGCACGCCGATGGAGATTTACGCCGATCCGGCTTCGGCGTTCGTCGCCGACTTCATCGGCCAGGCCAACCTGATCCACGGCGTCCTGGTCGCGCGGGAAGGGGAACTGGGCGTCTTCGAATCTCACGGCGCACGCGTGCGCGCGCGGCTCGGGAAACAGACTCCTCCGGCGGCGGGGAGCAGCGCGCTGCTGATCGTCCGCCCCGAAAACCTCAGTTTCGCCGAAAGCGACAACGCTCTGCCGATCGTCGTCGATCACTGCCTGTTTGAGGGCGATCGTCTCGACTACCAGGCCCGCCTAGCGCTCGAAGGGGCATCCGAAAAGCTTGAACTTTCCGTCCCCTTCCTGCCCGGCACGCCCGTTCTCGCCGACGGCAGCGCCGTCAAAGCCTCGTTCAGCCCGAACGGCGCTGTCATCATCGCGCGGTAACCGTCGCGCGCGAACAGTCCGTAAAGCGCCCGGCGCCGAATTCTGTCGGCGCCGGGCGCTTTACGTTTTTCCTATTCGCCGACGGCGCGGCGCAGGATGCAGTACGCCGCCAGATCGTCAATGCACCGCGGAGGCGTCTGCAGTGAAAGCGGAAGCAGCCGCCGCAGTCCGCGCGGACGGTGCATTTTCCAGTACAAGTCGCGGGCCTCCAGCGTCGTGTTCGTCTCCCGCACAAGTTCAACGTCAAGCCGCCAGGCGAGCAGTGTCTCCAGATAGACGGCATGTCCCGTTCCGTCGCCGCAGTAGGCCTTGCGGATGCGTATCCCCAGAGGGATCTCTCCCTCGATGCGCCATTGCGCGAGCTGTTCGGGCATCTCGACGACAGCCTGCGCGAACGTTTCCAGAGAATCCGCCGGTACGATGCCGGACGCGCAAAACGTCCCGCTCTCCTCCGCCAGGGCCCAGCCGAACTTCTGCCGTCCCGGGTCAATACCCAAAAACATCTTTATCGATCTCCCTGTACTGTACTTGCCCAGCGCGGATACAGCCAGATCAGCCACTGATCGGGGTGTTCGAGTATCCACGCGCCGACGCGGTCGTTGCACGCGCGCAGCGCCGCTTCTTCATCGACGCCGAACACCCTTCCGCACGGATCGCGCAGCGGCGGCTCGAACGTGATGGTATGCGTAAAGCCGTCGGGGTTCCTGACGATGTGCGCCGGCACGACGGCCGATCCGAAGCGCGCCGCCAGCTTGGCGATGCCGACGGGGGTGCTGGCCGGTTCGCCGAGAAAGGGGACGACGATCCCGCGGTCTCTGGCATCCTGGTCGTGCAGGATGCAGAGGACCTCGCCGTTTTTCAGGCAGCGAAGAGCGCCCTTCAGCCCCTGCCCTTTCTGGATGTTCCGCGCGCCGCCGAGGGCTCTCAGCTTCATCAGAAGATCGTTGATCCTCGTATCGCGCTGATTCGCGGCGATCACGTTCAGCGGGAACCAGCGCGACGTATAAATGTTGGCGATCTCCCAGTTGTCCAGATGTCCCAGCAGCAGGATGACGCCTTTGCCCGCGTCAAGGGCGTTTTGCAGGTTCTCCCGTCCCTCGAAAGAGACGTACCGTTCCACGCAGCCGGCGATTTTGGGCAGGCGCAGAGTTTCCGCCACCGCCCTGCCGATGTTGCGGTATGACCCGAGCACGACGGCGCGCGCGAGCGTGACGCCGACGCCGAGAACGCGCACGCAGCGTCTTTCGGCCTTGTCGACTTTCTTTCGGCAGACGAGCCACATCACGCTCCCTAGGAAGCTGCCCAGGCGCACGGCCGCCCTGTGCGGCAGGAAACAGAAAATTTTTGACAGGGCGCAGATCAGATACCAGTAGAAATTCTGCATGTCGGACGTTCCTTTGCGTAGAAATGCCTCAAACAGCGAACGGGGCGCCGGTCACGGTCTCTGTGGTTTCGCCCGCGGCGGGGAGGGGCCGAGGACGCCTCGGTTGAAATGGCCGTGCGTGAACGTTCCCGGCGCGGGCGTTTCAAATCGGCGCCCGTCAAGCGCGGCCCGCCAGTTTCGCACGACGATCCGTACTTCATCTTCGCCGTACGTTCTGGCGTCGACGCGAAGACGCGAGACCCCCGACCGCGTTAATCGTGTCACGCTGTCGAGGAGACAGTGCGGCCGCGAGTTGAACACGTGCATGCGGCAGTACTGGTCGCCGCGCAGAGGAAAACGGGCTCCCCTGCGGTCGACCAAAAAAAGTTCCTCACGGCAGCGGAACGAGCACGCCCCTCTGCCGACGCCGCCCAGTCGGCTTCCTCCCACGCAGTGTTGGGAGACCATCATCTCGGCAGGGCCGTGGACATGGCACTCCACGGGCAGGATACCGGCCGTCGCCAGGCGGGTGATCTGGTTCAGGTTCAGTTCGGCCGAAAGAGTCGCGCCGGAAGCCCCGTTTTCCTTCCAGAAAAACAGGCTTTGACTGTTGAAGATGTTCAAGCTCATGTCCGCCCACAGCGGCACGTCCACGCCCAGTTCGCGGCCCTGCTGCCAGACGCCCGCGTTGTGTACGCACAGCGCGTCCGCTCCCAGTTCGGGCAGCCGTCGGCAGAGTTCCGCGATGCCGTCCATCTCTGTTTCTTTGACCGCGCGCGGCGTGCCGAAAGCGCATTTTTTACCGCAGCGGTGCGCCAGTTCCGCCGTTTGAGCGTAATCGTCAGGGGATAGGGCTTTTGGCGCGAAACATTCGCCGCCGAAGACGATCCAGTCGGCGCCCTCCTCAAGAGACGCGCGGGCTTTTTCCGCCGTGTCAACCCACACGGAAAGCGAGGGCAGCGGCCTCTCGATCGCGGACGCTGCGGCGACGGGCGTCCGCGGCGGCGAGATTGCGCCTGCCGCTTCGACTCGCCGGCGTCTTTCCGACGGAAAAGAGTTCAGCCGCGCGCAGTCCAGTTCCTGACAGGCGCGGCGGCGCGCCTCGTTGATCTCGCTCGCGGGAACGATGATTCCCTCGTCGAGAGAAACGGAGAGAGTGTCCAGCGCGTAAGCGGTCGTTCCCAGCCTGCCGACCAGAGCTCGGACCGCCTGTTCGTCAAGCGGACGCGAAAGCGCCTTTTCCGCCGCGAACGACGTGACGCCGCGCCCGCAACGGCCCCGTGCGTCGCGCGCGACGACCTCAAGCGGCGAACCGAGCCGCGCCGTCACCGAGACGTGAACCGGAACACGGCGCGCGTTCCTTTGGCCGAAAAACATCGCGGCGCGCGCCGTCAAATCGGCATCTTGCGTCCTGTAAACGGACATTCCCTCCCTGACGCCGCGCCGCAGCTCCACGCAGACTTCCGTGCCCGCGGCCGCTTCCGTCACGCGTCTGCCGTCACGTTCAAGCGCTGTGACGGTCATCCCGACCGACACACCGCTTTTCGAGGAGAACTCCAAGCCGTCGCCTCGGCGCAGTCCGCCTTCGAGCCGGAGAACCGCCCTGCCGCGTGAACGCAGCACCCGGGCCACCTTTCCGATCGCGGCGCCGCGATTGTCGGGGCGTCCGTCGCTCATCATGTCCTTGCCCTGATTCCCGTTCAGGTATGCCGTCGTAAAGCCCCGGCTGAAGATCTGTTCCAAATCGCGCCTGTCGCGCCCGCTCACGCCGTACTTTCCCCGCAGCCAGCTGTCGATCGCTCGGCGATAGACGCCCGTGACCACAGCGACGTACTCGGGCCGCTTCATGCGTCCCTCGATCTTGAACGAACAGACTCCCGACTCGATCAGCCGCGGCAAAAGGTCGATCGTGTTCAGGTCTTTGGGGCTGAGCAGATACGGTCCGGCGCCCCTTCCCGCCAGGACGTTCCGGCCTTGCGCGTCCTCAAGCGTATAGGGCATTCGACAGGGCTGCGCGCAGCCGCCGCGATTGCCGCTGCGTCCGCCGATCAGACTGCTCATCAGGCACTGTCCCGAGTAACAGACGCACAGAGCGCCGTGGACGAACGCCTCGATTTCGACGCCCTGCTCCGCCGCGCTTTTCAATTCTGCAAGCGTCAGCTCGCGCGCCGGCACGACACGGACGATCCCGTTTTTTGCCGCGAAGCGCACGCCCGCGGAGTTTGTTACAGTCATCTGCGTGCTCGCGTGAAGCGGCAGATCGGGGACAACGCGGCGGGCCAGCCTCGCCACGCCCATGTCCTGCACGATGATGGCATCAACGGCGGAGTTGCTGAGAAAGATCAGGTAATCCGCCAGATCTTCCATCTCCGAGTCGTCAACGAGCGTGTTGACCGTCACATATATCTTCACATCGCGGAGGTGCGCGAACCTGACGGCCCTGGTCAATTCGTCGCGGTCAAAGTTGTCGGCGTACGCCCGCGCCCCGAAACTTCTGCCGCCCAGATAGACGGCGTCGGCGCCGCTGTTCACGGCTGCCTCAAGAGCTTCCCAGTTTCCGGCGGGCGCCAGCAGTTCAAGCCCGTTTCGTAACTGAAGCATACAGGCGGCCCTCCTTCCCCGAGCGCTCTTTTTTGCTCACGCCGCGCCCGTCGTGTCACGACCCGCGGGCGAATATGCCGTTGGAAAGCCGAAAGCGCGGAGACCGGCGACCACCCAAACCGCGACGTGCCGTAGTGCCGTACGGCGGCGTTTATGTCCTCCAGCAATCCGAAGGGCGATCAAAGCGTCCCAAACGCCGTGTTTTCCGGCAAGACCGTTTGATTATAGCACATCGATGAACGCAAAATGACGTGAGACGCGCGGGCGGCGAGACATGCAAAAATGGCGCCTCCGATAAGAGACCGGCCTTTCGTTCGCGGGGCTATTTTGGATTTAGAACGGCCGGATCCGCGCCGATGCCGACGATGTCGCTCACGGGCACGGACAGGATATAGCTTTTCTCGGGGGATTTTTCCTTCAGCACGGCCGCGGCGGCCCGCATGACCGGCGACTTGATCGGCTTCTCGACGACGATGGCCAGAAGTTCCACCTCTTCATAGAGTTTCAGGCCGAAGAAGCTTTCCGTCTCTTCGTCCGCGACAGCGCGCCCTTTCATCACTGTGCCGCCGCGCGCGCCTGCCGCGCGCGCCGCGTTCATGACCGTATCGGCAAGCCCGTCTTCCATGCCGATGATGATCAGCTCATAATCTTTGTCGCTTGGATTGTACATGACCCTCTCCTCGTTTTTCTTTTCACTCACGGCCGCAGCGTAGCGGGAGGGAATCCCCTGCGTCACCGACGAAAGCGGGATCGTGAAGATGATCCCGCGTCCAGCGTTGCGCAGCTGCATCTCGTCGGATATTTTTGTGATGAGCGCGGGTTTCCATATTCGCGGTATGAGGCTGAACACGACGACCTTCGTCTTTTCTGTGATGCCGAGAAGATCCATGATCTCTGTGCTCGCCGTCCCCCGGCCCCAGAGGGAAAGCGTTATCGAGACGTTGCGGCTCCGAAAGAACTGCATCGCCTGCGTGTTTCGGGTGCGGTCCGCGATCGTCACCATCAGCTCCATCACGGGCAGTTCGTTATTCATGGGCGTCAATCACCTCCGGCGCGTAGTCGATCACGGCAAAGCGGTTGAGAGGCTCGGGGGCGTTGGCGTTCTCCGATGCCCTGCGAAGTTTCCAACTGTACATGAGGCCGAGAATCTGAATCGAAATGAGCGGCGTCATCGCCACCATGGCAACCACGCCGAACGCGTCCGTCATCACGTTGCCGCCCGCGCCCTCGCACGCCCCCATCGCGAGGGGCAGCAGGAACGTCGCCGTCATGGGACCGCTTGCCACACCGCCGGAATCGAAAGCGATGCCCGTAAACAGCGGCGGCACGAAGAACGTCATGGTCAGCGCCAGCGCGTAACCGGGCAGCACGAGCCAGAAGATGGAGACGCCTGTGAGCGAACGGAACAGCGCCAGCGCGACGGCCGCGGCGACCCCGTATGCCAGGCTGACGTGCATAGCCCCGCTCGAAATCGCGCCGCCGGTGATCTCCTCCACCTGTTTGTTCAGCACGTGCACGGCAGGCTCGGCGTCGACCACGTAATAACCGATGATAAAGCCTATAGGGAGCAGCGCCCAGCGGTACGAGGACTCCGCCAGCGTCCTGCCGATGAAATGTCCCGCCGGCATGAAGCCGACGTTGACTCCCGTCAGGAACAGGACGAGACCGATGAACGTGTAGACGACGCCGACGGCGATGCGCACCAGTACGGTGTGGCGGAAAAGCGCGAAGTACCCTTGAAAGGCGATGAAGAACGAGATCACAGGCAGCAGCGCCAGCGCCACCTCGCGGATAAACACAGGGGCGGCGCCGATAAAATGCGCGGCGATCTCGACCGAAGTCGAAATGCGGACAGATCCTTCGGGCACTGCGGAAGCCGCATTTGTGGGGTTGTACATCAGCCCGAGGATCATGACCATCAGGATCGGGCCGATGCTGCACAGCGAGACGAGACCAAAACTGTCTTCCTGAGAAGAGCTGTCGTATCGCATCGACGCCATGCCGACGCCCAGAGAGATGATGAAAGGCACCGTGATCGGCCCCGTCGTCACGCCGCCCGCGTCAAAGGCGACGGGAATAAACCCCGAAGGCACAAAACACGTCAGCAAAAAGAGGAGTCCGTAGAGAAGGAGCAGGAGACGCGAAAGGTTGAACTTAAAAAGAGGGCGCAGCATCGCGACGACGAGGAAAAATCCGACGCCGGCCGCGACCATCAGGATCAGCGTCATGTCGGGAATTGACGGAACCTGCCGGGCGAGCACCTGGAGGTCAGGCTCGGCGATCGTCGTGATCATGCCCAGCATGAAGCAGACCGGCACAGAAAAGGCCAGACGCCTCACGAGCGTTATCTGCTTGCCGACGCCTTCGCCCATGGGCATCATCGACATGTCCGCCCCGAGCGAGAAAAAACCCATCCCCATCACCAGCAGCACCGCCCCGCACAGGAACATCATCAGCGTCTCGGCGGGCATCGGCACGACCAGCGCGCTGAGGGCGATGACGAGCAGCGAGATCGGCGCGACCGATTTCAGCGACTCCAGAATTTTAACTTTCAGTTTGTTCAATGGCCAAGCCTCCATCCGCGCCCCGTTCAGGGGATAAGCGCGCTTGCGTCAGACGCCGTTCCGTACCTTTCAAAGCGGCGTGTTTCCCTTCGGGGGAAACGCGGCTCTTTTCGTCGATCAAAGGACCCGCTGCCGCGCGCGTCTTCCGGCTGCTTAAAAAGGCGCCGCCAAGGGCGCTGTGCGCTTTCGACGCGCAGTCGGCGCGTCCCTCGCGGCGGTTTCATGTCCGCCGCGCACGCGCGTAAAGCGTTTCGCGCCGCGGTTTCCCGCGTTTCCCGAAAGATATGCTGTTGGGCCGCGTCTTTCCGCGAAAAACTACAGTCCGCGCAGGATCATCTGCGTTCTCTCCGGCCCCACGCCGATCATGACAACCGGCACGCCAGTGACCTTTTCAATGTGTTCCACGTAAGCCCGGGCGTTCGCCGGCAGGTCTTCATACGTGCGAGCCGAGGAGATGTCCTCGTTCCAGCCCGGAAGCGTGTCATACACAGGTACAACTTTTTCGAGTTTCGCGGCCGAAGAAGGGAAGTTCTTCAGGACAGAGCCGCCGCACGTATAGGAATTGCAGACCTTGATCTCGCCGAACCCCGAGAGGATGTCGAGCTTCGTCAGCGCAAGACAGGTGAAACCGTTGACGCGCACGGCATAGCGCAGCGCGACGAGGTCGAGCCATCCGCAGCGGCGCGGACGCCCCGTCACGGCGCCGAACTCGCCGCCGCGGCGGCGCATCTCTTCGCCCTCCGCGCCGAAATTTTCCGTCGGGAACGGTCCGGAACCCACGCGCGTCAAATACGCCTTGGCGACGCCGATGACGCGGTCCACGTATTTCATGCCGATTCCGAGGCCGATGCAGCCTCCCGATGAAACGGGATTCGAGCTTGTCACCATCGGATACGTCCCGTGATCGACGTCGAGCAGCGTGCCCTGGGCGCCCTCAAGGAGCACCGTTTGCCCGCCTTCAAGCGCTTCGGTGAGCTCGGCGGAAACGTCGGCGACGTAAGGGGCGAGATCCTTTCCCCACTGCAGCGCCTGATCGTAGATCGGGTCGAGCGCGAGGGGTTCTCTGCCGTAGACGCCCGAGAGGATACGGTTCTTCTCTGCGAGCGCGATGCCCAGCTTTTCCCGCAGGACGTGCGGATCCAGGATGTCTTCAACGCGGATGCCGATCCTCGTGTATTTATCGACGTAACACGGCCCGATGCCGCGTCCCGTGGTGCCGATCTTATGGTCGCCGTCGCGGGATTCTTCCTGAAGCCTGTCGAAGAGCTTATGATATGGCATGACCACATGGGCGGCGCCGCTGACGCGGAGGCAGGCTCGATCCTTCCCCTTCTCCCGCAGCTCGCGCAACTCGTTCAGGAGCTGCTCCGGATCGACGACGACGCCGTTGCCGATAACGCAGGTCTTGCCCGGATAGAGCATTCCCGAAGGAAGAAGGCGAAAAACGTATTTCTCGCCGTCCACGTACACTGTATGCCCCGCGTTGGCGCCGCCCTGATAGCGGGCAAAAACATCCACTTTCAAGCCGATGGAATCGACGACGCGTCCCTTTCCTTCGTCTCCCCACTGCGCCCCGATCAGAGCTTCTATCTTGCCTTTCATTCTCTTTCCTCCTTGGAAGGATCGTGCCGTCTCCAAAGCTCGTCCACCGTCACAAGGACGACGGGAGTTGTGTCGAGCGTGCTCAGATATGTGAGAAACGGCACTGTCTTTTCTCTCGCATGGCAGATCGCCGCGGCGAATCCCCGCTTTTTCGCAAGGTTCAGGGCTTTTGCGAAACGGCTTTTCATCGTCGCCAGATCCGTCGTGCCGTCGATAAAAAAGTTGCTGCGCACGACGGGGACGCGATGCGCCTTCGCGATCTTTTCAGCCGTCGATTTAGCCGTCGTCCTGCTGTCCACAAACCCCCACCCTGTCGAGGCGTATACGCTCATAAACCGCCGCATGGTCGAGGGATCTGAAGTCGCGCGGGAACCGCGGTGATTGTTTGCCCCGATCGCCTTCGGGAAACGCCGCCGCAGTTCAGCGACGTACGCTTCCATAGCTGCGGCGGACGTGTTCACGCCGATCTTGAACTGACGGCTTTCCTCCGCGTCCCCGATCGCCTGCATGGGGATGTGGAGGATAAAGGGCTGGCCATTCTCGGCCGCCATCTTCGCGATCGCCTCGCTGCGGGGCGCGTCGGGAATGACTGCCCACGTGGCGGGAATTTTCAGCGCCAAAATGCGCGAGGCGATGTTCGTGCTGTAGCCGAAATCGTCGATAATGAGCGCCAGTCGCGGGCGATTCGCGCCCTCTTTCTTTTCGTCGCGCGCCGGTTCGGGCGCGGTCGGCTGTTTTTCTGTGACGACTTTCTCCGGCTCCGCTTCGCGCGTGTCCGGCGGGGCTGGAAGAGGTACCGGCACCGGCGGGATTTCCCCGCGAGGGGCGCTTTCCGTGACGCCGCCGGCCGACTCAGCGGCGACAGGAAGTCTGTTTTCGCTCTCTCCGTCCGGTTTCCTGATCAGTTCCCCTGCCGCGAGGAAGAGGACGGCCAGAGACAGCGCCATGGCCATGGCCAGCAGAAACCGGCTTTTGTTCATTCCTTTCGTGGCGCAGCCCCCCGTTCGGGAGAATCCTGTTCCGTCACGTCGCCCGAAGTGGTGTTTTCGCCGGCGGGAGAGATGTCGTCCGAGGCGGCGGCCGTTTCCGCGGAGACGACGGGCATGGGATCGCGCAGCGATTCGGGCTTTTCACCGGCGATCAGGCGCAGCAGCGTCTGCCGCGCTCTTTCAAGCTGAGGATCCTCGCTCTTTTCGACGGCGTCGGCCAACCCGGCCGGTTCACGCACCTCGGCAGGGGGAGCTTTGCCGCTCGCCGCTTCCGTCGGCGCGTCGGCGCGAGGGGCCGCGTCGGCCGAAGCCGGTTCGAGATCTTCGTCGCTCCAGACGGACTTCACGTAAATGTCGGGAGAAAGACCGACTTTGTCGATGCACAGGCCGTTAGGCGTGAAGTACCGCGCCGTCGTGACAAACATTCCCGAACCGTCGGAAAGGTTGAAGAGCACCTGCACAGACCCCTTGCCGAAGCTCTTCGCGCCGATCAGAAGCGTGCCGTTCCTGTCGCGCAGCGCGCCGGAAACGATCTCCGAAGCGCTGGCGCTGCCTTCGTTGATGAGCACGACGAGAGGAAGCTTTGTCAACACCCCGTCGTGGACGTAGAACTCCTCGTTCGCCGACTCGACGCGGCCCTTCGTGGAAACGACAAGCCCACCGTCGATGAACAGATCGCAGATGTCGCGGGCCGAGTCGAGAAGCCCGCCGCCGTTGTTGCGCAAGTCAAGGATCAGCCCGCGCGCGTCGTCGTTCTTCAGTTTGATGACCGCCCTGCCGACGTCGGGCGCGCTGGTCTTGATGAACTGGCGCAGACGGATATAGCCTATTTTGCCGTCGAGCATTTCCGAGTCGACCGTTTCGATCTTGATGGTGTCGCGGACGATCTTGAAGTCGAACAGTTTCGACTCGTTCGGACGGCGGACGCCTATGGAGACTTCCGTCCCCGGGTCGCCGCGAAGCTGTTTGACCACTCTGTCAAGCTCCCAGCCTATGATGATGTCGTCGTTGACCCGCACGATCTCGTCCATGGGGCGGATGCCGGCGCGGTCGGCGGGCGTGCCTTCGATCGGGTTGATGACCAGAATTTTCCCGTCCCTGCTCGCGATGTTGATGCCGAGCCCGCCGAACGAGCCCTCGAGCGCGGCCTTCTCCTCCTCGAGCTGTTCGGGATCAAGGAACCGCGTATAGGGATCCTTCCACGCGCTCAGCATGCCGCGCATGGCGCCGTGCACCATCGAACTTTCTTCGATGTCGTTGCTGGCGGCGTCGACCTGATACGCCTCGACGATCACGCGGGCCTGTTTCAGCAGCCAGAGCGCGTCGGGCGAGAACGGAGCGACCTGGCCGATGTCTCTCCGCGCGGCATTGACCGCCGGAACCGCCGCCGCCATGGTCATTCCGGCGAGTATTCCAAGAATAATATCCCTGTATCTTTTTGAACTTTTCATGTAACTCCTTCCGGCGGGGGACGGATTCTCCGGCCGCTACAGGTGCTTCAGGGGATTCTGGGCCTTGCCGTTGACGCGGACTTCAAAGTGGAGATGCGGCCCTGTCGCCACTCCCGTCTGGCCTACCTGTCCGATGACCGTTCCCGTCTTTACGGACGCGCCGTCTTCCGTCAAAATCTTGCTCATGTGGGCGTAGACCGTCGAATAGCCGCTGCCGTGATCGATGATGACGACCTGCCCGTATCCGCGCAGCCAGCCGGTGAAGATCACTTCCCCCGCTCCCGCCGCCTTGATCGGCGTGCCCTTGGGCGACCCGATGTCGATCCCTGTGTGCTGGATCTTGGTACGGAATTTGGGGTGAACGCGCATTCCGAAACTGCTCGTAATGCGCCGCTGAGGGACGGGCCAGATAAACTTTCCCTTGTGCGCGAGGACAGGCGCGCTCGGCCGGTTGTCCTTTTTCGCGGCCGCTTGCGCGGCCTCCCGCTCGGCGGCGCGCTTTTTAATGAGGTCGTCGACCTTCTTCTGGAGCGCCTTTGCGTCCTCTTCGAGCTCCTCCATCGCGGCGATATGCACGTGTTTTTCCTTGTCGAGGCGTTCGAGCAGCTCACGGCGCTGCGCTCCCGCGCGCGTGTTGGTCTCGCGCTCGCGCTCGCGCTGACGGCGGCGGAGCAGCAGTTCGCCCTGTGCCTTTTCCTGCTCCAGCTTGTCTTTTTCCAGCGCGATGCGCTCCGTCCGCAGCCGTTCGACGGTCTGCTCGTCCTGACGGTTCAATCTCCTGAGAAGATACATCAGCGTGCTCAGTTCCGACAGATCGGAGGCGGAAAGCATCACGTTCAAATCCGCGACGCCGCTGTACTTGTAGATGGCGGCGTAACGTTTCGCGAGCTGCTGCCGCAGCTGCCCGATCTTCGTCTGACGCTCTTCGATGTCGCGTCCCAGCTTGGCGATGTCCTCTTCGTTCTTCTGAATTTCAAGGTCGAGAAGTTCGATCTGCTCCTCCGACTGTTTCACGCTGTGGTCGAACATCGACAGTTCGCGCAGATAACTCTTTTCCTTCTTTTTTGCCTGCGCCAGCTCCTGCGTGTGGTACCGCACGCGCTTGTTCAGCAGCGCCAGCTGCTTTTTCTGTTCGGAGATGCGCTCGTCAATCGTCGCGGGGAAAGCCGCGCTGGAGCACGCCAGACACAAAAGGACACAAAGCGCGAACCGTTTAAGCAGAGTAACCATGACGCGCGATCAGAGGGGCTTCGCCGCCTGTCTGATGTAGCGGCGGACGGCCCAGAAACTGTAAAGCCAGCCCATGGTCAGGCCGACGACAAGGAGAATCTCGTTCATCAGCAGGACCTCGCGCCACTGGAGCTGGACGTGCAAAAACGGCAGCGCGTCGTCGACCGTCTCAAGGAGATAGGCCTGTCCGTAGTGGAGGAACACGACGGCGATCACCGCGCCGAAAAAGCCGAGCAGCATCCCGTGAAGCACAAACGGGGCCGCCACGTAGGAGCGCGTCGAACCGACCAGCAGCATCACAGAAATTTCCTGACGCTTTGAGTAGATGCCGATGCGGATCATGTTGTAGAACACAAGACCCGTGACGAGGAGCGCGATGACGACGATCGTCAGGGCGATGCGGTTGATCAGCGAAGAGATCTTTGACAGCCTTTCGGCGAGATTGCCGGCGTACATGATCTCCTCCACTTCGCTCATCCCCGAGAGCCGGTGCGCCAGTTCGCCGCTCTTGGAAGCGTCGCGCAGCTTGATCTCGACGGTCCACGGCAGTGAGACGGAATCGCCCGGGGCCAGCGACTGCGCCTGCGTGCCGAGCTTGGCGCGCAGCACTTCAAGCGCGTCCTGCGGCGAGACGATGCGGATTTCGGCGATGTCGGGACTGCCCGCAAGGGCGTCGCGGACCGCGTTTGTCGCTTTCTCGCTTTCTGTATAGGCCTGGAGGATCAGGCTGCTCTGGACGTTTTGAGAGATCTTCGTGGCGTAGAGGGCGAGCTGCCCGCTTCCCCCGACGAGAAAGAACACGGCGGCCGCCGTGAAGAGCGTCAGCAGGCTCAGTCCCCAGTGTCGGGAAAAGAGCCGGCATGTATCGCGGATGATGTATCTAGAGGTCCCCACTGAGACTGTACCTCCCCTCTCGTTCGTCGCGCACGAGCCTGCCCGCGTGAAGCTCGACGACACGCTGACGGTACGAGTCAACCAAATGCTGATCGTGCGTGGCCACGATCACGGTCGTTCCGGCGGCGTGAATCGAGAGCAGCAGACGCATCACGTAATCGGCGGTGCGCACGTCGAGGTTGCCCGTCGGCTCGTCGGCGAGGAAAAGCCGCGGCGCGTTGACAATGGCCCGCGCGATGCCCACGCGCTGCTGTTCGCCTCCCGACAGCTGATCGGGCTTCAGGCCGCGGCGGTTCCACAATCCGACCTTGTCGATAACGTCGTCGGTCCTGTCGCGCGTTTCGGCGCGCGGCACACCACACGCCTCGAGCACAAAGGCGACATTCTCCCACGCTGTCAGGTGGGGGAGAAGCTTGTAGTCCTGGAAGACGACGCCGATGTCGCGTCTGAAGTACGGGAGACTGGACGTCGACAGGCGGCGCAGATCCATGCCGTCGATTATCACCTGACCGCGCGTCGGCAGGATTTCCCGCGTCAGCACTCGCATCAGAGTCGTCTTGCCGGAACCGGTCGTGCCGATCAGGTATACAAACTCACCCTCGGCTATTTCAAGGTAAATATCGCTGAGAGCCTGAATGTTCGGAGGAAAAATTTTTGTCAATCCGTTAATGCGGATCTCCACAGTTTGCACCTCCTAAAAAGGATTCCGGCGCTTATCATACCACATTCAGCGGGACATGACGCGTTTAAAACACTCGCCGAACTCGGAAGTCGTCCGTTCGACGGCGATTTCAAGCTCCGATTCGTTCAGCCACGGCCTCGGAAGAGCGCCGTCTTCGTCCCACGGAGACGCGCCCCAGCGGGCGGCGAAATCGCCGACTTTCGGGTCGTAGGGCACGAGCGCGCAGGGAACGCGCCGTTTCAAGCAAAGAACTCCGAAATGAAGTCTCATTCCCCACGCGTACGCGCCGCGCGAAAAGACGTCGTTCCAGTTGGCGGCCGTGCAGAGCACCAGTTCGTCGAGCTTCAGACGCCCGTTCGCGCACAGACGCTCCATCAGGCCGGCGTCTTCGACGCTCATGGCGACGCCGACGGCGCGGGCCCCCTGCGGAAAGGGCAACTGAGAAAAGCGCTGCGCCGCTTCTTCGACGAGACCTCCGCCGCAGGGCCGGAAATTGACGAGAACGTCGCGTCTTTCCGCCGCGGACGGTTCGGCCGCGAGCGTCAGTACCAAGTCGTCGGCGAGCGAACACGCGCCGCCGAGAAAATCGCTGGAATGCCGGTCGCGCACCATGACCGCCCCGCACTTGGAAAAGGCGTTTCCCGCCAACGCGCGGGACACGCGGCTGCGCAGGGGGCCGATTGACTGCCCGACGGCCCAGAGCCGGCAGCCGCACAGCGAGGCAATCTCCATGACGCACCAGTAATACCAAGGACTGATCAGGCTGGAACTGTCTTGAAATATCCCGCCTCCGCCCAGCAGAAACGTCTCGCTTTGTCTCGCGGCGCGGATGATTTCCTTCAGCGACCAGCGATCAAAGGCGCGGACGCCGTGCAGGGCCTCGCTTTCGGGGACATTGCCCGACAGCATGACAATCTCGTCGGAAGACAGACCGTTCCGCTTTAAAAGGCCGATGGCGGCGGAAGCGAGAAACTCGTCGCCGCAGTTGCCCATGCCGTAGTAGCCGCACAGAAGAACTTTCCAGCGGCGCGGCATTACGAGAAAATCCCCCTTACGCGCCTGAACAGCGGCGCGGCGACGCGAACGCAGACGACGAGAATCAGGACGCCGAGAAGAAGCCCGGTCCACCAGCCGTTCAGGCCGCGCAGAAGCGTCAACGAGAGCGGCGTATGGAAGTGGCAGAAACTGTTGACGGCTGACGAAAAGGCCAGAGCGACAGCCAGACGCAGGACTTCGCGCCAGCGCTCCCAGAGGTTGTGCCTTTTGAGCCAGTACCAGCAGACGAGCGCAGGATAGCCGATCAGGAACTCCTTCGTGCGGGGACGAGCTCCGAGCGCCTTCTCAATCCAGTCGCGGAACGCGATCTCGGAGTTCGAGACAAAACCGTAGTTGCCGCTGCGCAGAAGCATGACGAGCGCCGCGAGGAGAATCGTTCCGGCCAGCGCCAGTTCGCTCCACAGCGGCGGACGAGAGAGAACCTGAGCGACAGATTCGGGATGCTCGCGGCGTTTCATGTCGGCGAGCAGGATCAGCGCCGGAGGCAGGAGCAGGCTGAGCTTGACGCCGCTGAACGTGCTCATGCGGTACATGTAAAGCGGGGTGGAGAAAGCCCCCGCGAGCGCCAGCCCTCCCGAAAACACCAGCAGCAGCGCTTCCGCCGCGCCGCGCAAGGGGACTTTCCAGTACTGCATGGCCAAAAGAGAGGCCTCCGTCGCCAACAGTCCGGCGGCAAGCGCGCCCGAAACTTTCAGCACCGGCCGCGCGAAGACCGACGCCACGCCGACGATCAGCGCGAAGGCGAGCATCGCTGCGACAGTGAGAGAGCCGCCCTGCGGCTCCGCGCCGCGGAAACGTCCCGCGTAGGCGAGCGCCAGCGCGGCAAGGAGCAAATGCAGCGCCACGGCCGAACACACGGAGCGCCAGCCGGAAGCGGCGGGCGCGCGGTTCGGCCACAGACGGGCGAACGCGGCGTCGTCCAGACGCGCGCGGAGCGTCCGCGCGTCCCCGCAGTATTCATCAAGCGACATCGCGCGCGACACCAGAGGATCGAGACGCAGCACGAGCAGACGGACTTCTCGTTCCACGGCGGCGCGGTAGAGACGGTTCAGCATGATCGGGCGCGTGATTCCGCGCTTGAGGACCTCTTCCCTGTCGACGCCGTGGAGCGAGACGACGTTCGGCCACGCTGCGGCGACCTGACGACCGGAGCCGTACTGCCTCGAGAACTCGACCTGCGCCATCAGCAGCCCGCGCCGAAGGGCAAATTCGCCGAGATAGGCATGTCCTCCTTCGACGGCCGCGATCTTGCCCGAGGGACAAAGCGCCTTGACCGCGGGAAACGTCTCGCACGTCCACGCAAGGGCGTCCAGCTGCTCCTCGCGCGAGCTGCCGCAGGACGGGCCCGGCGCGTAGACGATCGGAACCCCCGCCAGCGAGAGATAACGCATCGTCGCGAGATCGGGCAGCACCCCGCACATTTCAAGCTGCTTGAGGGAGGCGGGAATTCTGTAATACAGTTTACCGGATATTTCCGCGCGTTCGCCGCCCACGAAGCGCCGTCTCAGGTACTCGCATTGAAGTTCCGCGTCGGGCCCTCCGAGCGCAAGCACCGTTCCCCACGCCGAGGCAAATTTTCCGGGCTCGGGCGTCAGTTCCACCGAAGGCAGGACAGAAACGTTTTCCAAGGCGCCCTTGGCCAGGTCCTCACCAGTATATTCCGGCGCGAGAAAGGACGACACGCCCGCGCCCATCAAGGTCTGGATCGTCTCTTCCGTCCTTCCGCCGCGCAGGTCGCGAAGTTCAAGCAGATCAAACACGATCAGCGCCGAATGGGCTTCTCGCTCGCGCGCGAGCCGCCACAACGTCGAGGGAATCGCCAGCGCCATGGCTAGGAGAACCATTCCCCAGAACGCCGAAAATTTTCTTTTCATGAGTTAAGCCTCCCATATCTGAGCGAGGGTAAAGCCGAGTTCCTCCATCATGCGTCCGAGCAAGGGCAGGGGCAGGCCGATGACCGTCGTGCAGTCGCCCTCGATCGAGTCGACCATCAGCGCGCCGCGTCCTTGGATCGCGTAGCCTCCGGCCTTGCCCCGCCAGTCGCCGCTGGCGACATAGCCCGCAAGGTCGGACGCGGCAAGTTCGCGAAAGCGCACCCGCGCGCGGGAGTATCGGCACAGCGTCCGCCCCTTCCAGAAGAGCGCGACCCCCGTGCACACCGAGTGAACGCAGCCCTGCAGAGAGGAGAGCATCTTCAAGGCCTCGGCTTCGCAGGCCGGCTTGCCGAAGATGTCGCCCCCTTCGGAGACGACGATCGTGTCGGACGCGACGACGAGCGACTCGGGACGAATGTCTCGGACGGCGGCGCCTTTCAGCTCAGAAAGCCGCATGACCAGATGTTCCGGCGCTTCGCCGGGCAGACGGCGCTCGTCAACGTCGGCGGGAATCACCTCAAACTTCCAGCCGAGCTGTTCCAGAAGCTCTTTCCTCCTCGGGCTGGCGGAGGCGAGGACGATGCGTACGCCCTTCATCGCGGGAGCCCCAGGATCGCGCACAGTCCCAGAGCGCCGCAGTAAACGGCAAAGATTCTCCACCGCCCACGGACGACGGTTTTGCGCAGCAGAAGCAGAGCGGCAAATCCTGAGAGGAACGCGACGGCCGCCCCTGCCGCCCACCCGGCGGGAAGGACGCCGTCATAAGACGGCAGTTCAAGAAGGGCCGCGCCCGCGATCGCCGGCAGCGAGAGCAGGAACGAAAAACGGAACGCCTCCGCCGCGCTCAGCCCGCACAGGATCGCCGCCGTCAACGTCGCGCCCGAGCGCGATATGCCCGGGAAAACGGCCAACCCCTGCGCCACGCCGACAATCAGGCCGATGGAAACGCAGATTTTTCTCCGGCCCGGGACGACCTTGGACAGCAGCAGCAGAAGGGCGCAGGTCACAAGCAGCGCGCATCCTGTAAACGTGAGCGACTGCCCCGCCCGCTCGACAAACGGCTCGAGCGCCAGGCCGATGGCCGCCGTCGGCAGGGAACCGAAGATCACGGCCCAGCCGAAATACCAGCCTTCTCTCTTCTGTCCGACAGGCAGCCTGAAGCTTGCGAAGAAATCGACGAGCAGACCGACGATGTCGCGGCCGAAAAACAGGACAGTCGCCGCGAGCGTCGCGAGGTGCAGGACGAGGTCGTAAGCCAGGCCGCTCTGACTGCCGGTCAGGTGCTGAAAGATCGTCAGGTGCGCCGAACTGCTGACGGGAAGGAACTCCGTCAGTCCCTGAATCAGCCCCTGGACCACACTTGAAACGTATTCGCTGATCATATTCATCAACCGTCTTTCAGAGAAAATCAGCGCGCGCAGTGCGCAAAAAGCGCCCGTGCGCCGAACCTAGCGCGGAACCGTCAAGGGCGCGCTTTCGCAGGTCTCCGTCAGTTCAGCCGCGTGACGATCGGTATCACGGCCGAAGCGCTGTGCAGATACTTGCGCAGCAGGTCCTTGCAGCGCAGGGAAATCTGCTTTTTTAAAAGTTCATCGTTTCCTCCCGCGTCCTGCTTGAAAGCGCGGCGGACGGCATCCGAGAACTCCTGTCGCATCCCTTCGGCGTCGGTGAAATGAATCTGGCCGTAGGTTTCGAAATGAGGGTCGCACGCCAGGTTCCCTTTCCCGTCAAGCGTGACGGCGACGACAAGCACGCCGTTCTCCGAGAGCTCAAGACGCTCCTTGAGAAGAGAACCTTCCTTTTCTCCGAGCGCCGTGCCGTCCACGAGCACCGCTCCCGCCTGCACTTTCGTCCCGACTTCCGCGGCGTTTTCCGTGATGGAAAGGACGTCGCCGTTCGACAGGATGAAGATGTTCTCCGCCGGGACGCCGACCTCTTCGGCCAGCTGGGAATGACGGATCTGCATCCGATACTCGCCGTGCACCGGCACGAAATACTTGGGGCGCACCATGCTGAGCAGCATCTTCAGCTCCTCGCGCGACGCGTGTCCCGAGACGTGGAGCCCCGCCTCGCGGCCGTACAGGACTTCGCAGCCCAGTTCAAACAGCCTGTCGATCGTGCTGCTCACGATCTTTTCGTTGCCCGGAATGGGATTGGCGAAGAGCGCGACGACATCCCTGCTGTTCAGTTTGACGCGGCGGTGCGCCCCCTTGCTCATCAGCACCAGGCCCGAGAAAGGTTCGCCCTGGCTTCCCGTCGTCATGATGACGAGCTTCGTTTCAGGGTACGAGTCCATCTCGGCCAGAGGGACGATCGTGTCGGGCTCCGCCGTAAGATAGCCGAGACGAACGGCCAGATCGACGTTGTTGATCATGCTGCGCCCGGCGAAGACGACTTTCCTGTTGAAACGAGACGCGGCGTCGAGGACGAGCTGCACGCGGTGAAGGTTGCTCGAAAAAGCGGAGATGACGATGCGCCTGTTGCGGTACGTGCGCAGCAGGTTGTCGATCGCGCCCGTGAGAGACTTTTCAGACTTGGTGAAGCCCTCGCGCTCCGCGTTCGTGGAATCGGAAGCCATCAGGAGCACGCCGCGCCTGCCCAGTTTGGCAAAAGCGGCGTAGTCGGTGACGTGATTGTCGACAGGAGTCGGGTCCAGCTTGAAGTCCCCCGTGTGAAGCACGATGCCCAGAGGCGTTTCGACGGCGACGGCAAGCGCGTCGGGGATCGAGTGACAGACTGAAATAAACGTTACCTTGAAAATGCCCAGTTCGACGGACTGCCCTGCGGCGACTTCGACCAGGTTCGGTCTGTAGCGCGGCATGGCTTCGGCGATCTTTGCCTGGATCATGGCCAGCGTCAGCCTGGCGCTGTACACGGGCACGTCGAGCTTCGCCAGCACGAAAGGCAGCGCGCCGATGTGGTCTTCGTGGCCGTGCGTGATGAGGATGCCCCGCACCTTGGAGCGGTTCTCTTCCAGATACGTCGTGTCGGGGATCACGTAATCGATGCCGAGCATCTCCTCGTCGGGGAACATCAGGCCCGAGTCGATGACGACGATGTCGTCGCCGTATTCAATGGCGTACATGTTCTTGCCGATCTCGGCCAGCCCGCCCAGCGGTATGAATTTCAGGGTTCCGGCCGGGGGCGTTTTCATCCTGAGCGGATGCGCGCCGACAGCCGCCCACAGATGAGAGCGGACCGCCGCGCCGGAACGGGGCTTGAGAAGACGGGTTTTCCCCAAAGATACGACAGATGAACTTACTTTTGTGTTTTTCTGTGACAGTGTCATCAATAAAGTTCCTTTATTTTGAAATGATTTAGAGCGGCATACTCGCCAAGATTTCACAATTCTGCTAGAATAACGAAACGCGGGTCGACGCATCTGCGCCGATCCAAAAATTTAACGTACCGGAGGTTGGGAACGTGGCTGAACATAAGCATAAAGACGACGTCGTGGAAATGACTCAGGAAGGGTATGACAAGCTCAATAACGAACTAAAACAGCTCCGCAGCGAGGAACGGTACAAGATCGCCCAGAGAATCGAGGAGGCCCGGTCGTTCGGGGACTTGAGCGAGAATGCCGAGTACGCCGCCGCAAAGGACGACCAAGCGAAGCTCGAAGGTAAGATACAGTCCCTGGAATATCAGCTCTCGAGGGCAAAGATCATCGACGCCGCCGACATCGACAACTCTCACGTCTCGGTCGGCACGATCGTGACGATCATGGACATCACGCACAACAAGAAATTCGTCTATTCCATCGTCAGTTCCGAGGAGTCCGACCCTGCAAAGGGGCTGATCTCCTCTGTCAGCCCCGTGGGACGGGCCCTGATGAACAAAAAAGTCGGCGACGAAGTGTCTGTCAAGGTCCCTGTCGGCCTGCGGAAACTCCGCGTCCTGTCTATCCGCGTCAAATAGCTGCCCAAAGCGTTCACGGGAGATACCATGGAGAAGCGCGTCCCCGTTTTCATATTATAACCCGCTTGTCAGCTTTTGTGGCGCTCTCAGCCGTGAAATATTCAAATGATTTTTCCCGACGCTGAAGACAACGCGCCTCCCTCGCGAGGGGCGGCGCCGTCCGGTCGCCGTTTCCCGCGGACGAGCGCGCGAGAGTTTCCGCGCAGATTTGACGAAGAAACGCGAGGCACTCGTCTTATGTCCAAACCGCGCGCGGCGGGACGCGCATAGGGCGGACGAATACGTTTATCCGGCGGCGCCCGCGCGTCTTTGCGGCGACGAAAAAACGACGGCGCGGCGGAGCAGGACAGCTGAAGCGGACCAGCATTTTCCCCACGACTGTTCCGCCGCGTTTCAGCCGCCTTTTCAGCGGTTGACAAACCGTCAAAGTGTGGTAAATTGAAACGCAATTGAATATACAAACCGATGAGGCGAAGATAAAAACCGCACGTGCACGCACAGAGAGCCCGCGCCGATGAGAGTCGGGCCGGACGCAGACGGTTAAATGGGTCGCCGAGGGCGCGGTCAAAGGGCGCGCACAGGCCCGAGTATTCCGCGACGCGAGGTCCGCGTCAGCGACCGGGAGTATGTTTGTACTCCGAGAAGCGCGCGGCGTAAAAAGCCGCGAATCAAGGTGGCACCGCGAATGTTCATTCGTCCCTGACAGAAAACTTTCTGCCGGGGATTTTTTATTTTCGAGGAAGGAGAACTCAAAGATGACGCAATCACGCGGACGGTTCGGCATTCACGGCGGACAGTACATCCCCGAGACGCTGATGAACGCCGTGATCGAGCTGGAGGAGGCCTACGGGCGTTACAAAGACGACCCGAGCTTCCGCTCCGAGCTTGAGACCCTGTTCAACGATTACGCGGGGCGTCCAAGCCGCCTGTATTTCGCGGAAAAGATGACGCGCGAACTCGGCGGCGCGAAAATCTACCTGAAGCGCGAGGACCTCAACCACACGGGCGCGCACAAGATCAACAACGTGCTCGGGCAGGCGCTGCTTGCCAAGAAGATGGGCAAGACGCGCCTGATCGCCGAGACGGGAGCGGGACAGCACGGCGTCGCCACGGCCACGGCGGCGGCGCTGATGGGCATGG
>CAZFNC010000011.1:16975-32164 GCA_964520485.1 uncultured Synergistaceae bacterium | reverse complement strand
AGCGCGAATACCGAGACGAGGGAGACAGAAGGTTCCACGCGCAGCCGAACGCCTGTCCCGTCTGCGGCCCGCGCCTTTCGTTCGTCGACCGGAGCGGAAGGACGCTGGCCGAGCGCGAAGAGGCGTTCGGCCTCGCCGTCGCCGCGCTGAAAGAGGGAAAGATCATGGCCGTCAAGGGTCTGGGAGGCTTCCACCTGGCCTGCGACGCGCGGAACGAGGACGCCGTCTCGCTGCTGCGAAAGCGCAAAAGGCGGCCGAGGCGGCCGCTCGCGGTGATGGCGAAGGACGTCGCCCAAGTCCGCGAGCTCGTCGAAGCGTCGGAAGACGACGTGCGTCTGCTCTCGGGATCCCGCGCGCCCATCGTGCTGCTGCCGCTGAAAGAGGACGCGAATCTGTCGCCGTCGGTCGCGCCCGGGCTGGACAGACTGGGCGTCATGCTGCCGTACACGCCGCTGCATCACATGCTGCTGGACGAGTTCGGGCCGCTCGTGATGACCAGCGCCAACATCAGCGGCTCGCCTCTCGTGTCGGACAACGCCGAGGCGCTTGAGAAACTGTCGGGCATCTGCGACGCGTTCCTCATGCACGACAGACCCGTCCACATGAAGATCGACGACTCCGTCGTCGTCGGCGGCCGAAGCTCGCCCGTGCTGGTACGGCGCGCGCGCGGCTACGTGCCCAACCCCGTCGTCACAGCGTCGGAGCTCGCGCCCGTCGCCGCCGCCGGAGCGGAGATGAAAGGGACTTTCGCGTTCAGCCAGGACGCCATGATCTTCCCAAGCCAGTACCTCGGGGACATGAAAGAGCTGGGGACGGCGAAGTTCTACGTCCAGGCGATGGAGCACTTCAAGCGGCTGTACAACTTCGCGCCGCGCGCGCTCGCGCACGACCTGCACCCGCTGTTCGTCCCCACGCGGCTCGCGAAGGAGGCTTTCCCTAGCCTGCCGACGCTCGCCGTCCAGCACCATTACGCCCACATGATGGCCTGCCTCGCGGAAAACCGCGTCGAGAAAAAGGCCGTCGGCCTGATCCTCGACGGGACGGGATACGGCGAGGACGGCACTGTGTGGGGCGGCGAAGTGCTCGCGGGCGACGCGTCCGGCTGCGAACGGAAAGGACATCTGCGGGCGTTCCGTCTGCCCGGCGGCGACCGCGCCGTCAGCGAGATCTGGCGCTGCGGGTTCAGCCTGCTGGTCGAGACGTTCGGCGCCGAACAGGCCCTGGCGCTTTGCTCGCGGCTGTGGCCCGACCAGGCCGCGAAAGCCGCGCAGATGATCAAAATCTGGCGCGCGTTCCCTCTGTGCACGTCCTGCGGGCGCCTGTTCGACGGCACGGCCGCGCTGCTGACGGGAAAATCCCGCGTCAGCTACGACGGCGAGGGCGCGATGGAACTGGAGGCGCTCGCCCGGAGCGGCGGCGGAGGTGACGTGGGCGGCGCTTTTTCCCTCGACGGGGGGATCGTCGACTGGACGCCCTTCGTGCGCGAACTGGCGCTCCGGCCCCGCGGCGCGGACGAACCGCAAAAACTCGCCGCCCTGCTCCACTCAAGCCTGGCGCACAGCCTCGCCGACGCCGCCGAAGAGACAGCGCGAACCGCCGGCCTCGAACACGCCGCGCTTTCCGGAGGCTGCTGGCAGAACTCGCTGCTGCTTGACCTGACGCTGCCTCTCCTCGGGAAAAAAGGACTCGTCCCGCTCACGCACAGGCTCCTGTCGCCCAACGACGAATGCGTTTCCGTGGGGCAGGCGTACGTCGCCGGTATGCGCCTGCGGCAATAGGCCGCCGCGGGGCTTCAGATGCTCAGTTCGCGGACAAGGGCCAGAAGTTCGGGGTTGAGCGTCTTTTTCTTCTCCCACGTGTAAGGCAGCGAAACGGCTGTCATTCGGCCGTTCGCCAGTCCCGTCATGACGCCGAAGCGGCCTTCCATCAGGCAGGTGACGGCATAAGCGCCCATGCGCGTCGCGATCGTGGCGTCGTAGCTGGACGGCGAGCCTCCGCGCTGGATGTGCCCGAGGACGGTCACAGTCGCCTTGTAGGGGGGAACGTGCTCCGCCAGCTTCTTCTGCAGGTCGTAGCCCGACATCACGCCCTCGGCGAGGACGACGACGGAATAGTGCTTGCCGTTCTTGCGCGAAAGCTCCAGCTTCTCGCACAGCACGTCCATGTCGAAGGGAATCTCGGGCACGACGACGAAGTCCGCGCCGCCCGCCACGCCCGTCTGAAGCGCGATCGAGCCGCAGCTGCGCCCCATGACCTCGACGATGAAGAGCCTGTCGTGGCTGTGCGCCGTGTCGCGCAGGCGGCGGACGGCGTCGAGCGCCGTGTTCAGCGCGGTGTCAAAGCCGATCGTCATGTCGGTGCCGTTCACGTCGTTGTCGATCGTCGCCGGCACGCCGACCACCGGCAGGCCGAGCTTCTGCATCTCCCACGCGCCCCTGAACGAGCCGTCGCCGCCGATCACCACGAGGCCGTCGACGCCGTGGTCCTGGCACTCCTTCAGCGCCTGACGGCGGCCTTCGGCCGTCATGAAACGGTCGCTGCGGGATGTGCGCAGCATCGTGCCGCCGCGCTGAATGATCCCGCCCACGTCGCGGACCGTGAGGGGACGGAACATCCCGTCGATCAGCCCTTCGTATCCCTGCTCAACGCCAAGGCTCTCTATACCGTGAAAGACCGCGCAGCGCACGACGGCGCGAACCGCGGCGTTCATCCCCGGCGCGTCGCCGCCGCTCGTCAGTACAGCAATCTTTTTCATGACCAAACACCTCCTGTAAAATAGCGCATTTTATTATTATACACCTCTCGTTCAATTCGGAAAAGTTCCGCATCGCGCGAAAAAGCGCGAAAGGGGCGCGGCTCACGGGAACCGCGCCCCTTTCGCGCGCGCCGACCGCGCCCGCGCTACTTGATCTCCTTTTGCAGCTCCATCATGCGCTTATTGACCATGCGCATCTCCTCTTGCACCTTCGTCAGCTGCTCGTTGAGCTCGCGCCCCTGTTTCGACAGGTTCTCCATGCGCAGCGTCAGGCGGTCCATCTCCAGCCGCGCGCCGGATTTGCCCTTCATCAGCTTATCGGGGTCGTCGTCCTTGACGTCCCAGAAGAAGGCCACCGTCCTGTCGAACGTGACGGGCGTGATCGTGCTGTCGATGCCCAGTCTGACCGACTTGACCTTCGGCGTCAGGTAGGGGTTGCCCTTGTCGTCGTAGCGGGGGAAGTAGACGAACCCCTCCCGCTCGTCGGCGACCTTGAAGTTGAACCGGCGGTCGTAATCGACCGGTTTCAGGCGGTGCTTGCCGATCTGGAGCTCGATGTGCTGCTCGAACGGCGACATGTGCAGCGCCGGCCCGCGCACGACAAAGTGCAGATAGATGGGAATGGTGCTGTCAAGCTTCAGCTGCTGGAGCAGGTTGTAGCGGTAGTCCTCCATCTCGTCCGACGTCCAGAGGTTCTTTTTCGCCTCGTCCTGCGTGGCCTTCTCGACGTATTCCGCCGCGTAATACGTGGCGTAAATCGTCAGGTTCGCGCCGTAGTTGTCGGAAAATTCCTTTTTCTGACGCCACTCGGCGCTCAGACAGGGCGCCGCGCCCAGAGCGATCAGCGCCAGCGCGGAGAGCAGTTTTCTCAGTCGCGTGTTCATCGTGTCCTCCTGTTGAACCTTTTTTCGCGTCGCGACGGGCTCCATGCCCGCCGACGCCCTATTTTACCACCGGACGCGCGTTTTCATCAAGGCCGGCCGTCGCCGCGTCGCGCCGTTCGCGCGCGTCGACCCGACGCTCGTAGCACTTGGCGAACTTCGTGAAACGGGTAAACGCGATCGTCACGCAGTTGATGAATCCCCACCAGCCGTAGAGGAAGTGCCTGTACAGCACGTAATACTTCAGGAACGTCAGCGTCGACGTGCCCAACATGCGCCACGGGCTGTAGCGTTTCCCCGCTTTCTCGATCATGCGGACCTGCGTGTCGGTCGCGCGGTTCTGCTTGGCGATGACCCGCGACAGGCAGACGTAGGAATGATGACGGATAAAGCCGTGGAGGGTGCGGACGCGCGGGCGGGGGACGACGAAATCGACGTCGTCGCGGTCGAGCACGCCCATCATCCTCATCTTCGTGCGGTCGTAGAGGCGGATCAGCCTGTAGTGCCTCGCCCAGCGGACAGGCTCCGGCACGCCCGGGTACACGTCGCCGATGCGCAGACGGTAGCCGTCGCAGTCGGGGTTCTTCTTGACCTCGGCGATCTCGGACGCCAGTTCGGGGCCGATCTCCTCGTCGGCGTCGAGGCGCAGCACCCAGTCGTTGGAACAGTACCCTTCGGCCACGCGCACCTGGTCGCCGAACGACACCCAGTCGTTGTGAATGAACCGCGCGCCGTATTTCAGCGCGACCTCGCGCGTGCCGTCGGCGCTGCCGCAGTCGACGACGACGATCTCGTCCACGAGAGGGCGCGCCGCCGCCAGCGCGAGGCCGAGGCGCTGTTCCTCGTTGTATGTGATCACGTAGAGCGAAATGGGGATCATCGTCTGTCCTCACGGAACTTTCCGCGGAAGAAACGCTTCTTGAGGAGTTTCAGGAGAATGAGAGGAACTTTCAGACGGGGGCGGAAGAGGTTCTCCCTTATCTGCCTCCCGAGGCGCCCGAGGCAGTCGGCCGAATGGCGGTGCATCAGCGGCGAGGAGGCCATGCCGCGCAGCATGGCGGCGATCAGTTCGTCGTCGTCCTCGCAGTACGGCGTTTGCCGCAGATACCGCCAGTACAGGTCGTCGACGAACGGCCGCGTGTAACTGTTCCACGGCTTGATCGACTGAAGCCCCGTCAGGTGCCAGATCGATCCGCCGACCGTGTCCTCGCGGGCGCCCGAGGCGTCGATACGGTTAAAGCGCCCGTCGAGAAGAAGTGTGTCCTCCGCGAACAGCCAGTTCAGAAAATCCTGATCGAGAAGGGTCGCGCACGCGCCGTATTCATCGAAAAAATATCTTACGCTATCCATAAGCCTGTAGCGCGAGCGAATCTTGTCCATATCCATCAGCAGCACACCGGCGTTGAAGTAATTCTCCGGAGCAATGTCCCACAAGGACCATGCTTTTTTCAAACTCCACGGTATTTTATGACCTTTGGAATATTCTAAAGCTATGATGTCCCTGACGGCTCCGACGGCGCATCCGCGCAGGTCCTGCGTCCACAGGCCGCCAATGTCCATGTTCACAATGACGTCGCAGTCCAGATAGACAGCCCTGCTGGCATCGAGCAGATCGGGCATGAGAAACCGGTACATGGTTCCGCGAAAGCCCTGTAGAGTGAGCTTGAGCGCCGACAGTTCCGGCTTCCTCAGATACTCTTCGGCGTCGTGGAACGCGACGGTCTGGCCGTACCTCCGCGCCAGTTCGAGCAGGGCGGCCTTATTCCTCTGCGTCAGCGTGGCGTCGTGCAGGACGTGCGCGACCACGGCGCGGCCGCGGCAGTTCGCGAAAACGGACGCCAGCGTCACGGCCGCGTGACGGGCGTACGTCCCGTCGGGGTCGCCGAAAGCCAGCGCGACGTGAATCGCATCGTTTTCCGACATTTTCATGATCTCTTTCATTCTGTACCGGCGCGCGCGCCGCCGCTCTGTCCGCGAGAACGACCGGGGAGAAAACGCCGTTTCGCGGATTTCCAGAGGATCAAAGGAACCGCCGACAGATAGGGCCTGAAGATGTTTTCCTTCAACTGTTTCCCGAGACGCTTCAGGCAGTCCGTCGAGTGGCGGTGCATCAGCCGCGAGGAGCCTATGCCCCGCAGGACGGCACGGATCAGGCCGTCGGTGCTCGCGCAGTACGGCGTGAGACGAAGATAGCGCCAGTACAGGTCGTCGGCATACGGACGGGTATAGCTGTTCCACGGCTTATGTTCGCAGTACATGTGCAAGATCGCGCCCCGGACGGAACTCTCGCTCTCTCCCGAAGGATGGGTGCGGTTAAACCGCTCGTCGAGGATCGCCGCGTCGCCCACGAACAGCCAGTTCAGGAAGTCCTGATCCTTGTTGACTGCCAGCGCTCCGTATTCCTCAAAGAAATAAACCAGTTTCTCCAAAAGGTGATAACGCGCGCGGATTTTGTTTAAATCCAGCAGCAGAACACCGGCGTTAAAATAATTCTCAGGTTCGATCCCCCACAGCGAGCACACTTTTTTTCTGCTCCAGGAGATTTTAGGCTTCCCCGCTGAGTTCAAAGGAAAGAAGTCCCCGACGGCGCCGACGGCGCGTCCCTTTAAGTCCTGCGACCACAGTTCGGCAATGTCCATGTCCACGACGATGTCGCAGTCCAAGTAAATCGTTTTTTCGGCGTCGATCAGATCGGGAATGAGAAGTCTGTACATCGTCCCGAGAAGCCCTTGCAAACCGAGGTTCTCGACTTTCGGGTTCAGCTTCCGATAACGCTCGCCCGCGTCGTGAAACGCGACGTCCTGCCCGTACTTCCGCGCGAGTTCTTCCAAGGCGCTTCTGTTCACGGGCGTCAGGGTTTCGTCGTGGAGCACGTGGACGCTGACGCGGCGGGCGCGGGCGTTCTCGTAAACCGACGCCGCCGTCACGGCCGCGTGGCGGGCGTACGTCCCTTTCGGGTCGCTGAAGGCCAGCGCGACGTGGATCACATCGTTCTGAGACATTGTGAAATCAGCTTTCTTTCCGGTTTAACGCGTCGCCGCCCACGTTCAGACGGAACGCACGGTCCGCGCTCAGCAGCGCATGGCGGCACAGCGCGCGTATTCTTCTATGGCTTTTATGATACGATCTTTCGCGAGCGTCCGCGGGCGAAACGCGTTCTCAGGCATTTCCAGAGGATACGCGCCGTTGTCGCATGGGGACGCAAGATGTTCTCCTTCATCTGCCGTGCCAGGCGTCCGATGCAGTCGGAGGAATGACGGTGCAAAAGCGGCGAGGCGGACTTCTCGCACAGCAGGTACCTGATCAGGTCGTCCTCGCCCCCGTAATACGGCGTCAGGCGAAGGTAGCGCCAGTACAGATCGTCGACGAACGGCCGCGTATAGCTGTTCCACGGCTTCGGGCCGGCGAAATGCCAGACGGAGCCGCCGGTCGATCTCTCCGTGACGCCCGAGGCATCGATGCGGTTAAAGCGCTCTTCGAGGAGAAACGTGTCGTTCACAAACAGCCAGTTCAGAAAATCCTGGTCCTTGAAGCCCGCAAGCGTCCCGTATTCCTCAAAGAAAGAGACGGCGCTGTCCATAAAATCGCAGCGCGAGCGGATTTTGTCCAAATCCATCACGAGCACGCCGGAATTAAAATAATCCCTCGGATCGACCTTCCAAAGGGACAACAGCCTTTTCCTGTTCGCGGAAAGCCCGCGCCCCCTGAAACGTTCCGACATCACGTCCCTGACGGCGCCGAGGGCGCGTCCCTTTAAGTCCTGCGACCACAGTTCGGCTATGTCCATGTTCACGACGATGTCGCAGTCGAGATAGATCACTTTAGATAGATCGAGCATATCGGGGATGAACAGCCGGTACATCATGCCGCGGTTGTCCTGAAGAGCCCGTTTCCGCGACTTCCGCGGCATCCGCAGGAAACGCTCGCCCGCGTCGTGGAACGCAACGCCCTGCCCGTACTTCCGCGCGAGTTCTTCCAAGGCGCTTCTGTTCCCGGGCGTCAGGGTTTCGTCGTGGAGCACGTGGACGCTGACGCGGCGGGCGCGGGCGTTCTCGTAAACCGACGCCGCCGTCACGGCCGCGTGGCGGGCGTACGTCCCCTTCGGGTCGCTGAAGGCCAGCGCGACGTGGATCACATCGTTTTCAGGCACTATTTGCCCCCGCTTTCGTCGATTTCAAGCATCGCTTACTGACACCCGCCTTGCGGGTTCCCGCTTCTCTTCGCCGCGTCATCCGCCTCTTCGGGATCGGGCAGCGCGGCCATCAGGCCGAAGAAACACCACAGCATGACGGAGATGTCGCGCCGTCCCTGAAAGACGTCGCCGTTTGTCCCGTAGACGAGGATTTCCACGAGCAGCGCCAGCGAGACGACCGCCCACGGAAAGGCGGCGTCTTTCTCGCGCGCGCTCAGGCGGATCATTCGACACAGGCACACGCCCATCGCCGCGAGGAAAAGGACGAACGCCGGAACGCCGCCCGCGTACAGAAGATACAGGTACGTCGAATGAGGATGGGTGAAGATTTCTTCTGTGCGCCGTATCGGCTTTTTCACGTTCTTCTTCACCGCCGCCCGCCCTGCGGGGACGCTCTTCTTCGCCGCGGGCGGCTGTTTTTTCGGCAGACTCCCCGCTTCCAAAGGCGGTACGGCCGGAGAACTCACCACAGGTTGTGTCTGTACGTTCGGAGCCTTGCCCGCCGTCGAAAATTGCGCGGCGGGGGCTTTAGAGGCCGGAGCGGGCCGCGGAATTAAAGCCTTATTCGCGGCCGGAGGCCGCGCGTTCTGCGCCTTGACGCCGACGGCGGGGTCCGCGGAAGCTTTCCTCTTCACGGCGGCGCGTCGCGCGGCGAGTTCTTTCTCCACCTCGGCGCGGTACGCGTTTTCAAACAGCTGTCCGCCGTTTCCGAGGAGAGGGTGCTCTTTCGCGATCCGCCACGTCACGTTCCAAATGCGGCTGCGGTGATTCGTGAACTTGAGGGAATCGTTGATCGCGCTGAGCTGGTCCACCTCGACGGCGACCCTTTTCAGCATGGCTCCGCCCGTGGCGGCGTTCATAGCGGCATAGCAGCAGAGAAAAACGCAGAGCGCCGTCAGCGACACGCGCGCGGTGAGCTTGCGAAAACGCGCCGAATAAAAGAGCACGACCAGACCGCCGCAAAACGCTGAAGCCCACGCGCCCGACGAGCAGGACACGACCGTCAGGGAAACGGAGACGACGAGGAGCAGGACCTTTTTCAGGAAAGAGGATCCGCGCTCCCAGAGAGCAAAGCAGCAGACGACGGGAAAGAGGAACATGCCGAGCATCCCCGCAGAGTTGTTCTGGAGCAGGGAATGGTTGGGGAAATCGGGGATCAGCCCGACATAGCGGAGCACGTTGCAGACGACGATCAGAGAGCTGAATCCGACGAAAACTCCGGCAAATCTGTCGCGCGACCTCTCGTCGCCCAGCGCGCGGACGGCCAGCCACATGCCGAAAGAAACTTCGAGAAACGGCGTGACGTTGCGGCCGTAAGAGACGACCGTGTCGAACGAGAAAAGCCCCGCGAACGCCACCCACAGCGCCAGCGCCGCGAAAAGGGCGAAGATCGGTTTTCCCGACTCGGGGAGAGGGCGGGGCATCAGCGGGGCTTTATTGACGCCGATGTCGTACGCCGCGAGGACGAAGCAGACGCCCCAGAGCGAATAGTGGACGACGGGGCCCAGCGGCGAAAGGGCGACCGACAGGGTAAAGCACAGGCGCAGGGCCGTTTCGACCCTTTCACGCGACGACGCGCCGAAAGATATGGGACTCATCAGCTTTTCCTCCCCCATTCGGACAGCGTTTTTTCATACAGTTCAAAGGTCTGCGCGGCGACGTTGGTCACGCCGACGGCCTCGGCGCTCGCGACGGCCCGTCCTGACAGCGTTTTCAGCCGCATCGGTTCGGCGGCTTCGCGGATCAGCGCCGCGAGGGCGACCGCGTCGCCCGGCGAAAAGAGACGGCCGTTTTCGCCGTCGCGCACGATGTCGAGCGTGCCGCCGATGTCCGTGGCGAGGGGCACGGCGCCAGAGGCCATCGCCTCCAGGAGCATCAGGCTGAATCCCTCGGGTTCGCGCGACGTCTGGACGAACACGTCGGCCGCCCACAGCCACGGGCGGACGTCCGCCGCGAACGGGAAGAACTCGACGCGGTCCTCGACGTTCAGATCGCGCGCGAGGCGCCTGAGGTTCGGTTCCTCCTCTCCCGAGCCGACGAGCCAGAAACGGAACGCGTCCTTCCCGGGGACCATGGCGGCTGCACGAAGGTAGTCGTCCCAGCCCTTCCAGCCGACAAAGCGGCCCATGCCGAGGACGACGGCCGCCGACGAGGGGACGCCGTGCCGGCGCCGGAAATCCGCGCGGACGGTTTCATCGCGCCGATAGCGCCGCGCGAGCACGGGGTTGAGGATCGTCGCGACGGCTTTCGCGCGCGGGAGACGGAGCGTTTTGATGTGAGCCGTGACAGCCGAGGAACACCCGATGAGCACGTCGGAATCCGCGTAATAGCGCGCTTTTGGGTACTTGTCGAACGTTGAAAGCACGGGAACGCCGTATTTTCTCCCCCAGTAGCCTCCGATCCTGGCGGCGGACGAAAGCCGCGTGTGGATCAGGTCGGGCGCGACTCTTTTGACGATGCGTCCCATCCCGCGGTCGATCGCGGGCCACCACTGCGCCGGCGGGTTGTACTCGACGTGCTCGAGGCCCGCCTCGCGCAGAGAGGAAGCGAGCGTGCCGCCGCTCCTGCAGACCACGATGTTCTCCGCGCCGAGACGTCCGAGTTCCGAGAGCAGCTGGATCCACGGCATGCTCCAGCTGAGGCGGTTCTCGTCGACGTAGTGCAGTACTCTCATTTGACGGCATCTCCTTGTGCGTTCGTTTTCGCGGCGCGGGCGCGCTTTCAGCGCGCGGAAAAGCGCGACAGGCACCCGCGGTACACGTCCAGCGTTTGATCGACCATGCGCGCGAGCGTGGGCACGCGGCCGCCCGGGAAGACGGGGAACGGCCTGCCGCGACGCAGATGCGTCTCAAAGGCGCGTTTCCACGCGTCCACGTCGCCGACGGGAACGAGACCTTTGGAGTCGCCCTTGAGCTCGGCGACGGACGCGATGTCGCTCGCCAGCACGGGGACGCCGACGATCGCGGCCTGGGCGAGCGTCAGCGGCATCCCCTCCTTGTACGAGGGAAAGAGCAGGCAGGACGCGTTCGCCATGAAACGCCCGACCTGATCGCTGTACCCGTGAAACGTGACGCGGCCGGCGATGCCGCGTTCGCGGCAGATCGCTTCCCAGTCGCCGCGCGCGGGGCCCTCGCCCACGACGTCAAGCGTCCACGGGCAGTCGGCGGGCAGGGCTTTCAGGACGTCCTGCAAGCCTTTGGCGTCGCTGAGGCGGCCGACGAAGAGCAGCCTGCCACGGCCGCTCATTTCGGGGTTCCAGCGCTCCCCGGGAGCTTTCACGCCGTTGACGATCACGGTCGTGTTCGCGTAAAAGCAGCTCTTCATCGCCTCGCGGACGGACTCGCCCACGCAGATCACCCGCGCGGCGCGGCGGTACGGAACGTAGATCCACGGCATTTTATGGCCGAATTCACAGTGCGCGGTCACCACGCAGGGCGCGCCGCTCATGCGCGAGGCCCACATGGCAATCCACGCGGGCACGCGCGAATGGGCGTGGAGCAGGTCCCATCCCTCGGCCGCGACGAGTTTCGCGATCCGGCACGCGCAAACGTACGCCGTCAGCGGATTTTTGCGGTGCACGGGCATTCGCAGGCGGCGCACGCCGTCGGCGAGCTGGCTTTCCATGCGTCCGCCTCTGGAGACGACCCCGACGGCGTGTCCGCGCGCGCGCAGCTCGTTCGCAAGGTCGACGACGTGGCGTTCCACTCCGCCGATCTGCAGCTCGGGCAAAACATGTAAAATCTTCACGGCGATCTCCTCGGCGAATTTCCCGTTCCCAGCGGACGACGCGCGCCGGCGGCGCCCGCGCGTCTCATCGGCTGTCCCGCGACAGGCACCCGCGGTACACGTCCAGCGTTTGATCGACCATGCGCGCGAGCGTGGGCACGCGGCCGGTCGGGAAGACGGGGAACGGCCTGCCGCGACGCAGGTGCGTCTCAAAGGCGCGTTTCCACGCGTCCACGTCCCCAGCAGGGACGAGGTCTTCCCTGTCGCCCTTGAGCTCGGCGACGGCGGCGATGTCGCTCGCCAGCACGGGGACGCCGACGAGCATCGCCTGCGCCAGCGTCAGGCCCATTCCTTCGGAGCGAGACGGAAAGAGCAGACACGACGCGTTCGCCATGAAACGATCAACGCGGTCGCTGTACCCGTGAAACGTGACGCGGCCGGCGATGCCGCGTTCGCGGCAGATCGCTTCCCAGTCGCCGCGCGCGGGGCCCTCGCCCACGACGTCAAGCGTCCACGGGCAGTCGGCGGGCAGGGCTTTCAGGACGTCCTGCAAGCCTTTGGCGTCGCTGAGGCGGCCGACGAAGAGCAGCCTGCCACGGCCGCTCATTTCGGGGTTCCAGCGCTCCCCGGGAGCTTTCACGCCGTTGACGATCACGGTCGTGTTCGCGTAAAAGCAGCTTTTCATCACATCGCGCACGTTCTCGCTGACGCAGATGACCTTTGGAGAACGGCGGTACGGAACGTAGACAAGCGGCTTCTTGTTGCCAAATTCGCAATGCGCCGTCACCACGTAGGGCGCGCCTGTCATGCGCGAGGCCCACATGGCGACCCACGCGGGCACGCGCGAGTGGGCGTGGAGCAGGTTCCACCCCTCGGCCGCGATAAGTTTCGCGATCCGGCGCGCGCAAACGTACGCCGTCAGGGGATTTTTGCGGTGCACGGACATTCGCAGACGGCGCACGCCGTCGGCAAGCTGGCCTTCCATGCGTCCGCCGTGGGAGACGACCCCGACGGCGTGTCCGCGCGCGCGCAGCTCGTTCGCAAGGTCGACGACGTGGCGCTCCACCCCGCCGATCTCCATCTCGGGCAAAATATGCAAAATCTTCACGAAAGCCACCTCGACGCGAGCCACCGCGCGGCCCGCGCCGCCTCGTTGAAAGCGGGCGGCTCGCCGGCCGGTTTGCGCAGGAAATGTTCCATATCCTCCTCGAACGTGCGCGGCGTGATGCGCGAGAGGAAATTTTGATTCTCAAAGTCCTCGATCATGCGGTTGAAACGCGGCACGCCCCACAGACAGCGCTGTGAAAGGACGCGCAGGTCGACGAGAAATTCGACGATCTCCTGAAAGAAACGCCGGATCCCGCGGCGGTGTCCGACGGTGACGACGGCCACGCGGGAACAGCCAGTGACGGCTTCCGAGATCATCGAGACGGAATCCTCCGTGCAGAAGACGCGCGAACAGTGGCCGAGCATCCCGGGCACGGGGTTGCGAGGGTCCTGCGAGGCGAGCAGGAGCATGCGCACGGACGCGTTTTCCGCGCACAGTCTTGAAAGCGCCGCCTCGGTCGCCGCCGAGGTTCGGCGCGACGTCGTGACGTACAGGTCGACGCCCGCCGAACGCGCGTGTTCAAGCAGGCCGGGCATGACTTTGTTCACCCACAGCGGGGCGATGGAATAGTTCTTGTCGTCCCCGCCGATGAGCACTCCCCACGCCTCCGCGCGGTGAGGCGGATAATCGCTGAGCAGCTCGCGCTTCTGTTCGTCCAGCAGCCGCGGACAGACGGCGTTTGGCGCCCCGAGCGTGACGAGGACGTTATCGCCGCTCTGTCCGTCGTGTCTGGGGACGATCGCCCAGTCGAAAGGCTTGAGGCCGAGCACGGACGGGGTCATGACGACGCAGCTTTTCCCGCCGAAGACGCGCGCCAGCGCCAGACAGTAGGGCGCGGCGACGCTTCCCGCCGACAGGAAAAGGAGCGGTCTCCGCCCAGCGTTCAGATCGCGCAGCCGTTCGGGAAGTTCTCCCGCGCCCGCGCCTTTCAGCCAGTCTTCGGCAAAGAGCGCGGACGCGCTCGGCAGCTTCCGCGCCAGCAGCTTCACGTATTTGACGCGCGAGAAGCCTTTCAGGACGGGCACTTCAAACTCCGCCGTGTCGACGGGGACGATCTCGTTCAGCCGCGCGGCGATCCCCCGGCTTTGCGCGACGTGTCCGCGTATTCCCTCGCCGAGGATCACAAGCAGGGGGCGTCCGTTCATGGGTTCTCCCCTTTCCCTGCGTATTCGCGGAGCAGCGCCGCGCGGAGTTCGCCCACGGGCTTCCCCGTCTCGCGGGAAATTCGCCTGAGGTCGTCGTATTCGACGGTGACGCGCACGGGCAGTTCTCCCCATTTGGCGACCTTGAGGCGCACGGGGCCGAAAGAGCTTGCGAAATCGACGAACGAGCGGCGCAGCGTCATGCGGCCCGCGTCGTACCAGCGCAGGCCGATGCTCGTGCTGTATTTGAGCACGATCTCGCCGAGCTTCTCGCGGTCGTCGCACGCGCCGATGCAGGTCAGCCTGACGGCCGGGCGCATTTTCTTCATCATGATGGGCGTGAAAAACACGTCCAGCGCCCCGGCATCGAAAAGCCGTTCCTCGAGGTCCTGGTAGTCCTGCGGGTTCATGTCGTCCACGTTCGTCTCGAGCACAGCCACGCGCCCCGAGGAATAGGGACGCGCCGCGTCATTCTCCTCCTCGTAGAGCGTCACTCGCAGGACGTTGGGAAGATCGCTTTCGCGGTCGCCGAAACCGTATCCCGACGCCAGCATGACGCCCGCGGGCGGCGGCCCGTACGAGCGCGCCAGCGCGCGCAGGAGCAGCGCGCCCGTGGGGGTTGTCCGCTCCATCGGCGCGCCGGCCGAGAAGACGGGAACTCCCCGCAGCAGACGCGCCGTCGCGGGAGCGGGAACAGGAAGGACGCCGTGAGCGCACTCCACGGTGCCGCAGCCCACGTTCACGGGCGAAGCGCAGACGCGTTCCACTCCCGCCAGTTCCAGCAGCACGAACGCGCCGACGATATCGACGATCGAGTCGACGGCGCCGACCTCGTGGAAGTGGACCTCCTCGGGAGCGATGCCGTGCACGGCGCCCTCGGCCTCGGCCAGCAGGCGGAACGCGGAAAGAGAACGTTCCCTGACGTCCGGCGAAAGGTCCGCCGCCGCGACGATCGCCTCGATCTCGCGCAGGCCCCTGTGGGCGTGATGACGATGTTCACGCCCGCCCTCGGCGCCGTCGTCCGCGCCGTCATGACTGCGCGGAACGATCACGCGCGCGTCCGTTCCCATCAAGCCGCCTTTGCGCACGCGCCTCGCCTCCAGCTCAAACTCGTGGAAGCGAAGCCCGTCCATCTTTTCCCTGAAGCGCTCGAACGGCACGCCCAGATCGAGCATGGCTCCCATGAACATGTCGCCCGCGATGCCGGCGAAGCAGTCTATGTATAAGGTTTTCACGGTCGCACCATCCTTCAACGGCGTTGAAACGGCGAACACCAAACGCCTGTGAAAAAAATCCGCCCGAAAGGTTCTCAGATTGGTTCTCATTATATCCGCTCAGGGCGATTTATTCCAACATCATTCGCGCGGCTTTTGCGCCGCGTTCGC
>CAZFNC010000011.1:0-16875 GCA_964520485.1 uncultured Synergistaceae bacterium | reverse complement strand
GCGGGGCTGTCCGGAAGCGGCGGCACGGCGCATTTCAGGGGCGACGCCGCGCGGCGGCGCGGGTTTCACGCCCGACGCTCCCGAATGACGTCACGGATCAGTTCAAGGTTTCTCGCGGACGCGCCGCCCGCTTTCGCGAAAAAGCGGCGGCTCGCCGCCTGAACGCGCGAGCGGTCGTCTTCGCGCAGGACGCTCTCGAAGAATCGCGACATCTCTCCGGCGTCGCGCACGATCGCGCAGACGCCCGCGGAGACGAGTTCGTCCGTGGCGGCGGCGAAATCGCGGTAGTCCGGCCCCTGACAGAAAGGGACGCCCCAGATCGCGGGCTCCATGATGTTCTGTCCGCCCCGGGGGGTCAGCGAGCCGCCCAGAAAAGCGGCGTCCACGCAGCCGTAGAGCGGAAAGAGCACGCCGATCCTGTCGACGACCATCACGTTCCAGCCCGCCCTCGGCGCCGACATCAGGCACACGTCGAGACCGAGCGCGCGCGCTTCGTCCGCGACCTCTCCGGAACGCTCGGGGTGCCGCGGCGCGACCACGAGGCGAAGGCCGTCAAATCGGGCTCGCAGCGTTCGATAGGCGTCCAGCACGACGGTCTCTTCGCCTTCGTGCGTGCTGCCCGCCAGGATAGCGGGGCCGCCGCCCGACAGGAGCCGCCGCGCGCCCTGCACGTCGGCCGTCCTTTTGCGCTCCACAAGCGCGTCCACCTTGCAGTCGCCCGTCGCCACGACTCGCGCAGGGTCCGCCCCCAGACGGATAAAGCGCTCGCGCTCGACTTCCGAACGCGTCAGGACGAGCGCATAGCGGCGGATCACAGGGCCCCAGAAACGACGGAAGCGCGCGTATTTTTCATAGCTGGTCCGCGATAGTCGCGCATTGACAAGAAAGGCGGGCACGCCCGTCTTTTGCAGCCGGTCGAGCATCTCGGGCCAGATTTCCGTCTCAATGGTCACGTAGGCTTTCGGCCGGAGGCTGTCAAGCGCGCGGCCGACGACGCTCGGCGCGTCCCACGGATAATAAATCTGCCTCGCGAGCGGCCCCATCAGCTGCGCTGCCATCGCCTTGCCGGTTTCCGTGATCGTCGAAAGCAGGACGGGCAGGTCGGGCCACGTCTCCTTGACACGCTTGACGAAAGGATACGCCGACTGCACTTCGCCAACGGAGACGGCGTGAACCCAGAGGGAGCCGCGCGGCGTGTCGGGAGGATAACGGCCGTAGCGCTGATCGTTGCCTTCGTCGTACTTGCGGCACAGGAAAGGGCGCGCGGCCCTGAACGCGATTTCCGAAAGGACGCCGTAGAGGGACATGGTCTACGCGACGCCGCTTTGCAGCAGCTCGTGAACGTGGACCATGCCGACGGGGCGGCGTTCCGCGTCGACGACGACGAGCACGGAAATTTCAAGCTTTTCCATCATACGGACGGCCTCGGCGGCGAGCGCGTCGGGAGAAATCGTCCTCGGGGAGCGGATCATCACGTCGCCGACGCGGCGGTCAAGGCAGGCGTTGCCCTCCCGCGCGATCAGGCGGCGGAGATCGCCGTCGGTGAAGATTCCGGCGAGCGTGCCGTCGGGGGCGACGACGCAGGCAGCACCGTAATTCTTGCTCGTGATCTCGAACAGAGCGTCCTTGACGGGCGTTTCGGGAGCGACCGCCGGAAGCGCGCCGCTTGAGTTCATCACGTCACAGACGCGGAGAAGGAGTTTCTTTCCGAGCGTTCCCGATGGGTGGAAGAGCGCGAAATCCTCTTTTTTCAGGCCGCGCAGCAGCGTGACCATCGCGCCCAGGGCGTCGCCCACGGCGAGCTGAAGCGTCGTGCTGCTCGTCGGGGCCAGCTGCAGCGGGTCGGCCTCGCGCTCGATTCCCGCGTCAAGGAAGATGTCGGCTCCCAGCGCGAGGGGCGAGTCCGCGTGGCCGGTGATGGCGATGACGGGAGCGCCGATGCGCCTGAAAAACGGCAGCAGCGAGACGACCTCAGCCGTCTTGCCGCTGTGACTGATCAGGAGCGCCACGTCCTCGTGGCGCACCATGCCCAGATCGCCGTGAGCCGCCTCGCCGGCCTGGAGGAAAAACGAAGGCGTGCCGAGCGAGGAAAGCGTCGCGGCCACCTTGCGGGCGATGTGGCCGGCCTTGCCGATGCCAGAGACGACGATGCGTCCCCTGCAGGCTTCGATGAGCCGCGCGGCCGAGACGAGCTCCGCGCCGAAGCGAGACGCGGCGCGTTCAAGCTCCTCCGCCTCGTGGCGGAGCACACGGCGCCCCGCCTCGAGGAGTTCTTCGTCGGAAAGCTTCTCGGGCTGACGGTCGGAAGGGAGGGTTACGGACGAGGTCATTTTTCACACCACCCCAGAGAGACGGCCCCGATCCGTCCGCGCACCACGGAGTCGAGCGCCGCGACCTGCTCGAGGAACCCTTCGAGCATGTGCAGCGGCACCATGTTCGGGCCGTCGCTGATCGCGCGTTCCGGGCGCGGGTGGACCTCGAGGAACAGCGCGTCAACGCCGATCGCGACGGCCGCCCGCGCCAGGGGAAGCGTGAAGCGCCTGTCGCCGCCGGAACTGTTTCCCATGCCGCCCGGCGTCTGCACGCTGTGCGTGGCGTCGAAGACGACGGGCACGCCCAAGGAACGCATGACGACCAGCGATCTCATGTCGACGACAAGCTGATTGTACCCCATCATCGTGCCGCGCTCGCAGAGCATGACGCGGCCGCCGCCCGCCTCGGCCAGTTTTCCGAGCACGGACTTCATGTCCCACGCGGAGAGGAACTGGGCTTTTTTCACGTTAACGGCCCGTCCTGTCCTCGCGGCGGCGACCAGCAGGTCGGTCTGGCGGCAGAGGAAGGCGGGGATCTGCAGCACGTCGGCGACTATGGCGACGGGTTCGGCCTGCCACGCTTCGTGAATGTCCGTCAGCACGGGCACGTTCAGCTCCGACCTGATCTTCGCGAGCCACTTGAGGCCCGCGTCGATCCCCGGGCCGCGCGGGCCGGAAATCGAAGTGCGGTTGGCCTTGTCGAACGACGCCTTGAAGATGTAGTTAAAACCCAGTTTTTCGCAGACGCGCGCGGCGGCTGCGCCGACTTCCAGCCCCAGTTCAAGGCTCTCCAGGGCGCAGGGGCCGGCGATCAGCGTCAGGCGATCTCCGCCGACGGTCACGTTTCCGACCTGCACGGGATTCATCGCGATACCCCCTTCGCGTTCAACTCTTCTTTTAACTTGCGATACGTTTCGCATTTTTTGCCCCAGCCGAGTTCCCCGTCGACGTAATCAAGCAGCGAGTCGATCGCTCCGCGGGCGCCGAGGCGCTTTTTTCCCGCCTCGCTCATGAACGACAGCCGCCGCGCGTCTCCGAGCAGCCGCAGTCCAGCTTCCGCGAGAGTGCGCGGTTCGGGTTCGACGAGGAGCTCGGCGTCACCGAGCAGCTTCTTTTGCACGAGTTTGCCCTTTTCGCGGATCGACAGCACGGGGATTCCCATGCCGGCGCAGACCTGGTTCGCCGTTCCCGCCAGGCCGAGGAGCAGTTCGGCTCCCTGCGCCACTTCGGTCACGTCGCCGCAGAAAAGTCTCACGGTCACGTCGTCCCTGCGCAGACGCCCAGACTCGTACGTCCAGCCGTCCGCGTCCGCGACGATCTTCTTTTCCTCGATGCTCGGGGCCAGCACCATGACCGCGGACACGCGAGTCCGCTCCGCGATCAGCCTGATCGTCTCCAAGAGCAGCCCCGCGTCGGCGTAAGCACGGCTGCGGCTGCCCGGCAGCACGAGGATTCTTCTGCCCTCGCCCCACAGGTTCTTTCTGCCGGCGGGATCGCACCTGAGGTCCATGATCGGGTTTCCGTCGAACACGGCGTTGACGCCGTTTTCGACAAGTTCCTGCGCCGTCGCCTCGTCGCGCGTCCAGACCTTTTTCGTGGCGTTTCGGTAGAGGAAACTTTCCAGCTTCCAGTGGCCGCTGATGTATTTCGTCTTCGCGGTCGCGAGCAGCAGGGCTTTCTTCCCCTGCCCCCAGACCGTGTGGCAGAGCAGATAGGCGTCGCCGACGCAGAGGACTGTGTTGCAGCGGCTGCGCACGCGGCTCCACGTGCACAGCTGCGAGCCGATGTGCCCGAAAAGCCCCGCCTTGATCTCCGTGAACAGGTCCTTGAGGTGGTACTTGATGATGCCGCCCGTCGGGCTGTCCGCGAGGGGCGAGAGGATCTCGACGCCGATCTTGGCGTACTGCTCGCCGCGCCCGACAAGCGGAAACGCGCACACCTGCGCGTGAGGATAGCGTTTTTTGAGCTTGACGGCGAGAGCGGCGCCGATGGCGTCCTCGCCGTAGCCGTTGGACGCGACGATCAGCCTCGGCCGCAGGGTATCGGCGACGATCCGCCAGAACCGTGGCTCGTCGTCGATCTCGGCGAAGATTCTCGGCACGTACAGCGGAAGGCCGGGGACGTAATCCTCGGGAAGGTTGAAAACGTCCTTTTCCGTGCAGCACAGCGCGGCCGCGCCCGCGCGGCGGGCGTTCCGCTCGATGCAGCGCAGTTCCGGCAGGGTGTAGTGGTGGTGGTCCTTGAACTCGTGGCGCGACGCCAGGCGAAGGCCGCGCCTTTCGGCGGTCGCGAAAAAGCTTTTCGGGTTGCCGATGCCTGAAAAGGCGGCGAAGGTCCTCGCGCGGCATTCGCTCTCTTCGGCGGGAACGAGCGCCGTTCCCTCCAGACGGTACCACGCGGGGGCGCTGAGCCGCGAAAGAAAGATGTTTTCGCGCGGCACCCTTTGGCTGATTTCATCCGTGAGCTTCCGCAGGGTTTCCTCGGGAGCCTGCTCCGCCTTGGTGACGACGACGATGTGCGCCCGCGACAGCGAGGCCGGCAGTTCCCTGAGGATGCCGTCGGGAAGCGGGGCGCCGTTGCCGAAAGGACACATCGCGTCGACGAGCACAATGTCAAGCGTCCGCGCCAGTCTGCGATGCTGGAAAGCGTCGTCGGCGACGACGATGTCCACGCCCAGCCCGTACAGGGCGCGGACGTCGGCCGCGCGGTCGCTGGAGACGGCCACCGGCACGTCCGGCAGATGGCACGAAAGCAGCGACGGCTCGTCGCCGACCGACATCCTGTCCCCTTTCCCGCCGACGATCACCGTCAGGTCGCTCGTGTGGCGGCCGTAGCCCCGGCTGACGATGCCCGGCTTGAGGCCGAACTCCAGCAGGCGGGACGTGATGTATTCGACGAACGGGGTCTTGTTCGTGCCGCCCGTCACCAGATTGCCGACGCTGATGACAGGCAGCGGAACCTCCTCGGAAGCGCAGACGCCGTGGTCGTAAAGCGCGCGCCGCGCGCCGATGAAGGCCCTGCTGAGCCAGCCGGCGGGCTTGAGGATGAGCCACGGCGACAGTCCGCTTTCGCCGCGCGCGTACGCCAGATAGGACTTGACGAGATCGTTCATGACACGCCGGCCCCGCTTTGCAGCGAAAACAGCTTTTTATAGGCGCCGCCCTTTCGGAGCAGCTCGCTGTGCGTCCCCTCCTCGGCGATACGGCCGTTTTCAAGGTAGAGGATCCTGTCGGCGTTGACGATGGTCGAAAGGCGGTGGGCGATGATCAGAGATGTGCGCCCTTCCATGGCCTTGTCCATCGACTCCTGGATCAGGCGTTCGACGGCGGCGTCGAGCGACGAGGTCGCCTCGTCGAGGATGATGATCCTCGGGTCGCGAACGACCGCGCGGGCGATGGCGATACGCTGGCGCTGCCCCCCGCTGACGGTCACGCCGCGGACGCCGACTTCTGTCCGGTACCCTTCGGGCAGCGAAGCGATGAAACCGGATATGCCGGCGATCCGCGCGGCCTGGGCGATCTCCTCTTCGGTCGCGTCGCATCCGTAGGAGATGTTAAACGAGATCGAGCCCTTCATCAGCACGGGGTCCTGGGGCACGACGCCGATCTGTCGCCGGAGTTCCGCGAGATCGAGCGTTTTCACGTCGCGGCCGTCGATCGTCACTCTCCCCCGCTGAGGGTCGTAGAAGCGCTGCACAAGGTCCACGAGCGTCGATTTGCCCGCTCCCGTCGCGCCGACGATGGCGATTTTCTCGCCGGGGCGGACGGTCAGGTCCAGTCCCCTGAGCACCCACCTGTCGGGCTCGTAGCCGAACCACACGTCGCGGAAAGCCACCTCGCCGCGCAGTCGCCCCGGGTGGACGGGATTGGGCGGCGAGACGACGCGGTCCTTGTTGTCGAGCAGGGAAAAAATGCGCTCGGCGGCGGCGAATCCAAACTGAAGCTGGCTGACGGCGCGCGTGAAGTTGTTGATGGGCGACGCGAGGAATCCCAGCGTCCCCAAAAACGCGACAAGCTCCCCCGGCGACATTCTGTCGGCCAGCACCTGCCGTCCCCCGAGCCAGAGGATCAGCGCGAGCGCCATGATGAGGAGCACCTGGATCGACCCGTTGAGGACCGCGTTGACCTTCACGCCGTGAATGATCACGTCAAAATTCTGCCGGTTGCTCTTCTTGAAGCGCTCGAGCTCAAGCTCCTCCGTCGCGAAGGCGCGCACGATCCTGATGGCCGACAGCGCCTCTTCCGCCACGGCGGAAAGGTCGGCGACGCACTGCTGCATGTTTCTCCCGACCTTGCGGAGCGTCTCGGACGCGCATTTGAGCACGAGCACGACCACGGGTAGGATCAGGAGGGTGTAGAGCATCAGCTTCCAGTTCAGGTACAGGCAGTACAGAAGCATCGCCGCGCACGACACTCCCTGTATGACCAGGTCGACGGCCACGTTCGTGACCGTCATTTGAAGCATGTTCGCGTCGTTGGTCACCCTCGACAGGAGTTCTCCGACGCGCCGTTCGTTGATGAACTTCAGCGAAAGCGTCTGCAGATGAGCGTAGGCGGCCACGCGCATGTCCATGACGATCCTCTGCCCCACCCAGCCCATGAGGTACTTCTGCCCGTAGTTGAAGGCGGCCTGCATGACGAACAGCACGACCAGCGAGACGACCAAGACGTTCAGCATCACGTAGTCTTTGCGGATGAGGACGCCGTCGACGACGTGCTTCATCAGATACGCGGGGACGGCCGCGCAGACTCCCGCCCCGATCATGCACAAAAACGCCATGAACAGCTTTTTGACGTGGGGCCTGAGCAGGCCCAGGATGCGTCTGTTGAGGGGCTTATGAGCGTTGTCATCCATGCCCGGCCGTCATCCTTTCAAGTATGTCGCAGATCTTAGCGGGAGCGCCGGGCTCGACCTGTTCTGAAAGAGCGTTCAGACTCTCTTTCAGGCGTTCGAGTTCCCGCGGCCGCGAAAGCAGCGAGAGCACTTCGCGGGCAAGCTCGGCCGCGCCGTATTCGCCGACCAGTTCGGGGACGACGGGGGCGGGCAAAAGTCTGTTCGGCCAGGCGATCTTTCCCACATAGCGCGGGATTTTGCGGCGGATGATCCGTTCGCGCAGGAGCGGGCCTACGAGCGGGATCGCGTCGATCATCCCCACGAGCCCCGAAAGGGGCATGCAGCGCAGGAACGAAAACGGCAGAGCGACCACAAAAGGCTGCCGGCAATACATCAGCTCGAGCGTGTTCGTGCCGGGCTGCGTCAGCGCGAGATCGGCGCCGCCGATGCCGGCGGGGGTGGTCCCCAGCCAGACGGAAAAACCGCCGCCGCGCCATTTCTCCACTTCCGAGGCGTCGCAAAAGGGCGAGAGCAGGACGCGCAGTTCAACTTCCGTGTCGCTCTCGCGGAGGAGCCGCCGAATCTCCAGCAGGAGTTCAAAGGCCCTGACGCGGATCTGGGGTCTGCTGCCGGGGAACACGGCGACGCGCTTTCCCGCCGGAGCTTTCCACGCGGCGGGCGCGCCGGGGTCGAGGCTGTCAAGCGCCAGATCGCCGACGACTTCCAGCCGCTTTGCCCGATACAGCCCGGGACGCGGGGAAAACACCCTTTCGCAGCGGTCCATCCCCTTTTTTCTCCCGTACGAATAGCACGCGAGGGGGATCCCCTGCCGCCAGGCCAGAAAACGCCCGAACAGCAGGTCGCCCCCCATCTGCAAAACAGCGTCGTACTCCTTCCGCCCGCGGAAGGACGCCAGCGCGTCCAGGCTGGTCTTATGATAACGAACATGTTCCGTCAGCAGTTTGAGGGCGTCCCGCTCGCGGCCCGAGGCGTAGGGGCACGGCAGCAGGTGGACATCCACGAGCCAGTCCCGTTTCCGCGTCTCAGCGAGAAAAGGGCGGCACCAGTCCCATACTTCGCCGGGGCCGTTTGTCAAAAGGGCTATTTTCATGAGTTCACCAGCCTTGCGATCGCGGCCGCCCACCGTTCCACGGCCCCCGGGCCGCCGAGCAGTTTTCTGTTCTCGGCTATCCGTGCGTGGACCCCGTCGCGGTACGCCACGTCGTCAAGATAGCGTTCCGCGCAGGAAACGACGTTCCGGCTGTCGGCGCGTCCCTGGAGCAGTTCAGGAAAGATCATCCGCCCCGCGAGCACGTTGGGAATCGAGACGAACTCCGTGCGCGTCAGGGCTTTGTAAACCATCCATTCCAGCGCGGTTCCCCTGTAGACGACGATCATAAAGCGGTCGAGCAGCATCGACTCGACGGCCGCGGTGCCGCTCGCTCCGACCGTAAAGCGCGAGGCGTACATGAGGTCGCGCCCTGAAACGCGCGTCGTCTCGATGCCCGAGGCGTTTTCGGCGATCGTCCTCTCGCACGTTTCGTCAAGCCCCGGCGCGATGGAGAACACGGGGCGGAGCCCCTTTCGACGCAGCATCCGCGCCGCGTCCTCCAGGACAGGCAGCAGGGAGCGTATTTCCGACCGGCGGCTTCCCGGCAGAAGGGCGACCCTTTGCGGGTCATAAGGAAGCGCGTCCGGAGACGGACGATACGGGGAGAAGTCGCCGACGAGCGGGTTGCCGCTCCAGTAGCTCTTCACCCCGTGATTCTCGAGGGCTTTTTCCTCAAACCGGAACAGCGGCAGGCACAGATCGCAGTACCTTTTGAGGTGTTTGGCGCGTCCCTCGCGCCACGCCCAGATCGTCGGCGGGCAGACGTAGACGACGGGGCCGCCGTAACCGAGCGCGCGGATTTTTTTCAGCAGAGGAATGTGGAAATCGGGGCTGTCGACGACGATCACGGCCTTCGGCTTTCGGGAGGCGACCGCCCGCGCCAGTTCGTCGCGGAGACGGAGAAACGCGGGCAGCGACTTCAGGATGCGTCCCAGACCGACGATGTGCAGGGCGTCGTTGCTCCACTCGCGCCGCACGCCGTCGGCCAGCGCGCCGCACATGCCCCACATCTCGTCGTCCGGCAGGATGCGCCCCAGTTCCGCGCGCAGCTTGGCGGCGTAAATGTCGCCGGAAAGCTCTCCGGTGCTTATGAAAATTGACATGAGGCGACCCCCGTGACGCTGATGCCCAGCCGACAGGCTTCTTCCACAAAGCGGTCTTTTTCCAAGAGCAGGACGCTGCCCGCCTCGATGAACATGGCGCCCAGCTCCGCTTCCGCCATGCTGAGGAGCGTTTCAGGACCGACGACGGGCAAATCGTACCGCCTGTCCTGATCGGCGCGCATGCCTTTGATGAGCACGCCGTGCGACCGCAGCGACCCTGCGCGCCGGATCGTCCGGTCGGTCCCTTCCATGGCCTCGACGGCGACGACGGCGCGCCCCGAAACCACGATCGACTGTCCGAACGACAGCGGCAGCAGGATCCTGAGGACCGCGAGGCCGTAAAGGCTGTCGGCCAGCTGATCTTCCGTCGGGAGGGGGCCCGCGATGTGGCCCTCCGTGGCGAGGAGTTCAGGGACGATCTCGTCGTAACTGAGAACCTGGATGCCGAACTTTTCGACGTAGCGCACGACGCCGGCGAGCAGGTCATGGTCGTTTTTGTCCCGCACGTCGGCGAGAATCCTCTCTGCGCCCTCGTCCAGCTTTTCGCGCGCGTAGATGTTCCGTTTGGGCACGGTCCCCGCCATGATCAGGCTACGCACGCCGGAGAGGCGCATCTTCGTCAGGATCATCGCCACCGCCATCGGGTTGTCGATCTTTCGCACGCTGAAACCGGCCCGCGAGTAAGGACGGTCGTCTTCCGCCAGCAGGTAGATCTGAGGCTGAGCCCCGTACCTGCGCGCGAGCGCTCCGGCGATCTCAAGCGGCAAATCTCCCTCTCCGGCGACGAGCGCCAGCTTGTTCACGCTCATCGGTCCGCCCTCCGCGCGAGCAGGAGGGCTCCCGCGAAGAAGAGGATGTTGGAAAGCCACGCCCCCAGCATCGGCGGGATATTTCCCGTCTGCCCGAGAGAGCGTCCCATCGACATCACGACGTAATAGACGAACACGACCAGAATACTCTGACCGAACCCGGCGCCCGTTCCGCCCTTGCGCAGGGGACGGATGCCGAGCGACGAGCCGACCATCGCCAGGATGATGCAGGCCCACGGGACGGCGAGGCGCAGATGAAAGGCGACCCACAGGGGCAAGGTGTTCTTCCCCTGGGCGCGGAAAATCCCGATCTGCCGGAGCAGTTCGGCGCAGCTCATGTCGTCGGGCTTGGCGGTCGATCGGGAAATCTGCTGCGGCGACAGGCGAATGGGCAGCGTCTGGCTTTTGAAGTGCATCGTATACTCAATTTTGTTCTTGCCCTTCACGTCGAACACGTCGCCCTCGAGCAGGATCCACGTGCCGTTCTTCCAGAGGCCGTCGCGCGCCGTCGTCAGACGGACGAGGCTGGACTTTCTGAACTCCTGCACGATGACGTCCTCCATCGTCCCCTTGCGCGAGTTCAGCCTGTTGATGTAGACGATGCGACGCGTGCCCTCCGCCGTGTTGTCGCTGCTGCGGAGGAATACCTGTTCTTTCAGCAGCGCGGGCTTTTCGCGGACGACCTCAAAGCGCATCACGTTCTGCGAGGCGACCTTTCCCAAAGGCACGATCGTCTCGTTCAGGAGCAGGGAAAGCATGGTCACGAACAGAGCGGCCCACAGCACGGGACGGCTGATGCGCGAAAACGAGACGCCCGCGGCTTTCAGCGCGACGATCTCGCTGTTGGCCGACATCCTGCTGAAACCGAGAAGGGCCGCGAGCAGGCAGGACATCGGCAGCGTCAGCACGACGACCGAAGGCAGTTCGTAGATGAAGAGCTTGCCCGCCACGGCGAGGGAAAGCCCCTTTTCGATGATCAGGTCGGCCAGCCTGAAAAGCAGCCCTCCGGCGACCATGATCAGAGTAAAGGCCATTACTCCAAAGAGAAATGGCCCCATCAGTTCCTTGATGATCAGGCGGTCCAAGATGCGAAAAGGTTTCATGGAGAGACCTCCTTGGCGTTGAGTTCAAGAGCCCTGTCTGTGATCTCGCGGATGGCGCCTTCCCCGCCGCGGCGCCGCGTCACATAATCGGCGCAGTCGCGCAGACGCTCGACCGCGTTGGCGACGGCGACTCCCAGGCCGGCCCAGCGCACGCAGTCGACGTCGTTCACGTCGTCCCCGGCGTAGATCACCTCGGACTGAGCGACGCCGCAGCGTTCCGCGATCTTTTTCAGCGCCGGAAGTTTCTCCGGCGTGCCGTTGACGAGAAAATCGACGCCCAGATCTCTCGCGCGCGCCTCCGTCGCGGGGGAATAACGCCCGCTGATGAAAGCGACGATGCCGCCCGACTTGCGGAAAGAAGAGATCCCCATCCCGTCCTGTATGTCGAACCGTTTCAACTCAACGCCGCCGGCGCCGATGTACACTCCGCCGTCGGTGAGCGTGCCGTCGACGTCCATGGCCAGCAGACGGTACATTATTCCCCTTTCGAGGACGACGATCTCGCGGAAGGCCACGGACAGAAACCGCGTTTTTTATCGCACGTCCTGAAGAAATCCACGATCTCCCGCACGTCGGCGTCCCCGCCGTTCTCCTTTTCGAGGAGGTCCAGCGCGTCGCGCAGGTGGAGCGAGGAGCGGTAGAGGCTCTTGTAGGCGCGCTTGATGTTCAGGCGGCGATCGCTTGAGAAGCCGTTCCGGCGAAGCCCGATGACGTTGAGCGTGTAAATTCTGCACGGCGAACCGTTGACGAGCGTAAACGGGGGGACGTCCTGCGCCACGCGGGAAGCCCCGCCGATCATGCAGTAGCTGCCGACGCGCACAAACTGGTGGAACCCCGACATGCCTCCGATCACGGTGCCGCGGTCCACCTGCACGTAGCCCGCGAGTCCCGACTTGCTGGAAATGGTCACTGAATCGGCGATCTTGACGTTGTGCCCCAGATGAACCCCTTCCATGATCAGGCAGTCGTCGCCGACAGACGTCACGTGCCCTTCGCCGGAAGCGCGGTGGATCGTGACGTTTTCGCGGATAGTCGTGCGGTTTCCCACGGTCACCCAGCTGATTTCACCCTTGAAGCTGTGATCCTGCGGTTCGGGAGCGAGGACGGCGTTTTCGTAAACGATGGAGTTCTCCCCGATTTTCGTGTACGGGCAGAGGTGGACAAAGGGACGCAGAACCGTCCCGCCGCCGATGAAAACGTTCTCGTCGACGATGCTGTACGGACCGACGACAACCCCGTCGGAGAGCTCCGCCTTCGGGGAAACGATCGCCGTGGGATGTATTTGAACGTTCATTTTTTCTCCTCCCCTTCCGGCTTGCGCGCCAGCATGAACCCCAGCTCCGCTTCGGCGACGACCTGACCGTCCACTTCCGCGTGCGCTTTGACCTTGCCCATCCGACCGCGCAGACGGTACATTTCCGCGCACAGGATCATTTGATCGCCCGGCGTCACAGGATGCCTGAATTTCGCCTTCTCCACCGTCGTCAACAGGGAAATCGTGCCGCGCAGCGCGGGATCGTTCAGCATCATCATCGCGCCGGCCTGCGCCATGGCTTCCAGGATGAGGACGCCCGGCATGACGGGCGCACCGGGAAAATGTCCCTGGAAGAACGGCTCGTTGACCGTCACGTTTTTGATCGCGACGACGTTTTTACCGGGATTCAGCTCTTTGATCCTGTCGACAAGAAGGAAAGGATAACGATGCGGAAGACACTCCATGATATCCTTTACGTCCAGCATGTAAACTCCCCCTTCGGTTGATAACGGCAAAACGGCTTTTTTGATGAAAGACGAAGATATTCTGTCAACGATATTGGCGCGCGATCAGATCGACGAGTTTCTGGTGCATCGAGTGTCCCGCCCTGACGGCGAAGAAATGTCCCCTGACGCGTTTTCCCAAAAGGGCCATATCACCCATCATATCAAGAATTTTATGGCGGACGAACTCGTCGGGACGGCGGAGACCGCCCGGCGTGAGGACTTCATGCCCGCGGACGACCAGCGCCGTCTCGGCGGTGCCGCCCAGGGCCAGCCCCATCGAGCGCATCTGTTCGATCTCCTCGTAGAGGCAGAATGTCCTGCATTGACCGAGTTCCTCGACAAAGCTGCATGGATCGGGCGTCACAGTGGCCATTTGCGTGCCGATGGCGTTGTCGCCGTACTCGAGAACATACGTGAAGCTGAGGCGGTCGGACGGGAACACGGCGCACAGCTTTCTCTCGTCCGGCGACAGGACGGACACGGGCGCCGCGATCTCGATCACCGAGGGCTCCCCCGGCTGTTCGCGCGTTCCGGCTTTCGATATGCCCGCGCAGTAGTCGCGCGAACTTCCGTCGAGGAGCGGCATTTCCACGCCGCCGGGACGGACGACGACGTCGTCGATCCCCAGCCCGCGCAGCGCGGCCAGCAGGTGTTCCACGGTCATGACGGCGCGGGAGCCGAACTTCAGGATCGTGCCGCGGCCGTCGCCGCTGTACCGCGCCGTCTCGATCGGGGCGCGGTCGCCGTCGAACTCGAAGACGTAGCCTTCGCCGCTGTCAGCCGGCAGAAGCTTTACGGACGTCTCCTTTCCGGAGTGGAGGCCGACGCCGCAAAACAGGACCTCACTTTTGAGCGTCAGCCGAGGCATCGCAGATCTCCCTTTCGAGGAGCTTCACTCTCTTTAACAGTTCGGGGACGCGCCGCAGGGCCGCCTTGAAACGGAAATCTTCCCTGTGGTCGATCGCGGGATGCCCCGAGAGCATCTGCCCGGGCTTCGTGTCCTTCATGACGATTCCGAGCCCCGCGACCATGGTCCCGCGCGCCAGCGTGATGTGGCCGTTCAATCCGCTGCGGGCGCCCATGATCACGCCGTCTTCCAGCGTCGTGCTGCCCGCTATGCCCGACTGGCTCGCGATGATGCAGTTCTTGCCCACGCGGCAGTTGTGCCCGATCTGGACCTGGTTGTCCATCTTCGTGCCGTCGCCGACACGCGTTTCCGCGATCGTGGCGCGGTCGACGCAGGTGCACGCGCCGATTTCCACGTCGTCGCCGATGACGACGGCGCCGATCTGGGGTATTTTGACGTTGCTCCCGTCGGGACCGCCGGGGATGATGCCGAAGCCGTCGGCGCCGATCACGGCGCAGCTGTGCAGAAGGCACCTCGCGCCGATTTTGACGCGGCGCTGAACCACGACCATGGGCTCGAGGACGGAGTCCTCGCCGATCTCGGCGTCGGGCCCGACGTAGACGTTGGCAACGAGCTTGGCGTTCTTGCGAATCACGGCGCCCTCGCTCACGGTGCAGTTCGGGCCGATATACGCCCCGTCCTCCACGCTCGCTTTCGGGTGGACGAACGCGCGAGGCGAGACGCCCTCGGGAAGCTCGTAGCGCGGCTCGAATATTTTCAGGAGGCGCCCCATGGCGGCGCGGAACGATTTTACTTTCAGCCCGTCGCGCCCTTCAGGGAAGTTTTTCGCGTCGGCGACGACGGCGACATCGGCGGGGACGGAAACGGCCTTTTTGAGCGAATCGACGAAGCTCAGCCTCTCGAGGGAATAATCGTCACGTTCCGACACGCCGGAAACGACGCGCTTTCCGTTCCCGCACACCTCGGCGTCTATCCGTCCGGCTAATTCTTCAAGCGTCAATTTTACGTCCATGGCAGTTCTCCTCCGTGTGTCCGACGGGGCTACAGATTGCTCAAAGCGCGCAGGTGGATGCGGTCGTCTTCCTTGTTGTCGAAAAAAAGCTCCAGCGACACGTACCGGTTCAGACGATACCCGAGGGCCGATTCGACGTCGTCGTCCTCGCTGTACCGGAGCCAGCCGTACACGCCCGTGCGGGCGAAGTCGACGTGCAGGCGGTACCACAGGGAAGATTCGTCTTCGGTGCTCGTCTCGAGGCCGATCCAGACGTAACGCAGGGGGGATATGCGGAGTCCGAGGCGTCCGTCCAGACGCCAGTTTTGGAACCTCAGGATCATCTCTCCGTAAAGCTCGGCGGGAACTCGGTCGCCGACGCTGAAAAAACGTCCCAGATGCGCCCCGGCCTCAAGGCGGGCTTCGCTGCCCGCGTTTCCCGCCACCCAGCCGCGAAGGGAGTAGGTGGTGCTGTCGACGCGCGACGTCACTTTCGCCACGGTCCGCAGTTTAATGTCGTTTTCGGATTTCGCCTGCAGAAACCTGAGCCAGTCGTCGTCGCGCTGCCTCCCGCTCAGCCACGCGAGAAGTTCGGGTTTGTGGCGCTCCAGCCACTCGACGGGGAATCCCGTAAACGACGAAAGGTACTCCTGCGTCCTGTCGCTCAACGTGTCGGCCAGAAGCTGCGGCACCGTGTTCGAAAGCGTCTCGAGCGAGAACGCCAGCAAAAGCGGAGGGCGCGGATAGAAGCCCACTTTCAATTCGGCACGGCGGTCGTCCGCCGTGACGCGAACGGTCGTATGCCAGCCGGGGAAGCACTCCGCGGCAAGCGCGTCCACCCGCGCCTTGAAGCTGTCGGCGCTCCACTGCAACGCCTCGGGCGGAACGCCTTCGAGCAGTTTCAGCAGGCGGGGGCGCAGACGGTCGATGTCGGCCGTCAGCCACGCCTGACACTCGTCGGGGAGACGGTCGGCGCCGTCCGGCATGCGCGCGACGACCACCCATGGCCTGACGCGCTCCGGCTCCAAAAACACGCCGTTTTCTGTCAGACGAACAGAAAAGCCGGAAAACAGACGGCTGGCGACGACGGCAAGCGCCTCGAGGGCGGTCCTGCGCGAGATGCGGCTGCCCATCAGTTCACGCCAGACGGCGTTCATGCTCCCGCCGATCGACTCTTTCAGCCAGCCGGGCGCGTTGCAGCGGAGCGGCAGAGCGGGGCGCGCGGCCTCGGCGCGCCCCCGGCACAGGAAACACAACGCAAAAAGGAGGAAGAGAGCGCGGCGAACTGAAGTGAAACGGTCGGTTCGCAAAAGCAGCATCTTTTTCCTCCTTCACGAGATCGTCCACGCTCTCGCCGCGACGAGGTGAACTTGACTTTAGAACATTTACTTAGAACATTTCCCCGAAGCCGAAATGGAACTCCGTCTCATCGCCCTTGGCGACGTCAAGCCTGATGTTGCCCAGAGGCGTTTTCACGCGCACGCCGACTCCCGGCGAGTCGACCAGGTCGTTCAGGTCGAACTTGGCGTCGGTGTTGGTGTTCCACGCCATGCCCGTATCGTAGAAAGCGACAAGCGAGATGTTCTCGTCGATGGGCAGACGCAGCTCGACGTTGCCGAGGAACATCTCGTGCCCCTTGAAGTCGCCGCTCTCGTACCCGCGGATGCTGTTCGCGCCGCCGAGCGAATAGCGCTCGGAAAGAGGGATGCGCCCGCTCGAGAAACCGGCGCGGACGCGCATCGCCAGGATGATGGGACGGTCTTCCGTCTGACCGAGGTCGATCCAGTCCTCAAGGCCCTTGATCGGCACGTAGCCGACGGCTTCTACCCAGTACTTGGTGTAATCCCACTCGCCCCCGAGGAACTCCCAAGACTGTTCGATGCCGATCGTCTCCCTGTCTCCCTTGGGGTAGCTCAGGTACTTGTCGACGTTGTTGCGCGAGATCTCGAGCGTCGTCGAGAAGACCTTGCTGTCGAGCGAGTCG
>CAZFNC010000010.1:2726-33085 GCA_964520485.1 uncultured Synergistaceae bacterium | reverse complement strand
GCAGCAGGACGTACAGGCTCATGCAAGAGCTGGACGTGATGTTTTACGGCTACAGACAAGCGGGCGACGGCATCGAGATTATCGAGAGGCCCTAACCGAGTGAAGCGTCCTAAGGAAACCGTTTCAGAGTCACATTCAACCGCGGGCGTGCTATAATAACAGTCTAAAAGGCAGAAGGGACTGACGAGAGATGAAGCTTGCCGAAGCGCTCCAGGAGCGCGCCGATTTGAACGCCCGCATCCGCAACCTGAGCTCGCGCATGAACGCGAACGCGCTTGTGCAGGAGGGAGAAAAGACTGCCGAGGATCCTCTCGCGCTGCTTGCCGAAATGAACAGATGCGTCGACAGGCTTGAGGAACTGACGGGCCGCATCAACCAGACGAACGCGCGCACTGTGGTCGAGGGCGTGAGCATCACCGAGTACATCGCCCGCCGCGACGCGCTGCACGCGCGCATTTCCGTCTACAGGTCACTCATCGCCGAGGCGAGTTCCGCTGTTCAGCGCGCCACAAGGACGGAGATTAAGGTGAAGTGCGCTGTGGACGTTCCCGCGCTTCAAAAAGAAGCCGACGCGATCTCGAAAGATCTGCGCACGATCGAAAACACGATCCAGCGGCAGAACTGGCTCACAGAACTGCTCTGAAAACACAAAAAGCCGGAAACGGCCGGTAGCTTACGGAGGGGCGAATGCGATCTCTGCGGCTGAGAATGAAGGAGCCCGCGTCGATAAGGCCCAAGGACGGGCAGGAGAATTCATCTTTTTGCCGTCAACGTTACCGGAAACAGGGATCATGCGGTGTCCGGATGCTCCGCATGACGGGGGATTTCACGAATTTAAGCGCACACAGCAAAACCATGCATTGACCGACGAACAGCGAGGGCGGGGACGGGGACGCCGTTTTCGGTTTTCGCGAAACAAAAGGGCGGAGCTTTGCCGAGGCAAAGCCCCGCCCTTTTTCGCGCGCGACGGGAGGGGATTTCAGGGCGCGGAAAACGATCGCGACCGTATCCCTGCGGCAGGAAGCGGAAATTCTGTCGGCGGCGAAACGCTTTGCCCCGCACGGCGGGCTCTTTTTGTAAATCAAGCGTCTATTTTCCGTGCGCGATATTGTGTTTTTTGTGCAAACGCCATATACTTTAGTTACCGACGGAAAAGGGCTGACAATATGGCCGAAAAGGCCGCGCGCGTCGGTTTTCAAAAAGACGACAGGCGGGTCATCGAACGCGGCGTGAAAATCGAACCGCTTGAACAGGTCGCGGCGTCGCTCGCGGCGGGAGAGCCGTTGGCGGAGAAAAACCGCGATCGCGCTCGTCCGGCGATTGGACAGGCTATCGGGAATGTCATGCTCAACCCTGCCGGCGGCCGTCCGCCGTATCGAACACCACGCGCCGGCGCCGACTGCGCTCGGGAACGCGCGGCGATTTGTTCGGCAGACGATCGCGGGCGCCGCCAGAAAGTCTTTCGGCCGGAGAGCGAGGCGATTTTCGGACACTTTCGCGTCGGCCGGCGAAAGCGAGGGCGGGAACGGGGACGCCGTTTTCCTGTTTTCGCGAACAAAAGCGGGGCTTAACCGCGCGACGGCGCGACGTCAAAACTTTTCGCGCATGAAGTCGACGAAGGCTCTCAGGGCGGGGTGGTACTTCAGCTCTTTTTGATAGATCAGGCTGACGATCCTCGCGGGAATCCCCGCGAGGGGCAGGACGGTCAGACGGTCGTTTATGTAATAATCGGCGGTTTCCCTTGAGGCGAACGTGATGCCGAATCCGCTTTCCGCAAGGGCAAAACAGGTCTCTATCTGACTGCAGTCAGCCGCTATCCTATACCGGATTTGACGCCGATCCAGCTCCGACAAAACAAGCTTTTGAAAATTGAACTGAACTGTCGTCACGATCAGTTCCCGTCCGTTCAGCATCTCCGGCGCGATCGCGTTTTCGGCAGCGAGGGGGTCGGCGCTGCTCATAACGGCCATGATATGGGAGCCGATCAGGGGCACTCGCTTTATCCCGTCGTCGCGAGCGTTCCCCGAGCCGATGACCAGCGCCGCGTCGAGTTCCCTGTTCTCCACACCGCGCGACAGGTCCCGTGAGCCCGCCTCCAGCAAGGTCAGTTCCAGCGCGGGGTGCCGTGACAGGAACTCCCGCATCAGCTCGGGCACGCGAAGCGGGAGCATGAGCGGCAATATGCCCACGCGGAGGCGCCCGCGCCGCAGTTTGGCGTGGTCTTCCATGACCGTTTTCAGTTCGTCCATCTGCCGGAGAATCTGTTCGGCGAGTTCGACGAAGACCTCTCCGGCGTCCGTCGGGAACACGCGTCGCCTCTGCCGCTCGAACAGGCTGACTCCCAGTTCCTCCTCAAGGCGGATGATCTGGTTCGACAGGGACGGCTGGGAGATGTACAGCTTCTCCGCCGCCCGCGTGATGTTCCGCTGTCTGGCCGTTTCGATCACCGAGACAAGCTGGCTCCGTTCCATTTTTATCCTCTCCTCCCGCGTCGATTTTATCATAGTTTGAAGCTATCAACTTCATATTTTTCTTTGATTTTACAAATGACTTCAGGCGTGATACAGTTCAATCGGCACAGGGACACACTATGTCACACGACGAAGGGGAGACGCGTTTATGGAACGAAGAAAACGCTACGACGTGATCGTCGTCGGCGGGGGCGCGGCCGGCATAGCCGCCGCCGTCGGGGCCAAAAAGGCGGGAAAGGATGTCCTTCTGATCGAGCGCAACGGCTCTCTCGGAGGTCAGGCGACCAACGCCAACGTGGCTTCGTACTGCGGTTTTTTCACGCACGGGGACCCGAAGCAGATCGTCTGGGGGGTCGGGCAGGAGGTCCTGGAGAAGCTGGCCAAACTGGGATTTTACGACGGGTACAAGCTCTCTCCCGTCAACAACGCCATCGTCACTCTGGACGTCGAGGGCGCGAAAGTCGCGCTTGACGAACTGGCTCTGGACTACGACATCGACTTTCTGCTGCACTGCGTCATGGTGGAGGCGAAGACCGACGGCGCGGGCGAGCACATCGTTTCCGTCAAATGCGCGGACGACGAGGGATATTGCGAGTTCAGCGCCGACGCGTTCGTGGACGCGAGCGGCGACGGCAATCTGGGCGCGTTCGCTGGAGCGCCGTTCACGTTCGGCGACGGCAAGGGCGGCTGCTACATGTCGACGAGGGTCATGAGGATCGACCGCGTGGACCCTTCTGTGAAGTTCACGCCCGCCGCGCTGGAGAAGGTCATCCTTCAGGCGAAAGCCGACGGTTTCTCCCATCTGACCAAGGAGTCGGGGATCGTGTTCCGCACGCACGACGACACGGCGGCCGCGATCCTGCCGTCCGTCGAGGTGCCCGCGCTGGACGCGGAGACTCTGACGCGCTGCGAGATCGACACGCGGCGGCAGAGCATGGAGTACATGGAGGCTTTCCGCAGGTACATGCCGGGCATGGAGAGGGCTCGTCTGGTATGGACGGGCGCTTCTTTCGGCCTGCGCGACACGCGTCACCTTCTCGGCGAATACACTCTGACGGGGGACGACGTGCTCGGCGCCGTGAAGCAGGAGGACGCCGTCGCGCGAGGCGCATGGCCCTGCGAGATGCACGTGGACAAAAACAAGATGGCGCGCTATATCTTTATCAAGGGCGACGACTACTACGAGATTCCTCTGCGCGCGCTGAAGGTACGGAAGATCAGGAACCTGTGGAGCGCGGGGCGCACGCTGAGCGCCGACCACGTCGCTTTCGCTTCAGCGCGCGTCATGGGGATCGGGTTCGGGACGGGGCACGCGGCGGGCGTCGCGGCCGCTCTCACGGGAATGAACGACTCTTACGACGTTCGGGCGATCCGCGCCGAGCTGAACCGGCAGGGCGCGAAAATCTGAGATACCTTGACAGGAGGTCTGTTCGAGATGAACACCGCATCAAACGCCAAAAAATGGTCCATTTACGCCGTTTCTCTTCTCTGTATTTCCTGTTTCCGCTTTCTTCCGCCGATCCCCGGCATGGGGGCTTCCGCCATGCAGGTTCTGGGGGTGCTGACGGGCACGCTGATCCTGTGGGTCGCGGTCGCCATCGACTGGCCGAGCATTCTCTGCCTCACGGCGCTGGCTTTCGTGCCCGAACTGTCCATGAACAGGCTGATCGCCGGCTCCATCGGCAACAGCATGTTCTCTTTCCTGCTGTTCACGTTCGCCTGCACGTATGCCCTCTCGAGGACGGCTTTCGTCAGGCGCTGCGCGATCGCTTTCATCACGAACAAAATCGCGCGGAAAGGTTCGTGGTGGTTCGCGACTTTGTACTGCCTGTCGATCCTCGTGCTGGGGCTGGTCATGAGCCCTTCAGTCCTCTACGTCATATACATGCCGATCATGGAGACGATCTGCGCCGAACTGAAACTTGAGAAGACCGACAAACTGGCCAACGCGCTGGCGCTGGGGCAGTTGTTCTGCTGCGCCATCGCCTGCGGCATGACGCCCATCGCCCACCTTTTCCCGCTCATGGGCATCGGCATGTACGAGTCGGCCGCAAAGGTCTCGGTCGGTTACGCTTCGTACATGGCGTTCGCCATTCCCGTCGGCGTCGTCGCGTTTATCTTCATGATGCTGCTGTTCAGGTTCGTGCTGCGTCCCGACATGAGCAAGCTGGAGAAGATCGATTTCAACAGTCTGAAAAAGGACCTGAAGCCGATGGATAAAAGAGAGAAGATGACGCTGACGGTTTTCTTCGCCGTCGTCGCCATGTGGGTGCTTCCCGAGCTTCTCAAATCTTCTTTCCCCGCCGTTTACGCGTTCTTCAACGCTTTGGGAACAACGTTCCCGCCGATGCTCGGTTCTTCTGTCCTGTTCATCCTCTCCGCGGACGGCGAGCCGCTGCTGAACTTTAAAGACGTCATGAGCAGGGGCGTCGCGTGGGGCAGCGTGATCATGGCGGCGGCCACGATGGCGCTGGGCATGGGAATGACCGATCCCCACATCGGCCTGACGGCCTGGCTGTCCGCCTCGCTCAAACCGCTGCTGACGGGGCTTGAGCCGTCGGTCATCGTGCTGGCCTTCATTCTCTGGGCGATCATCATGACCAACGCGTGCTCCAACATGGTGACGGTCACCGTGGTCTGCACCGTCGCGATCCCCGTCTGCATGGCGTCGGGAGGCGCGGTGAACGCCGCCGCCGTCGCGTGCTACATCGGTATGCTGGCAAGCTACGCTTTTATCCTGCCGCCCGCGCACCCCAACGTGGCTCTGGCCATCGGCGCGGGATGGACGACGGCGGGGCAGATCATCGCGTACGGCACGGCTGTCGCCGCCGTCACCGTGATCGCCACTCTGTACATCGGCTATCCCATCGCGTGCGCGCTGATGCCCGCCGTGTAACGGGCCCCGCCCTGTCTTATCGTTCGTGCGTCGTTTTAGGACTTTTGCCGACATTCACTGAAAGGAAGGGCAGAACCATGGAAGATTTGCAAGCGCTGCGGAAGCGTATCGACGAAATCGACCGTCAGCTTGTCCCGCTGTTCGAGGATCGCATGAACACGGTGATCCGCGTGGCGGAATACAAGCTCCAAAACGGTCTCCCTGTGCTGAACGCCGCGCGGGAACAGCAGGTGCTCGACAAGTGCGTCGGGCTGCTGCGCGACAAGAGCTACTCCGAGGCGGTCGTCGCCTGGATGCGGAACACGATGGCGCTGAGCAGGTCGGCCGAAGAGAAATATTTGAAAGAACGCGAGGAGAAGCGCCCGTAAGGGGTCGTACACATTCAAAAACCGCCGTCTTCGATTCGGTCCGATGGACTTTTTCGAAGGCGGCGGCGTTTTTCGCCGCGCCGGCGGGCAGACGTCCGTCCCGTCCGGCGGCGCGGCCGCGAGGGAAGGGCTTTCCGCCGGAAGCGAAAGCGTTTTTCTGGCGGCGCCGTCCCCAAAACGGGCGGCGATGCGCTATAATAGCGGAAAATGACGGAATGTCCGCCGGACTGGAGGGATCGACATGGGTGTACTGCGTGAGGAACTGCGCCGCAACCTGCTGAACGCGGGGGCCGAGATCGTCGGCTACGGCTCCCTGAAGGGGGACGGAAGACTGCCCTATCCGGCGCTGGAACAGACGGTGTCGTTCGCCGTGAGGCTTGAGCCTAAAGGCGACACGGTCTGGGACTTCGCGCGGGCGTACTTCGGCGCGGAGGAGAAAATCGGCTTTCTGGCGGAGCACGCGCGCGCCTGTCTGCGACGCTACGGCTATTCCGCCGAGGCGATGCCGAGGACTTTCACGGACGGGGAGACGCCGGCGACGGAGTTTCCGGATCAAGCGGCGGCGATCGCGGCGGGACTCGCGGAACGTTCGGAGGACGGCTTGCTGCGCGTGCCCGAGCTGGGAACGAACGTGCGTTTCGGCACGGTGTTCACCGACGCCCCGTGGAAAAAGGACGCCGACTGACGCGCGCACATGCGGGCCGGGCGGGCGTGTTCCACGCGGAACATGCGCGTCCGGCCGCGTCTTTCCGCAACCGAGCGGGCTCGGCGGTCAGAGGAGCGCGTTGAAGGCCCAGCCCGTGACGACAGCCGTCGTCAGGACGGATACGAGGAACGCCGCGAGGAGTCTCGGGCGGAAGAACTGCGAAAGCAGGGAGATCTCGGGGACGCTCGCCCCCGCGCCGCCCAAAATCAGGGCCGCGACGACGCCCGGCGCGACGCCGCGCGAGACGAGCGCGCTCGCGACCGGAATGATGGTATCGGCATGTATGTGGAGGGGAATTCCCGCCAGCGCGGCCAGAGGAACTGTCCATGCGCCGCTTGACCGCCCCAGATAATCCAGCAGCGACTGGGGCACGAACTCGTGCACGAACGTGCCGACGGCGGCGCTGACGAGAAGCCAGACGAAAACGGCGCGGAACATGTACCACGTCTCGCACGCCGAGATTTTGCACGCCTCGGCTAGTCTTCCGCGGAACGTGTTTCCGAGCGCGCGCCACGACACGCCGGCGCTCAGGCGTCCCCGCCACGCGACGTTGCCGACGGCGGCGGCAAAACCCAGGCGGTCAAGCGCGAGGCCCGCCGCGACGGCGAAAGCGAACGTGACGGCGGTGTACAAGACGGCGGCGATCGGGCTGAAAAAGGCGGCCATCACCGTGACGACGGCGGGATTGAGGATGGGAGAGACGATCAGGAACGACATCGCGCCGCAAAAGGGCGCGCCGCTTTTCAGCAGGCCGACGAGCACGGGAACGGTGGAGCAGGAACAAAACGGCGTGGCGACTCCCAAAAGCGCCCCGAGGACGGAACTGACGACGGGACGGCGCGCCGTGAGCGCGCGGCGGATCTTCTCCGGCGAGACGAGGATCTGAAGCATGACCACGCAGAACCCGATGACGGCAAAGAGCGTCACGAGCTCTGCGAAGATCTCAAAGAATATCGCGGCGGCGCGATGCAGTGTCTGCGTTTCGAACATGAAGACGACCTCTGTAAGTGAAAGAAATTGCGAGAACGCCGGAACAGTATACCAAACGCGCGCGTTTTTTGCACGGCTGTCCTTCGCGAAAGCGGCGGGAAACGGGACGCCTCCGCAGACGCCGGATGTCCTTCTGATGGCCCGATTCCGGCGGGAAGCGGGGTTCGCGGCGCGATTCGGGGCGGCGCGCGAAAATTGATTTTCGGCGAGTCCGCGCTATAATTCTGACGTGGCGCGCCCGATTTTCGCGACAGGAAAGCGCGGCATTTTCAGGCGATTCAATCGAGGGGGAACCGTTCCGATGGGTACAAAGCGCATCATTCTGGCAGGGGGCTGCTTCTGGGGCGTGGAGGCGTATTTCAGCCGTCTGCCCGGCGTCGTGGACACGGAGGTGGGCTTCGCCAACGGGCGGACGCCGCGTCCCGCGTATAAAGAGGTGAAGGCGGGCGGCACGGGTTACGCCGAGGCGTGCAAAATCGTGTACGACCCCGACGTTCTGCCGCTGCGCACGCTGCTGCGCCACTATCTGCGCATCATTGACCCGACCGCGCTCAACGCGCAGGGGCCCGACAGGGGCACGATGTACCGCACGTCGATCTATTACAACAACGGCGAGGAGCGCGCTTTGGCGGAGGAACTTCTCGCGCTGGAGCAGAAAAAATGGGACAGGCCCGTGGTCACGACGGTCGAACCCCTCGTCAACTACTATCCTGCCGAGGAATATCACCAGGACTATCTGAAAAAAACGCCCGGCGGCTACTGCCACGTCAATCTGCGGCTGCTCGACGCGCCGCTGGAGCCGGAGGAGTGAGCGGCGCCGCGCGTTCGGCGTTTTTCGTCAAATCAAACACGTTCGGGAGGAAATCAAAGTGTTTCAAGCAGTTTTAAGCATGTCGTGGCAGCAGGCAGTGATGATCGGCATAGGGCTGCTGCTCATCTGGCTGGCCGTCGCTAAGGAGTACGAACCGTCGCTGCTGCTGCCGATGGGATTCGGCACGATTCTCGTCAACATCCCGATGACCGCCGCTCTGACGCACGCCGTGGACGGCACGGTCGTCCCGGGGGCGATCTCGGTGCTGTTCGACGCGGGGATCGCCAACGAGATGTTCCCTCTGCTGATCTTCATCGGCATCGGCGCGATGATGGACTTCTCGCCCGTGATGGAGCGGCCCGTGTACGCGCTGTTCGGGCTGACGGCGCAGGCGGGCATCTTCCTGACGATGGGGCTGGCCTACTCGTTCGGCTTCTCGGTCAAGGAGGCCGCCTCGATAGGCATTATCGGCGCGGCCGACGGGCCCACGTCGATATACGTGTCGAGCCGCTTCGCGCCCAACCTGCTCGGCCCCATCTCCGTGGCGGCCTACTCGTACATGTCGATGGTGCCGGTGATCCAGCCGCCCGTCATCAAGGCGCTGACGACGAAGAAAGAACGTCAGATCACGATGCCCATGCACACAAACGGACGGGTTATCTCTAAGCGCGCGAAGATTCTCTTCCCGATCGCCGTGACGCTCGTCGTCGGAGTTTTCGCGCCCTCGTCGTCGACGCTGATCGGGTTTTTGATGTTCGGCAACCTGCTTCGCGAAAGCGGCGTCGTCAACCGCCTGTCGCAAAGCGCGCAGAACGAACTGGCCAACATCGTCACGATCATGCTGGGACTGGGCATTTCCTGCACGATGACGGGCGACCGTTTCCTGAGGCCCGACACGCTGACGATCCTCGGCATGGGGCTGGTCGCGTTCGTGCTCGACACGGCGGGCGGCGTGCTCTCGGCCAAGCTGCTCAACCTGTTCACAAAGGACAAGATCAACCCGATGATCGGCGCGGCGGGCATATCGGCGTTCCCGATGTCGTCGCGCACGATTCAGCAGATGGCCGCGAAGGAAAAGCCGGGCACGTTCGTGCTGATGCAGGCGTCCGCGGCCAACGTCGCGGGACAGATCGGCTCGGTCGTCTGCGGCGGGATTCTTCTGGCGCTGCTGGGGTAAAGGCGGATTTGGGAGCGATTCCGCTTCGGATCACGGCCGCGCGTCTTTTCGCAAGAGGCGCGGGCGCTCCTGCGGCAAGGGCGTTTCCGGAACGCGGGACTTGACAAACGTCCGCGCGAAAACTACAATACGGACATCGACGGTAAACTTACGCGACCGGGCGACTGGGGCATACCACCGCGGGTATGGCTTCCTTTCGTCCGGTTTTTTGTTTCGGCTCCAAAAAACGCCGTGTAAAAGATCGCAACGGCGATGAATTTAACCTGTATGTACATCATAAGACCCTTCCGCGGAGCGCGGAGCCGGAAAGGCGCGACTTCGCCCAGCGCCGTTCGGGTTCCCGCCGTCGCGGAAATCGAGACGACGCGAACGGCGCGCCGGCCCTGCAACGGGGGAGTTTTTATCGATCGAGGAGGCTGGCATGAGACACAGCACACGCGTTGTTCCGGTTGGAAAGGCTTCGGGCGGAGCGCCTCGCAGGGCATACCGGAGAGGCATGGGACGGGACGTTCCGGCGCCGGAGCGCCGCATCTTGGGCGGTGACCGTCCATGAGCAGGCCCCTCGTCTATCAGATAACGAATTCTGTTTCCGCCCAGCTGCAGGCTGACTGCGTGGCGCTGCTCGGCGGCGCGTCCGTCATGTCGCCTCAGATCGGGGAGGCGGCGGAGCTCGCGTCGGCCTGCGACGCCCTTCTTATCAACATCGGCACGCCGCCGGATCGCGCGAAAGAGCTGTATCTTACAGCGGCGCGGGCGGCCTGTTCTGCGGAGCATCCTGTCGTGATGGACGTGGTCGGCTACGGCTTTTCGCGTTTTCGCACAAAAATCGCGGACGATCTCCTCTCGGAGATCCATTTCGCCGTCATAAAGGGGAATTTTTCGGAAATCGCGGCTCTGTGCGGAAAAAGCGCGGTCCCGCGCGGGGTCTCAAGCGAGTGCGCCGAAGAGGGGGCGGCGGACATAGCGGCGGAGTGCGCGCGAACTTTCGGCGCCGTCGTCTATTGTACGGGCGAACGCGATTTTCTCTCCGACGGAACTCGGCGCGAAACGGTGGAGGGGGGCTCTCCGCTCGCGGCCATGACAAGCGGCGTCGGCTGCGCGCTGGGCAGCGCCACGGCCCTTTTCTGCGCCCGCATGGAGCCTTTCGCGGCGTCGCTGCGCGCGCTGACTCTTTTCAAGACGGCCGCCGGACAGGCGGAGCGCGGCTTACGCGCGGGCCCCTACTCTTTCCGCGTCGAATTTTTGGACAGGCTCGCGGAACTGAACGCGCGGAATAATATGCTCTAAAAACCTTTCGGAAAAAATCCGCGCGTTTGCCGCAGGCCGGTGAGGCAAGCGCGGGAACATGCGCCGCAAAAACGCGCGGCGCCGGCGGGGCCCCGCTCGGGAGGGGCTGACCGCGAACACCGCCGCGCTCGCACAGGCAAAATACGCACGTACTTTTAAGCACGGGGGAGGAATCGAACATGCGCAATGAAACAGATACTGTCGTCTTCAGAAAGGCCGCGCTGGCCGGGGTGCTCGCGGCGGCGGGGGTGATCCTTTCCGTCGTCTCGATCCCGATGGGTCCGGCGAAATGCTTTCCGTTCCAGCACGCGATCAACGTCATAGCAGGGATGCTTCTCGGCCCGTGGTGGGCCGCGGGAGCCGCTTTCGTGACGAGTCTCGCGCGCAACATGCTGGGCACGGGAAGTCTTTTCGCCTTTCCGGGAAGCATGTTCGGAGCGTTGTTCGTGGGCGTCGCCGCCCGTTTTCTTCCTGAAACCCGCAAGATCGCCGCGGCGTGCGCCGAACCGATCGGGACGGGAATAGCGGGCGCGTGGGCGGCTTCGGCCCTGCTCGGCCCCGCCATAGGCAAGAGCGTCGGATTCCTCTTTTTCTCGGGCTCCTTCCTCGTCAGTTCGGTTCCCGGCGCGGCGATCGGCGGAGCGCTTATCTGGTGTCTCGAAAAAAGGCTGTCCGTGAGCGGTTTTTTCGGTACGCGCGCATAAGGCGCGCCCTCGCGTCCGTGCCGTCGCCGCTTTCGCGTTATTTCCGATGCTCCCGCATAAACTTATCGTATTACTGGGATAATTTTTAAAACGGGGACGACGGCTTTCGCCCCCGTGCGCAAAGGGAGCCGCTCCACGGCGGCGGTCGGCGACAGGCTGTCGAGGGGCGGAGCGGGAGCGCCGCATTTTGAGTCGGCGCGTTTTTCACCCAAGACAGGCGGAGGATCGACAAAATGGCAAAGAAAAAGAACAAATACGCGGGTTGCGGCATCGCGACCCAGGCTATCCATACGGGAACGGACTACGACGCTGAAACCGGAGCTGTGAGGCGGCCTCTTCATATGGCGAACAGCTACAAGCTGCCTGACGACCTCTCGAAGGTCAATTATTCGTCAACGGATCTCCTGATGTACGCGAGAAACGGCAACGCGAATCAACACTGGCTGGAGGAGAAAATAGCCGCGCTGCATGGAGCGAATGATGCCATTGTGCTCGCAAGCGGCGTGGCCGCGCTCCACGCGCTCTTTTGGACGCTTTTGAAGACAGGCGACAGGGTTGTCTACCCAAAGGTCAGCTATATGGCGGTCTACCGGCTGTTCCACGAGCTGTTCAACCGCAAGTTCGGCGTGGAAACGGTCATGGTTGACATGACGGATCTCGAAGAAGTCAAAAAGGCGATCACGCCGGGGACGAGGCTCGTGCACATCGAGACGCCGGACAACCCTACAAACGGCGTGACGGATATTGAAGCCGTCGTCAAAATCGCCCACAAAAACGGCGCTCTGGTTTCCGTGGACAATACTTTCGCGTCCCCTTACAACCAGAAACCGCTTCGTCTCGGCGCCGATTTTGCCGTCGAGTCTCTGACCAAGTTTATCAACGGGCACGGAGATGCCCAGGGCGGCGCGATCATCTCCGACGATTCTGAAACGTTGGACCGCGTCCGCTATGAAGCGCAGGTCAACGTGGGTTCCGTCATAAGCCCGTTCAACGCGTGGCAGATTTTCCGAGGCGCCGTTACGTTCCCGCTCAGAATGAAACGGATCAACGAATCCTCACAGATCGTCGCGGAATGGCTTGAAAAGCGCGAGAATATCACTTTTGTCTCCTATCCCGGGCTGCCGAGCAATCCAGGCCATGAGCTCGCCAAACGGCAGATGAAAAACGGGTACGGCGGCGTGATCTCCTTCGGCGTCAACGCGGACGACAAGACCGTGGAACGGTTCTGCGCCGCCTTAAAGGTCGTGACGTTCGCCGTATCGCTCGGGCATGACGAAAGCCTGATCTTCCCACAGCCGAGTTACGATGAGCGCATCCTTCTTTACCCTGAAAAATTCAGAAGGGGGTTCATCCGTTTCAGCGTCGGTCTGGAAGAACCCGAGGACATCGTCTCCGATCTCGACCGCGCGCTGAAGAAAGTCGGGCTGTAACGGATCTCTCCCCGCCCGACGCGGCGTTTTTCGCGGACGGGCCGTCAAGGGCGCGAAGCGTCCGTCGCGCCAGAAATCGAGGCGCTCGGCGGCCGCGCGCCCGAGGGGGCTCAAAGTCGCCCGCGTTTCCACGGTTCAAAGACGTCAAGCCGTCCCGTGCTTTCTCGCGTTGAGCGAGGGCGCGGGACGGCTTTTTTCGTCCTGTTCGGACTTACACGTCAAGGTTGCTGACTTCGTGCGCGTGCTGTTCGATGAAAGCGCGGCGGGGTTCGACGCGGTCGCCCATCAGGATGTCGAAGTACTCGTCGGCGGCGGCGAGATCGTCCAGCTCGATCTGTTTGAGAAGGCGCGTGGCGGGGTCCATCGTCGTCTCCCAGAGCTGTTCAGCGTTCATCTCGCCCAGCCCCTTGTAACGCTGGACGGCGGCCTTTTTGCCCTCGGCTTCCAGGGAGTCCATGACCTTTCTGAGCTCGCGATCGCTGTAAAGGTAGTCGATCTTTTTACCGACCTGCACGCGGTAGAGGGGGGGCACGGCCTGATAGACGTGGCCTTTTTCGATGAGCTCGCGCATGTGGCGGAAGAAGAACGTGAGCAGCAGCGTGCTGATGTGCGCGCCATCGACGTCGGCATCGGTCATGATGATGATCTTGCCGTACCTCAGCTTCGCGATGTCGAAATCCTCGCCGATGCCGCAGCCGAGCGCCGTGATGATGGCGCGGATCTCCTTGCTGCCGAGAATCTTGTCCATACGGGCTTTTTCAACGTTGAGGATCTTGCCGCGCAAGGGCAGGATGGCCTGGAACTTCGGGTTGCGTCCCTGTCTGGCGCTGCCGCCGGCCGAGTCTCCCTCGACGATATAGACTTCGCAGTTCTCCGCGGTTCGGCTTGAGCAGTCTGTCAGCTTGCCGGGGAGTGAGAGGCCGGAAAGAGCCGACTTGCGCACGAGTTCACGGGCTTTCTTGGCAGCCTCGCGCGCCTGTCGCGCCCTGAGAGCTTTTTCGACGATCGGCTTGATCACGGACGGCTGCTCCTCGAACGCTGAGATGAGCCCGTCGTAGATGATCGAGTCGACGATGCCCTTCACGTCGCCGTTGCCCAGCTTCGTCTTGGTCTGCCCCTCGAACTGCGGCGTCGGGAGCTTGACGGAGAGCACGCAGGTGAGCCCCTCGCGCAGGTCCTCGCCGGAAAGGTTCTCGTCCTTTTCCTTCAGGACGCCGGCGCGCCGCGCGCCCTCGTTGATGCCGCGCGTCATGGCGCTGCGCAGTCCGGCCACGTGCGTGCCTCCCTCGATGGTGTTGATCAGGTTGGCGAACGAGAACAGGCGCTCTACGTACTCGCCTGTGTACTGGAACGCCATCTCGACGGAGACGTTGTCCTTCGCGCCGCGCACGACGATCGGATCGGGCGTGAGCAGTTCCTTGCCCGAGTTGAGGTACGTGACGAACTCGTTCACGCCGCCTTCGTAGCGGTACGTCCAAGTCTTGCCCTCGGCCTCGTCGACGAACACGAACTTCAGGCCGGGGATGAGGAACGCCATCTCGCGGAAGCGGCCGGCAAGCGTCTCTGCGGAAAAAGTCACCTCGTCGAAAATCTCCGCGTCGGGCTTGAACGTCACGGTGGTGCCGCGTCTCTGCGTGGGGGTGCCGCCCGTCATGTCGGTGACGGGCACGCCGCGCTCAAACCGTTCGTGCCACTCCCTGCCGTCGCGGCAGACGGTGACCTCGAGCCACTGGGAAAGCGCGTTGACGACGGAAACGCCGACCCCGTGCAGTCCGCCTGAGATCTTGTAGTTGTGATTGTCGAACTTGCCGCCCGCGTGCAGCACGGTGAGCACCACCTCAAGCGCCGGCCTGCCGTTGGACGGATGGGGATCGACGGGAATGCCTCGCCCGTTGTCAGCCACGCTGACGCTCTGATCCGCGTGCAGCGTGACGGTGATCTCCGTGCAGAAACCCGCCAGAGCCTCGTCGACGGAGTTGTCCACAACCTCGTAGACGAGATGGTGAAGCCCTCGCGCGGTGGTGTCTCCGATGTACATGCCGGGGCGCTTGCGCACCGGCTCAAGTCCTTCGAGAATTTGTATGTCTTCGGCTGTATACTGTGTGCTCATGAACAATTCAACCTCCTGCCGCTCACATCTCTTCCCTGCTGCCGCCCGTCGCGGGGCGCGGACGCAGAGCGCCCGCCATCAGGCCGCGCAGACGGCGCGCCAGAGTGACGGGGCGAAAGCCCGTGACGCTCGTGCGCCCGCTGCCGTAATAGACGGTGGTCACGCCTCCGTCGTGCACAAGCGCGACGACGTCTTCCATGAAAATGCAGTCCTCGCCCTCGATGGGAATGTACACGCGCGTCTCGCCCCTTTATCTGTATGCCGAAAAATTTCCGCGCCGGAAAGAGCCTTATGCTATTCATTATAACAGAGAAACCGGCGAATTTCCTCAAAAAAACGCCTCTTTCGGCATTTTTGGCAAACCCGCCGCCGAGGACGTCCGGCACATGGTCCTTTCAGACGGCGGAAGAACCGCCGCGCCCGGCCGAGCGCCGGTTTCTCAGGGCGCGCTCGGCGGCGCGGCGCAGGACGTCCGTATCCGCCGGCATCATGTGGTTGCACGTTTTAAAGATAACCTCCTCGATCAGGAAGTCGTCCGTCAGCGCGTGAACGTTTTCCGGCAGGATCTTTTCGGCGATCTCTTCGAGATCGGAAAACGGTTCGCCCTTGTCCCAGTCGTGACGGCTGTTGTAAGGGCACGCGTCCTGGCAGTTGTCGCAGCCGCAGAGCCACTCCTCAAAGGCAGACTCGTCCAGAGAGCCGGGAATTTTCCCCTTGCCGAACGTCGTCCAGAATGACACGCAACGCATGGGGTCCATGGAGTAGGGGCCGCGCAGCGCCCCTGTGAGACAGGCTTTCCCGCACAGCCCGCAGGCCGGAGAGCACGGACGCAGCGAGACGCGGCGGATCAGCGTACATTCGCAGTCGCTCACGTAAGCGGTCAGGTTGAGATTGGAGCCGCGTTCCGTGTACAGGAAGTTGTTACGGCGCACGATGCCCAGTCCTGCCTTCACCGCGGCGTAACGCAGGGGCACGGGATCGCCGCCGACCCAGCGGATGCGCTGTTCCGTGAGCCAGCGCTCGAATTTGGGGCTGTCGTACCCTCCGCCGCGTTCCTCCTCGGGCGACAGGAAAAAGGCTTTCGCGTAGCGCCCGCGCATGGCGGCGGGATAACGGTACCCGCCGAACTCGGCCGTACAGACGATCACCGATTTCGCCCACGGGAAACGCTCGCGCACAGGGCGGTAGAGTTCGGCGATGTTCGCGTAAAACGCGGCGGAGGAGGGAATCTCTTCGATCCTCTCCTTCAGGAACTTTTCGCACCCTTCAAGCTGCTCGGGCGCGATGATGCCGCAGTCGTCAAAGCCGCACTCGCGCGCGGCGCGGAATATTTTTCGCGCGATCTCCATGGACGGTCCCTCCTGTTCGTTTTCCGTTCCCTTGAAACTTTGAAAACCCGCGTATGCCGCGACGGTGTCCGCGTCTTCGGACGCCTCACGAAAAACGCCCGAATGTCGGCACGAGTATGTCACGCCGTCCGCGGGAGAAAAATTTTTAAGAAACCCGCGCCCAAAAAAGGGGTATAATGCGATTATCCTTGCACAAAAACGGAGGTTTTTCGCGTGAAAAATCCTTTATTATCCGCGGCGGAGCCGTCCGCCGACGGAACAACTCGGGGCCCGCGGACGCGGCGACCGGCGGAACGCGGAGAGGCGTCCGGGCGATGAAGCGGTTTATTTCACGGAGCTCATACGCTTTCCTGCGCGGGGAACTGTCGGCGTGGACGGACGCCTCCCTGCTGACGCGGGAACAGGCGGATGCGATTTCCGCGCTGTACCGTGTGAGATCGTACAGCTTTCCTCAGGCGCTGCTGATCGGCGGGGCGCTGCTGATCGGGCTCGGCGGCATCTGCGCCGTAGCGGCGAACTGGTGGGACATACCGCGCGCGGCGCGCTCGGCATTGATCGTCGGCGTCTATCTGGCCTGCATGACGGCCGCTGCGGCATGCGCGGAACGTTACGCGCGGACATCGCGGGCGCTGCACCTTCTGGCGTCGATGCTCTTCGGCGCGGGGATTTTTCTCTCGGCGCAGATGTACCACCAGGGTGGGCACTGGTCGACGGCGTTCGGCTGGTGGGCGGCGGGGGTCCTGCCCGGAGCGCTTCTGCTGCGGGACAGGGCGCAGACGCTTCTGTTTCAGGCGCTGACGTTCTTTTTCACCGTCGGGAACGTCGCGTTCTTCTCCCCTTACGGGACGGACGCGCTTCTGCGGCGCGACGTTCTGCCGGGGCTTGCGCTGGCGGCTTCGTGGTTTTTGACGCGCGGGGACGGAAACGGCACTGTCTTCAACGTGTCGGTGCTTCTGTCTCTCGTGTACGGGTTCACGCGGCTTGAGATTCACGCCGATCTCGCCACGGCGCTTCTGGTCCTCTGGGGCGCGGGCGCGTTCTGTTTCGCTGCCTTAAGCGCTGACGGACCGCGCGGCGGTAAGGCGGCGCTCGTATACTGGGGCGGCCTGCTGGCGGGATCCATGGGGCTGATCCTGTCCGTCCCCGAGGTCTGGTACGACTGGGGGCCGCTCGGAAAGGTCGAGTCTCTCGCCGCCGTTTACGCTCCGCGCTTCGCGGGAAACGAGAAAGGGCTCCTCGCGGCGGGCGCGGCAGCGCTGACGACCGCGCTGATGGCGTACCGGCTGCGGCGCGGCTCGAGGATGGCGGCGGCGTTCCTCGCGCTGACGGCGCTGAGGTACTTTGCCGACCGTTTCTTCGGCTTCATGTCGAAGGCGGCAGTCTTCTCGGCGCTCGGCGCGATCTGTCTGGCTCTCGGGATCTTTTGGGAGCGCCGTTCGCGCAGAAAAAAGGAGAACGGCGATGTCTGACGTTTCACGTTCCAAAAAAAAGTTCGCGCTCGCGGCGCTGCCTCCTCTGCTGATCCTGCTGGCGCTGCCGCTGAAGCCCCTGTTCCTGCTCGCGTTCGGGACGAAGGTGACGCTCGCCGCCCGTCCCGCCGATCCGCGCGAAATCTTCCGCGGCGACTACGTGGCGCTGAGCTTCGAGGTCGAGTCCCTGCCGCTGTCGCTCTTTGACGCGCCGCAAGGGGCGGCGGTCGGGGAGACCGTTCGAAAAGGTTCCGTGTGGCGCGTGGAAGTGACGGAGGGGGCGGACGGAGTCTGGAAAGCCGCGCGCGCGGTCAGAACTCCGCCCGACGGACCGTATCTCGAAGGGCGCGTGACGAACCTGCTGAGGACGAACGGACATCCTGACGCGGCGCTGATGGACTACGGGACGAACCTGCGGCGCTACTACGTGCGGGAGGGCGCCGCTCGCTCGCTCGAGAAAGAGGCCCAAAGCGGCGGTCTGCTCGCGACGGTGCGTCTGTTCGGCGGCGAGGCCGTCATCGAGTCGGTGAACGCCGTACCGGCGGCGGGTTCCCCCTGAATTCACGAAAAAAGCGCGGCCCCAAAAGAGCGCGAAAGGTCCCCGCGGTTCTTGCGGCCGCGCTTTTCGATTCCGCGACAGCGCCGTCTCGCGCCGCCGTCAGGGGTCCTGCTTCTTTGTGATGTCGGCGTCGGCGTAGAAGGCTTCGGGATGCTTTTTAAACAGGTACAGCGCCGCTGCCGCGCACAGCGTGCCGCACAGCAGCCCCCCGACGATATAGCTCAAATTCCCGTGCCCGACGAGGTACCCGCCCATGCCCGCGATCGCGCAGCCGTAAGCGGCGATCGTGGCGACGGAAAGAAACGTGACGAACGGTCTCATGGCGCAGTCTCCTTTTTTTCTCTCAAGATGACGTCCGGCGCTATTGTATCAGTTTTTTTATGTCATGCGGGCGCGGACGTGATAGAATAACAGAGATTGCAAAATTTTTTTCCGCCGATGTGATAATTATACAGCCGGGATTTTCAACGCGGCACTGTGAGGAGATGCTATCCCATGTCCGAAAAGAGAGATCTTCCGTCGCTCGACCTGAAACGGCATTACGCCCTCGTGAAGGACGAGATCGCCGAGGCGATTCGGGGCGTCGTCGAAAGCCAGTATTTCATCCTCGGCCCCGAGGTGAAAGCCTTTGAGACGGAGGCCGCGCGTTATCTCGAAGTGAAGCACGCCGTCGGCTGCGCTTCGGGTTCCGATGCGCTGCTGCTCGCGCTGATGGCCCTTGACGTGAAGCCGGGCGACGAGGTCGTGACGACCCCGTTCACGTTTTTCGCCACCGTCAGCGCCGTCACGCGCATGGGAGCGAAACCCGTTTTTGCCGATATCGACCCGAAAAGTTACAACATCGACCCCGACAAGGCGCTCGAGAAAGTCGGCCCGAAGACGAAAGTCTTCCTGCCCGTGCACCTGTTCGGTCAGATGGCCGAGATGGAGCGCGTCGTCCCCGCCCTGTCGGAGCGGGGCGTGAAGATCGTCGAGGACTGCGCCCAGGCGTTCGGCGCGTGGCGAACGGCGGACGGAAAAATCGTACGCTGCGGCGGCTGGGGCGGTCTTGGCGCGATTTCGTTTTTCCCCACTAAGAATCTCGGCGCCTACGGCGACGGAGGCATGGTGACGGCCAACGACGACGCGGCGGCGGAACGCCTCGCGCGTCTGCGCGTGCACGGCGCCGGAACGACGTACTACCATGACGAAGTCGGCCTCAACAGCCGTCTCGACGCCATCCAGGCCGCCGTGCTGCGGGTCCACCTGCGCCACCTCGACGAGTGCATCGAGGAGCGCAGGCGTGTGGCCGACCGTTACAGGCTGCTCTTTGCCGAAAAGGAACTCGGCGAGTTCGTCCAAATTCCCGAGGAAACGCCCGGCAACTGGCACACGTACCATCAGTACGTCGTCCGCGCGCGCGACCGCGACGGGCTGATGGCTTTCCTCGCCGCCGAGGGGATCGCCTCGCGCGTCTATTATCCTCTTCCGCTGCACCTGCAGAAGTGTTTCGCCTTTTTGGGCGGCAAGGAAGGCGACTACCCAGAAAGCGAACGTCTCGCCCGTGAGTGTCTGGCGCTTCCGATCTTCCCCGGCCTGACGATGGACGAGCAGGTTCGCGTCGTCGAGACGATGGCGAAGTTTTACGAAAGATAAAACGCGCCAAAATCTACAAGTTAACCAATATTGACAAAAGCGCGTTTTCGCGTTTCAATACGCTCAAGAGTCAAAAATTCCCGACGTAAGGAGTGAACTGCAATCCAATGTGGTATTTTTTATTCGTGTTCATTGTTCCTCTCTGGGTGCAGACGTACATGCAAAGCACGTTCAATCGTTATTCCCGTATCCGCTCCCGCAGCGGGATCACCGCGCGTGACGCGGCGCGGTCGATTCTCGACAGCTACGGCCTGAAGTCCGTGCCGGTTCACACTGTCGAGGGACAGTTGACGGATCACTACGACCCGAGGGATCGCAGCCTTTCTCTATCCGAGTCGGTCTACGGCAGCATGTCCATAGCCGCCATCGGCGTCGCGGCGCACGAGTGCGGACACGCCGTTCAACATGCGAAAAACTATCTGCCCCTGAAGTTCCGAAACGCGATTGTTCCCCTCGCAAGTTTCGCGTCGCAAGCGGCCTTGCCTCTGTTCGTCCTCGGTCTGGCGACGGGCGGACTGAGACTGATGAACCTCGGGATACTCCTCTTCCTGGGCGCGCTTGTCATACAGCTGATCAATCTGCCCGTTGAGTTCAACGCCTCAAGCCGCGCGATCGCGATTCTCTCGAGCAACGGCATGATGACTCCCGACGAGATCGACGGCACGCGAAAGGTTCTCCGCGCGGCGGCTCTGACGTACGTCGCGAGCGCCCTGCAAACGATACTGTACCTCGCGCATCTGATCCTGCTCCGCAACTCGCGCAGCCGTGACTGACGGATTTTTTCGGGGAAAAACATCGGGTGGTTCCCGCGCAATGGGCGACCGCCCGTTTTTTGAACTGAGTTCGATCGGAGGTCTTACATGAGGCTGAACCCGTTATGGCTGCTCGCAATTTTCTTTCTGCTGCCGGGGCTCGGGGCGCTTTTCGCGCCGCTGCTGATCCTCTTCGCTTTCGTCGTCCTGGGCGCGTTCGGCGGAGGCGCGACGGCGCTTCTGGCGCGCGTTCCCCTTCAGCTCTGGACACTGCTGAAAAGTCCGCGCGCCCGGGGGAACTGCGCCCTTGCCAACGCTGTCTGTCATGTCCTCGGGGAACGCCGCGGAGGATCGTTCGTCAGCTCTGTTTCCGAGACGGGTTTCTTCCTCTCTGGTGCAGGCGACGAAGGCGTGGTCTATGAAGCCGCCGGACAGGCGCTCGCCCGCCTGAAAAGCGGCGAGGCCCCGCTGCGGATCGATCCGTCGTCTCCGTTTTTCCGTTCCGCGGCTGCGCTGTGCGCGGGAGTGGCGACGATGCTCGTCCTGCTGCCCTTGCTCGCCGCGTCGGCCGTTGTCCCCGCCGTCGCCGTCGGATACTTCGCGGGGCCGCATCTGTCGCCGCGGCTGCAAAAGATCCTCCTCGGCGGCGCGGGCGTAAGAGGGCTTTCCATCGTCAGCGTCGTCCGCAGGACGCGCGCCGTTTCGTTCGCGGGAGGACGGCTGACGCGGAACGAGTTCGGCGTCGAAGTGACGACTTCGTCGGACGGAGTCCTCGAAGCGGAAATCGTCGATGAATAAGCGCTCGGCAGGGCGAAAACCGCGCGGCGTCGAAACCGCGCTGCTCATCTGGAGCCGCGTGGAGCGAGGCGCCCTGATCGCGGAGGAACTGCGCGCGCTGGATGACCGCGTCGCGCCTGCCGATCGCACGCTGGCCGCGTCGTTGTGCTACGCGATGTGCCGCCGTCTCTCGCTGTGGGAGTACCTGCGCGGGCTGTACATGCTTCCGCGCCCCTCAAAGTTCTCCCATGCGGCGCGGACGGCAGCGCTGTGCGGGATCGCCGGTCTCGTCGAGCTGAGGAACTTCGTCCCCGCCGTGCTGATCTCGTCGCTGGTCGACTGGACCAAAGCGCGCGACCCGCGCGGCGCCCGCGCTGTTAACGCCGTGCTGCGCCGCGCCTGCGGCGAAAACGCCTCCCAGATCGGGCGTCTGCGTTCCCGCGCGGATATGGACGCGCTCTGCCTCCTCCGCGGCGTGCCGCCCCTGGCGGCGGATCTGTGGACCCGTTCTTACGGTTCCGAAGAGGCGACGAAACTTATCGGCATGTGCGCCGGGACTTCTTCCCTGTCTCTGCGCCTTTCGCCGGATTCCCCGCGCGATCTGCCCCGTCTGCTGACCGACGCGGGGTACGCCGTGAGCGAATCTCCCCTGCCGGGGGGACTGCGCGTCGAGGGCACGTTCCTGCCGTCAGGGCTTCCGTGCTGGGACAAAGGCTGGTTCGCCGCGCAGAGCGAGTCGTCCATGCTCGTCGGCCGCGAGGCCGCCGACTTCGATGGAACGTATCTTTTAGACATGTGCGCGGGGCGCGGCGTCAAGACAGGGCAGATCGCGCTGACGCGCCCCGACGTCCTCATAGAGGCGTGGGACCTGTCCTCCGGACGCTCGGAGGCCTCCGCGCGCGAGATGGAACGTCTCGGCGTGAGCCCGCGCGTGCTTCGCAAGACAGGCGACGCCCTTCTCCTGTCGCCGGAGAGGACGCCCGACGCGGTTCTCGTCGACGCCCCCTGTTCCGGCAGCGGCACTTGGCGGCGGCATCCAGAAGGGAAATGGCGCCTGACGGGCGAAAGCCTTGAAAATCTGGCAGCCCTTCAGGAACGTCTTCTCGATCGCGCGTTCGCACTGGTCAAAAAGGGCGGAAAAGTGGTATATTCAACCTGTAGCCTCTTTGACTGCGAAAACGAGCGCGTCGTTCGCCGTGCCCTCGACTCGCACCCGGAGATGCGCGAACTTCCCGCGGCGGTCGCGGGCGAAGCCGTGCGACGCGAGACAGGGTACGCCATTTTGCCCGACTCTCCATGGGCCGACGGTTTCTACCTGGCTGTCTTCATCAAAGATTGACGAAACGGAGGCATCTCACAATGAGCAGGACCATGCGCATGCTGCTGACGCTGACATTGACGTGCATCATCGGTTCCGCGGCGTTCATCAGCTATAAAGTTTTCTTCTCCAATCCGTCGCGTTCGATCCCCCTGCTGAAAGGAGGATCGGTCGTCGAAGCGGTTGAGACGCTGGAACGGATGGGCATCAAAGCGCGCATCGAAGAAGAAGATTCCACGCTGCCGCGCGGCACCGTCATCGGACAGTGGCCTGAGACGGGCGTCAAGCTGCGCGCCGACAAAACGGCCATCCTTAAAGTCAGCCGCGGCACCGAAAAGCTGTCGCTGCCCGACGTTCGCGGCCTTCCGCTCAAACAGGCCGTCGACAAGGTTCAGGACGCGGGGTTCACGATCGGCGAGATTCAGAAGATCAACCACGATCAGCCCGCCGGCGTCGTCATCGCCCAAAACCCCGCTTCACCGGCGTCCGTTTCACCCACACGCGAGATCGGCCTGCTCGTCAGTCTCGGCCCGTCAGTCGCCTCGGGCGCCGTCGTCGTGCCCGACCTGATCGAACGCGACGAGAAAACGGCCGTGCAGCTGGCTCGCGAAAGCGCTCTGCGCCCGCACGTCGAATATGTTTATGACATCTCCTCCCCGCAGGGCATGGTCATCTCCATGAGTCCGAGCGCGGGAACGCGTCTTTCGCGCGGCGCCGGCGTCTCTCTTCGTGTCTCCTCATGGGATCGAAAGCTTGCTCCTCAGCCTCGCGAAAGCGCCGGCGAGAAGAGCGCTGGCGGCGCGCTCGTGACCATCGTCGAGCCGGGGACAAAGAACGAGACGCCCGAGACCGCCGATGGCGGCGTCGCGCAGAGCGGACCTGAAAAGCCCGCTGACAACGGCAACGACGGGAATCGGAACGCCAACCCTCAGGAGCAGGCGGGCGAAAAGGCGTCCGCTTCCTCAAAGCCCGAGAACGCGTCCGACGAGAAAAAGGTCGCCAACATCCGCTATCAGGCACCGCCCATGAAAAATCAGACGATCGTCATCGAGATCATCGACAAAAACGGCGAACGCAAACTGCTGGACCGCAAGGTAGCTCCGGGGGAGAACATCCGCATCAGCGCGCCCTACGAAGGCGAGGCCGTCGTCACGATTTATCTGGGAGGCAATTTCGTATGGCAGGATCGTTACAGGTAAGACCTCTGCTGATCGCGCCTTCGATCCTTTCCGCGGATCCGCTGGCACCTAGGGCGTCGATCGACGCGCTGAAGGGCAACTTTGACCGGCTCCACGTCGACGTGATGGACGGCCATTTCGTCCCCAACCTGTCCTACGGTCCCGCCATCGTCAAGGCTCTGCGCAGCCGCTATCCGCAGGCTGTGCTCGACGTGCACCTGATGGTCGAGCCGGGCGAGGACTTCCTCGACATGTTTCTCGAAACCCGTCCTAACTGTCTGACGGTACATCTGGAAACCTGCCGTCACCTGCACCGCGCGCTGTCCCGCATCAGGGAAAGCGGCGTGAAAGCCGGCGTCGCGATCAACCCCGCAACGTCAGTGGAGATGCTGGACCCGACGCTGCACCTGTGCGATCTGGTCCTGCTGATGTCTGTCAACCCTGGCTTCGGGGGGCAGAAATTTATCCCCGAGACGTGCGAAAAAGCCCTGCGGCTGTGCAGGATGCGCGAATCCCGAGGGCTTGACTTCCTGATCGGGATGGACGGAGGCCTGGGATCGGACAACATCGGGCTTGCGCGCAAATGCGGCGTTGACGCCGCCGTCGTGGGCAGCGCCGTCTTCGGCGCCCCCGATCCGGCGGCTGCCGTGGCGCGGATACGCCTCGCCGCAATGCGCGCGGAGCTTTGAAAGGAGAATAAATACACGATGAACGAAACGAACGCTTCGGCGAACTCTCGGAAAGAAGACACTCCGCGTTCGCTCGCCGATCTGGGCAGGGATCTGAAGGCGCTCCGCGAGAGCAGAGGAATGAGCATCGACGACCTTGCCGCCGCCACCTGCATCAGGAAGAACTTCCTCGAAGACATCGAATCCGGCGACTTCAGTCGCTTCAAGGCGCTCATCTATGCGCGCGGTTTCGTGCGCAGCTGCACAGAACTGCTGGATAGCGAAGATTTGTGGAACGAGTACGACCGTCTGTTGACCGCCGATTCTTTCGAAGCGCCGGTCTCGACGACAAAGCCTCCCGTATATCCGACCGGACCGGGTTCGCGCGTGTCGCATCTGCCGGCTTCAAAGTCGCACGCGGCCGTCCCCGCGAGGGGGTTCCGCCAAAGTTCGATACGCCGCAACTGTCTGATCGCCCTCTTTGCGCTTGTCGCCGCCGCCGTGGCGGCGCTCGCCTTCAACAGGGACAGGTTCCGCGCCGAAAACGCCAGGATACAGGCCGAACAGGCCGAAACGGCGATAAAGAAACGCGAGGCCGAGCAGGCGCAGATCGCCGAGAAAAAGCGCGCCGAAGAGGTTGCCGCCGCGCAAAGCAGCCGGAAGCAGGTTCAGGCCGAACAGGCTCCCGCTCAGAACGCGCAGGAAACGGCGACGGCAAACGCGGCCGCGCCGTCGCAGCCCGCCGCGCCGGAGAAAATGCCCGAACCGGCCGCGCCCGCAAAACCGGCTCTGACGATTCGCGCCACGGGCGAATGCTGGATTCGCGTGCGCGCGAACCGCAAAACGCTGTTCGAAAGGACCGTCAACGAGGGTTGGGAACAGACGTTCGACCTTGACGCGCCCCTCGACGTCGTTTTCGGTCTGGGGCAGCACGTCGCTCTCTCCACAAACGGCTCGGCTTTTTCATCGCCCGGTCGCGGGCGTCAGCATCTGGAGTTCCAGACGGACGGCACCGGCGTGTCGGTTCCCCGAGCGACAACAAGAAGATAAAAATAACACGGTCGTGAAAAATTTATATATCGTCAGCCTGGGATGCCCGAAAAACGCGGCCGACAGCGAACGTCTCGGCGGCGTCATGGAAGCGGCGGGGTTCCGTCTGGTGCATGCGCCGGATCAGGCCGACATCGCGCTTGTCAACACCTGCGGCTTCCTGCGGGCGGCGGTCGAGGAGGGCATACAGGTCATTCTCGAGCTGGAGCGTCTGAAAAAAAGCGGCGCCGTCAAACGGCTGGCCGTTGTCGGCTGTATGCTCAACCGTTACGGCGACGATCTCAAAGCCGAGTTTCCGGCCGTGGATTACTGGGCGCGATCCGAGGACTGGGACTCTCTTCTGCGCCAGATGGGCGGATCGGCGCCGCGTGAGCGCGGCTGCCTGCGGGCCGACCTGAGCGGCACCCCGTGGACACGCTATCTGAAAATCAGCGAAGGCTGCAACAGCCGCTGTTCTTACTGCGCCATCCCTGGAATACGCGGGCGTCTGCGCAGCCGTCCCGTCGCGGAGATTCTCGAAGAAGCGCGATCTCTCGTGAGGGGAGGCGCTAAAGAGCTGTGTCTCGTCGGACAGGAACTGAGCGTTTACGGCCAGGACCTGTTCGGACGTCCGTCTCTGCCGCTGCTGCTTGACGAGCTTGAGCGCGAACTGCCGCGCGGTCTGTGGCTGAGGTTGTTCTACCTGCACCCGTCGCTGATCGACGCGGCGTTTCTCGAGCGCGTCGCCGCAAGCCCGCTGATCGTGCCGTGGCTCGACATCCCCATCCAGCACGTCGACGACGACATCCTGCGGCGGATGTGCCGCCCGCCCGTCGAGAAGCATATCCGTGAACTGTTCCGAACGGGACGGTCGATCAATCCGGATTTCGCTTTCCGCACGACGCTGATGGTCGGCTTTCCCGGCGAGACGCGCGCGCAGTTCGACAAATTGCTCGATTTCGTCGAGGAGATCGAGTTTGACCGCCTCGGAGCCTTCCCTTACTCCGCCGAGGAGGGCACGCCGGCGGCGGCGTTCCCATGCCAGATTCCCGAGGAGGAGAAGACGGCGCGCTACAACGAGCTGATGGAACTTCAGCAGGAAATCTCGCTCTCGCGGCAAGCGAGTTTCGTCGGACGCGAAATGGACGTCCTGATCGACGCGATCGACGAAGAAACAGGAGATCGGATCGGGCGCAGTTTCCGCGACGCACCTGAGATCGACGGCGAAGTCACGGTCTCGGGCGCGGAAAACGCGCGTCCCGGAGACATGGTCCGCGTGAAGATCACCGGATCATCGGAATACGATCTGTCAGGAGAGATAATTCATGACACATAACCCTGTGTTGACGCCGGCGGGGATGATCTCGACGCTGTTCGGCCTGGGAAAGTTCGTAAAGGCGGCCCCAGGAACAGCGGGAAGTTTCGTGGCGGCCGTTACGTCGATTTTTCTGCCGACGGGGGTCCGCACCGCCGTGCTGCTCGCGCTTACGGGCATCGGCATCTGGGCGGCGGGCGCGTATGAGAGGCTGACGGGCACGACAGACCCCAGCGAGGTCGTCATCGACGAGGTCGTCGGACAGTTGATCGCCACGCTGGGGCACATCGCCGGAACGGGCGCTCACGACAGTTCAGCGCGGTACTTTATCGCCTGCTTCATCCTTTTCCGTTTCTTCGATATCCTTAAACCGTGGCCCGTCAGCGCCTGTGAAAAAGCGCCGGGCGGCGTCGGCATCATGCTCGACGACATCGTCGCGGGAATTCTTGCCTGCGGTCTGCTTTTTGCGCTGCGCTTGGTTTTCGTGGAAGGCCGGTGGCCCTTCTGATGTGTCATGATGAAAAGATCGCGTCCCTCGCGGAGCAGCTGAAAAACGCGTCGTCCGAAGGCCTGACGTTCGGCACGGCCGAATCCTGCACGGGCGGTCTCATCGCGGCGTCGATCACGTCCGTGCCCGGCAGCAGCGCCTATTTCTACGGCGGTATCGTGAGCTACGACAACTCGGTGAAGCGGAACGTCCTCGGCGTCCCCGCCGAAGTGCTCGCCACAGCGGGCGCCGTAAGCGGCGAGTGCGCCGCGGCGATGGCCGACGGCGCCCGTCGGCTGCTCGGCGTCACTTTCGCCGTCTCGGTCACAGGCATAGCCGGTCCCGACGGCGGCAGTCCCGAAAAGCCTGTAGGGACAGTTTGGTTCGGTCTCAGCACGCCGCGGAACACGCGAGCGGAGGCGCGCCGCTTTGACGGCGGCCGCGCGGCCGTACGCGCGCAAACGGTCGTTCACGCGCTCGAACTGCTTGTCCAGGCGGCCTCGGGAGCGCTCTGATGGCGCTCACGCGCGCTTTTTTCTGCGTTCCGCTGCCGGAACCGCTGCTGAACGACATTTCGCGCTGGATCCGCGAGGCCGCGGGAAGCCAGCCTCAAGCGCGGTGGGTGACGCGCGATAATCTGCACGTGACGCTGCGCTTCTGCGGCGAGATACCGGAGCGGACGGTTTCCGCTCTTGATGCACGCTTGTCCGTCTCTCTGCGCGAGGCGCTTGGCGACACGCCGGAACTGACGATCGGACGGACGGGATCGTTCGGACGCCCTCCGCGCGTATTCTGGGCAGGACTGGGCGGAGAGACAGAGAAGCTGCGCGCGCTGAACGCGATCGTCGAACGCGCCTGCCGCGACGAAGGGCTCGCGCCCGAGTCAAGGCGCTTCTCGCCGCACCTGACGCTGGCTCGCGTTCCCATCTTTTCCAAGACGCGTCTCGACCTTCTGCCGCCGTGGACTTTAGAGGGGCGCGCATGGCGGACAGAGCGAGTGATCTTCATGCACAGCGTTCTGACGCCCGGAGGAGCTCGTTATTCGCCGCTGTCTGTCTACGAAAGCGAACGTCGCGCAAGGAGCCGCTGATACGGAGCCTGCCGCCGCCGTCGGGCGGCGCTCGAGTTACGTTTTTTCGCAAAAAAAGGAGGCGTTTTTCTTGGCTGACAAGAAAGAAAGGATCAAAAAAACACTGACAAAAGAAGATATTCTCGATCAGGCCATAAACGACATCCGTTCCAGGTTCGGCGACGGGTCGATCATGCTGCTTGGCGAGAGGTCGAAGACAAAAGTCGACGTGATTCCCACGGGCATTCTGCCCGTGGACGTGGCGCTTGGCATCGGCGGATTTCCTCGCGGCCGTATCGTCGAGGTGTTCGGTCCCGAGGGCAGCGGCAAGACGACGCTGGCGCTGCACGCCATCGCCGAGGCGCAGAAAGCCGGAGGCGTGGCCGCTTTCATCGACGCCGAGCACGCGCTTGACCCGAGGCTGGCCGCGACGCTGGGCGTGCAGGTGGAAAAACTCTATCTCTCGCAGCCCGACAGCGGCGAACAGGCGCTCTTCATCCTGGAGACGCTCGTGCGCAGCGGCGCCGTTGACATCATCGTCGTCGATTCCGTCGCCGCGCTGACCCCGCAGGCGGAGATCGACGGCACGATCGGCGAGACACAGGTTGGACTGCAGGCGAGGCTGATGTCGTACGGGCTGCGGCGCCTCACCGCTTCTATATCGCGCAGCAACTGCGTCGTCGTCTTCATCAACCAGCTTCGCGCCACCATTTCCAGCGGATATTCCAAGGGCCCGACGGAAACGACTTCCGGCGGACGCGCGCTCAAGTTCTACACGTCCGTCCGCGTTGAGGTGCGGCGCGGCAAACAGATCACCAAGGGCGACGACGTGATCGGTCACGATCTCTACGTGAAAGTCGTCAAGAACAAGCAGGCGCCGCCGTTCCGCAACGCACACTGCTCGCTCATCTACGGCAAGGGCATCCCGCTGACGATGTCGATCGTCGACATGGCCATCGACTCCAACGTCATCAAGCGCAAAGGCTCGTGGCTCACGTACAAGGGCGAAACGATCGCTCAGGGCAAAGACCGCCTTGCCGATTTCCTCGACAAAAATCCGGATCTGCTCGCCGAAATCCGCAAGACGGTGCTCGACGAGGCAGCCGAGGGGCTTGGGCTCTTCGTCAAACCCGCGGACGACGGCGCTGAAGACGCCGAGGACGTCGACGACAGCGGCGTGAACATCGAAGAGGGCGTCATCGACCTGGACATTGCGGATGACGCTCATCCCTCCGAATCCGGACAAAAGTAGCGGTCGGCTCCCTTTTTTCGCGAAAACGGAGGTTCAGCGTTCGATGGCAAAACTGCTGGTCGCGTTTTTTTCACACTCGGGCACCACAAAGCGGGCGGCTGAAAGGATCGCGCGCGTGGGCGGCGGCGACCTGTTTGAGATCGTCCCGTCGAAGAAGTATCCATCGGGATATGGCGCGACCGTGATTGTCGCCAAGAAGGAACAGCTGCTGCGGCAGTTGCCGGGAATCATCGGCTCGGTGGCGGACTTCGACTCGTACGACAGGGTCGCGCTGGGATTTCCCGTGTGGTGGTTCACCTGCCCTCGCGTCGTCGCGACGTTCCTCTCTCAGTACGACTTCACGGGCAAGACAGTCCTGCCGTTCTGCACCCATGGCGGAAGCGGACCGAAAAGGAGTGCGCGCGACATTCGCGCGCTTTGCGCGGGCGAAGTGAAGGACTGCTATGACGCGAACGGTCTCACCGACGACGACGCGCGTCGCTGGCTGAACGCCGAATGAGGGGCGCCGAAGACCGGTACGCGTCGTGTCCGGCCTCCAGCGAGCGCGCGCGA
>CAZFNC010000010.1:0-2626 GCA_964520485.1 uncultured Synergistaceae bacterium | reverse complement strand
AAAAAAGCTGAAGCGGGCTTTGCCGTGCGCGCAAAGCCCGCTTTTTCCCCACGGCTCGGAGGTATCATAAAAATCGCCGATCTTTCGGCAGAAGGAGCGCGACCATGAGCGCACGTTTTCACCGCGCGGGTCTCGCCGACCTTGAAGGCGTATTCGCCCTGATCGATTCCCGCATCGCCTGGATGGACGAAACGGGCCTGCGCCACTGGAACGCGGAGGACTACTGGCGTTATTACCCGCGAGAATACTACGCCCACGCCGCCGAACGCGGCGAACTCTACGTGCTGGCGGATGGGGACGGATCTCCCGACGCCGCCGCCTGCCTGTTCGAGGACGATGCCGCGTGGGACGACGGCGAGCCGGCGCTGTACGTTCACAACTTCGCCGCCGCCCTCGCAAAAAAGGGGGCGGGACGCGAGTTCCTGCGGCACGCCGCCTCACTGGCGGCGTCGCGAGGCAAGACGAGACTTCGCCTCGACTGCCCGCGCGATGCCGCGGCGTTAAACCGGTATTACGAAAACCAGGGATTCCGAGCCTGCGGCGCTTTCTCCCAGGGTGTCTACCGTGGTACCCTGCGAGAAAAAAGCGACCTGCCGGGCACGCCTTTCAATGTAGACGTGCTGCTGTTTCCTGGTTTTGAGACTCTCGACGCCTTCGGCCCCGTCGACATACTCCACCGCGTGCCCGATTTCCGTCTGCGTTACGTTTCCGCGTCGGGCGGAGAAGTTTCCAGCTTTCAAGGTTTCCGCGTCGCCACAGAACCCGCTGAGACTCCCAGCCCCGCAGGGGCTCTCCTTGTGCCCGGCGGCATGGGGACGCGAGAACTCGTTTCCGACGGGGCGTTTTGCGCCCTGCTGAGGAACATGAGCGATCGAGCGACGTACTGCCTTTCAGTCTGCACCGGCTCGGCCCTTTTGGCCGCCTGCGGCGCGCTTGACGGACGGCATGCTACGAGCAACAAACGCGCCTTTGACTGGGTCAGTTCGCGGTCATCGTCCGTGCTCTGGGAACCAGCGGCGCGGTGGACAGTTGACGGCCGGTTCTACACGTCGTCGGGCGTCTCCGCCGGCATGGACATGGCGCTTGGCTTCGTCGCCGATCATTTTGGCCGCGACGAGGCATTGCGTATCGCGCGGGAGATCGAATACGTCTGGAACGACGATCCGCGCAAAGACCCGTTTAGCGTCCGCCGCTGACAGAGCGAACAAAGACGGACGGGGAGCATCGGCGAATTTACCTGTTCTTTCGGCGATCCGCGTATTCCTGCTCTTTACCTTTGCTTTTAACTTTATCCACTTATCCACAAACGAGGCGGTGTATAACCTGTGAACAATCAATCGCACGCGCGCGTCCGCCTTTCAAAGCGCATGGCTGAAATGGGCATGTGTTCGCGTCGCGAAGCGGACGAATACATCTCGCGCGGGCTGGTATTTGTCAACGGTTCTCCCGCCGCCCTCGGGCAGAAGGTGACGCCGGACGACCTCGTCGAAATGGCGCGCGCCGCGGCGGAACGGCAAGAGCGGCTCGTCACGATCCTGCTGCACAAGCCTCTCGGTTACGTTTCAGGGCAGGCAGAAAGCGGGTACAGACCCGCTCGCGTGCTCGTCAGGCCTGAAAACCGCTGGCACGGCGACACCTCCCCGCTCCGCTTTGACCCTTCGCAGCTGCGCGGACTCGTGCCCGCGGGACGGCTTGACATCAACTCGACAGGACTGCTCGTGCTCACGCAGGACGGCAGGATCGCCCGGCACATCATCGGCGAGGACAGCGGCGTCGAGAAGGAATACATCGTTCGCATCGCGGGGGTTCTGAGCGAAGATGGGCTGCGTCTGCTCAACCACGGGCTAGCGCTTGACGGCGAGACGCTCCTGCCGGCGCGCGTGCGTTTTCTCGGCGATGGGCTGCTTCGGTTTATTCTGCGCCAGGGCAAAAAGCGTCAGATCCGCCGCATGTGCGAACTGGTCGGCGTGAGCGTGACGGCGCTGCGGCGCGTCCGCGTCGGAGGCGTGAGACTGGGCGCATTGCCAGCGGGACGGTGGCGCTATCTCGGCGCGGACGAGTCATTCTAATTTGTCTTGACAAACTCAAACGTCGTCGGGGATAATAATTCGCAATCACTGGGGAAATGGGCCCCTTTGAAATTGTACGATCCGCGAAAAGGAGGAATTTTTTAGCATGGAAAACATCAAGGGCACTCAGACTGAGAAGAACCTTCAGGCCGCTTTTGCCGGTGAGTCGCAGGCGCGCAACAAGTACACGTATTTCGCCGCTAAGGCCAAGAAGGAAGGCTACGTCCAGATCGCCAACATCTTTGAGGAGACGGCCAACAACGAGAAGGAGCACGCCAAAATCTGGTTCAAGCTGCTCTGCGGCGGCGACGTTCCCGCGACGCCCGAGAATCTTGAAGCGGCGGCGGCCGGCGAGAACTTTGAGTGGACCAGCATGTACAAGGAGTTCGCCGAGACGGCAAACGCCGAGGGGTTCCCCCGCATCGCCAAGCTGTTTGAGATGGTTGGCGCCATCGAGAAGGAGCATGAGGAGCGCTATCTCGCCCTGCTCAAGAACGTAAAGGACGGCGTCGTCTTCTCGCGCGACGGCGACATGATCTGGCAGTGCGCCAACTGCG
>CAZFNC010000009.1:0-33309 GCA_964520485.1 uncultured Synergistaceae bacterium | reverse complement strand
CGCACATCGCCGAGAACATCGACATCTTCGATTTTCAACTCACGGACGCGGACATAGCAGAGATCGCGTCGCTGGATACGGGGCGCCGCTACGAAAACTGGTAACCTCCCTCGGGCCGTACATGCCGCGTCGGAGGCCTCCTCCCCGAAGCGCGACATTCGCACCGTGACAGCGCCCGCCGCGCGGAAACGGAGCTCGCTCCGCAGGAACTGTTTCAAAAGTCCGGCGGGAAACAAAAAAACGAGAAACGGCGTTTCCTCCGAAAGTTTTCGGAAAGGAACGCCGTTTTTTCAGACGATCATTTTTTTCAGTTTCTCGGAAAACTCGCTCTTGAGGATGAACGCATCGATGAACTGATTCTTGAGATACCAGTCGAAGCGCATGTCCTCCATACCGCTGATAAGGATCAATCGTATGTCCGGGTTCAGCTTCCGCACGATCTCCGCCATCTCAAGACCGTTCATGGACGGCATGGCATAGTCCGTGATCAGCACGTCGCAGTCGTCTTTTTTGTTCTGAAGCCTTGACAGCACCGCCGCCGGGTGGTCGTAGCACTCCGCTTTCAAACCAAGCCCCTTCGCCAGCGCTCCCAGCGAGCGGAGCACGTCGCCGTCGTCGTCCACGATTAAGATTCTGTCGTTCCTGCCGATGACGGATCGGGGCCTGAGCGCTTCCCGTTCCTCCACGCAAGGAAAGTACAGATAAAAGGTCGTGCCAGTTCCCACGCAACTGTCGACACGAATCTCGCCGCCCGACGCCGTCACGATGTTGCGAACGACCGAAAGGCCCAGTCCAGTGCCCTGACCACTGCCCTTGGTGGTGTAGAAAGGCTCGAAAATCTTGTCCATAGCGTCCTTGCCTATGCCGCAGCCCGTGTCGGAAACGGAAAGCACCGCCCAATCGCCCGGCGGACAGGCGGAACCGTCCTCCGCTGAAGTCACGTGTCTCAGCGCGACCGTGAGCACGCCGCCGCTTTTTTCCATCGCGTTGAAGGCGTTGTTGCACAGATTCATCAGCAGATGTTCGGCCATTTGGCTCCTGCCGCGGGTATACAGAGACTCTTCGTCAAGTTCCGTGCGCAGGGTGATCTTCTCAGGCGTCAGTCTCCGGATGATGTCCAAAGCCTGCCTGACGTCTTCGGTCAGGCACAGTGTCGTCAGCGCGGCCGCCGAATCATGGCGGCTGAAATCCAGAAGTTTTCGCGACAGCCCCGCCGCCTGTCCCGCCGAATCAAGGATGCCGCTCACCAGTTCACGATTTTCGGCGCTCAGCCCCGCGTCGCTTTCAAGGAGCTCTCCGTACACCAGCACCGGCGTCAGGTAATTGTTGAACTCATGAGCGATGTGACTGCTCATCTGGCCGATGGACTGAATTCTCTGATAGTGCTGGATCTCGTCTTCCTTATGGCGCAGAAGTTCCATGCCCTCGTTGATCTCTTTCAGGTAAGCGATCTCCTTTTTCTGGCTCACGGCCTTCATTCCAGCGCGGGTCATGATGAAGACAAAGAACACGATCAGGAGCAGAGACAGGCTGCTCATCACGGTCAGGCGTTTCATCATACGGCTCAGGGGGCCGTTCAGTTCCTCAAGCGGCAGCGTCGAGTTGACGATCCAGTCGTCGCCCGGCAGGTGAATGGTGGTATAAGCCACTATGCGCTGCAGCGAAGAGGGCGTGGGGCCGGGATCGCTCCAGACGTAGGTGTCGATCACGTCGTAACCTTCGTCGCGGGTGCGCTGAAACTCGATCCACCTGAACAGGTCGGTCAGATCCAACTGAGGGTACCGTTCCGCCCTGTCGTAGATGGCGTCCATGCCGATCTGGCTGACGGCATGGTGCATGATGATCGCGAGGTTCCTGTCCTTGACGATGGAATAACCGCCCTCGCCGATCTTTACCCGCTGTACCGTCATGGAATAGAGCGTGTTCAGGTTCACGGCATAGATGAGCGTGAGGGGACGCTCGCCAACCCTGCAGGTCTTGGACAGGAACAACTGGTACCATCCCCTGTCGCAGAGTTTCTTGCCGCAGATCACGGCCGTGTGCGTCTTCGGCGCGTTTGCAAAGTCGAAGTCCACAGAACCGATTTCAAACTGCGGACGGCCTCTCGTATCATAACAGACGACGGCGTCGTAAAGTCCTTTTTTCGCCTCCAGCAGGGCCTCCGCCGCCGCTCGGAAAACGCGAACGTCATGCCAGCCCGCGCCGGACGGCTCTGTCCTCTGTTGAAACTCTTCCTCCATGGAAACGACGGTCCCCAGCGAATCAAAATACAGATCCAGATGGGAGAGTTCCTGCTCAACGTAGTTGACCAGACTCTTGCCGACTGTCCGCGCCATCGTCAGAAGTTCCTCCTGCTCCGAGCGGATCAGATCATCGCGGTAATTGTTATAGACGAGCAGACTGAAATAAACGATGAAAGCGGAGGCAGCCGCCGCCACGGCGATACCGATCGTCAGAGTCCTTTTGCCTTTCAAGACCCTGAAAGCGCCGGCAAAGCTGTCAACTTTCGACATTGAACACGTATCCTATTCCTCTGACGGTCTTGATGTAGACGGGATGCTGAGGTTCGTCCTCAATCTTCTCGCGGAGACGCTTGATGTAAACCATGATCGTGTTGTCGTCAACCACGTTCTCATCCCACACCTGCCGGTACAGCTGATCCTTGCCGAAGACGCGGCCGGGATGTTCCATGAAGAACCGGAACAGCGCCAACTCCCTCGCGGTAAAGCGCACAACCTCACCGTCCTTGCTGCATTCCAGCCTGACCGTGTCAAAACTGAACGGCCCCACGACGATCACCGTCTGCCTACCCTTGCTGTAGACCGCGTTGCGCCGGATCAGGGCTTTCACTTTCTGGATCAGCACTGAAAGGTGAAACGGCTTTGTCAGATAATCGTCGGCGCCCAGTCCAAGCCCCAGGACTTGATCTGTCTCCTCCTGCCTGCCGCTGAGCATCAGGACGGGCGTCATGAGACCATCAGCCCGCATCTTCTGCAGAATCGTGTAACCGTCGATATCCTGCATCATCACGTCGAGCACGACCAGATCGTAGTTTCGGGAGTGAAGGAGCTCCAAGGCGTCCCTGCCGCAGCCCGCCTCCTCCACGGCCATCCCCTCCCGCAGAAAAGCCGCTCTCAGCGCCATACGGATGGAGCGCTCGTCATCAACCACCAAAATCCTCTCATTCGCCATAAAACCACCTTATCTCCGTTTCCGCAAAAATTATAGCAAAAACAAGGGGTACGGAAAAGAGCCCGAAACCGCCTCTCTTCCGTACCCATGAATTATGGCCGAATCTGACGTGTTTTAGTACAGCGGGACGATACCGAAGAGGATTCCGATAAACAGCATGATGATACTGACTGCCCAGTAAATCGGGATGCTGAACTTCATGTGATCCTTCAGTTCGGTGTTGGCAAGGCCGGTGGCGAGGAACGTCGCGGGCACAAGCGGGCTGACCATCAAGGCGAGGTTCTTGCCGATGACCATCGTGATGGCAGTGCTCAGCGGCGCCACTCCGTACGTCTTGCCCACTTCGATGACCAGAGGCATGACGCCGTAGAAATAAGCGTCGGTTCCTACGCACAGACCCAGAGGCAGTGCCAGGATGCCGAAGATGATGTGAATGTACTTGCCGAGGAACGTGGGAATGATTCCCATAATAGCCTTGGCCATGGCCGTCAGCATGCCGGTTCCGTCCAAAACGCCGACCATGGCGCCCGCGGCAAAAAGCGTACCCGAGATGATCAGGGCGGCGGGAGCGTGTTTCTTGATCAGCTTATCCTGAACTTTCTGATCGGGATAATTAACGGCGAGAGCCACGCCCAGAGCCAGAAGGAACGCCACATAGCTGGGGAGATAGTTCGTTGACAGGCCGGCGATCAGAACAATGGTCAGGGCAAGGTTGAAGAGCAGGAGCTTCGGGCGGCGAAGGGCGTTCTCTTCCGCCTTAGCTTTCTCGTCCACAACCACCGTCTCGCCGGCACCGGCGCCGGCGCCCCATTTGATCGCTAGCATACCGAGGAGCACGCCGACGATGATATTGGCGATGAGACCGACGATCTGGATCGGAATCAGGATATGCCACAGCTCGTTGGCGTCCATGGTCAGAACGGTAGCGGCGCGGGCCACGGGGCCGCCCCAGGGAAGCAGGTTCATAACGCCCATGCAGGCGCCCGTCAGGCACAACAGGATCCTGATGTCGATCTTCATCGACTTGTAAACGGGGTACAGCGCCGGAATGGTGATCAGAACGGTTGTCGCCGTCGTGCCGTCCAGGTGGGCGATGGTGGCGACCAGAGCCGTGGCCACGGTCACAGCGATGACGTTGTTGCCGGCAAGCTTGACCAGAAAGTCCACGATCACGTCAAACATGCCGGTATCGGACATGACGCCGAAGTAAATCACCGAGAAGATAAACAGGATACCGTTGCTGGTCGTCGTCCCGATGCCCTTTTTGATGAAACCGCCTACTTCCTGCGGGCTGAAACCCAGAAGCAGCGCGGCGATTGTGGGAATGACGGCCAGAACCACAATCGGGGCCATCTTGCCCTTCAGCAGCAGGAACACGATCAGAATGATCATTGCGAAACCGACGTACACAGACATTTTCCTTCCCCCTCAAAATTTTTTTAAACATACAGAAATCTGTATAAGATAATTATAGCGAAGAAAAATAAATATTCCCTTACAGGATTCTGACAATCTGTTAAGATTGCGCTCGCAGAACGATGGGCGACGGCGGAGAAAAGCGCTTTTTCGAGGAAGAAGACATTTTCAAACGAGGCGCCAAGCGTCCCGTCGGCCGCGTTTTTCACGCGCCTACCAAAGGGGAAAAGGTTCTCGCTTAATTTTCTTTTTCAGGGCTTGTCAACGGCGGAAAAAGCCGTATACTTACGCTGAAATTTCACGATTTCACATTTTTATTTTTGGGAGAGATACTGACAATGAAACAGTTTCACCCCGTAAAAGAGGGGAAAGTCCGCGAGATCTACGACCTCGGCAACAGCCTTCTGCTTGTCGCCACAGACCGCATCAGCGTCTTTGACATCATCCTGAAGACACCGGTGAATAAAAAAGGCGTCGTGCTCACGCAGATGAGCAGGTTCTGGTTCGACTTCACCGCCGACATGATCCCCAACCACATGATCAGCACCGACACGGCCGACATGCCCGAATACTTCCGCAATAAAAAGTTTGAGGGACGCAGTATGCTGTGCAAAAAGCTGAAGATGATCCCCATCGAGTGCATTGTGCGCGGTTACATCACCGGCAGCGGCTGGGCAAGCTATCGAAAGAGCGGCAAGGTATGCGGCATCACGCTGCCGGGGCGCCTGAAAGAGAGCGACAAACTGCCCGTGCCCGTCTTCACGCCCAGCACCAAGGCCGAGATCGGCGATCACGACGAGAACATTGACTTTGACCGTTGCGCCGAACTTCTCGAACGCGACTTCCCCGGCAGGGGCGAAGAGTATGCGCGCACCATCCGCGACCGCACGCTCGCGCTGTATGGAAAATGCGCCGACTACGCCCTCGAGCGCGGCATCATCATCGCCGACACCAAGTTCGAGTTCGGCGTGGACGGGCAGGGCCGCGTCGTGCTTGCCGACGAGATGCTCACGCCCGACAGCAGTCGTTTCTGGCCGCTTGAAGGTTACGAGCCGGGGCACGCTCAGCCGTCGTTCGACAAGCAGTTCGTCCGCGACTGGTACAGGGCCAATTACGGCAACGACGGCGTCGTTCCCCCCGACATCGTCGAAAAGACCATCGGCAAGTATATGGAAGCTTATAAACTGCTCACCGGCAAGGAGCTGTAAAACACTAAGGACGCGCCCGCGCGGGGCCTTTCTCTCTCGTTAAAAACCGCTTCGGGACATCCACAAGGGAGGACAGTGCGCACGTTTTCCGCAGGCCGAGGTTCGTCGGCGCTTTCAGCGGCATCAGCCGCGCGCAAAAAAGCGAAAGGAGGGAGAACGATGTTCCCTGCCTTTCGCTTTTTTGCGTTTCCCCACGCGATTTCCACGGCGAAGAAACGTGGAAATCACTCTACACAGCGGAGCCGGCGGATTTTCATGGACCTCAAATCGTAAACAGACGCGGCATGACGGGCAACCCTCAACTTCCGCGCGTTTCCCTCGCGAACGTCAACGCTTTTACCTCGGCGGAAAAGCAGCGAAAGACGCGATCATCCTCTTGCGACGCATCGGCACACGTCAAAAGAGACAGCATCACGTCCCCCCGCGCGTCTCAGTCCGCCGCGACGACCCGCGTTTTCGCGCCGTGTGCGACGCGGCCGATCAGCGCTTCAAAGACGGCCCCAAGAGGCGCCGTGCCTCTTTCAGCGAGGACGGCTTCGGCAACGGGATCGTCCTGCGCGCCCCAAAGCGCGCGCAGGGCGAGGGCGCACTGCAAAGACGAAAGCGACGGGTTGTAGGCCGCGCATTCAAGAAGACTTCCGAGAAAAACGCGGCCTGAAACGAGGCGCAGGGCGACGCCGCTTTTAGTTCTCGTGTAGGGCGAATAGCTCGCTCTCGCGGCCTGTCGCGCGGCATCGTCAATCGGCAGTCCGTCACAGCATGAAAAGTCGACGGCGCCCGACAGCAGAGTTTCGCTCGCCTCGCCAAGGTCGAACGCCCGCGGCAAAAGCCCGTCTATCGACAACGCGCAGTCGTCGAGCAGAACCTCAAGCGGACTTTTCAGCTCGCGCAAAAACTGCCGACAGCAGCCGCACGGCGCGGCGCTCACTGCCAGCGCTGACAGTTCCGTCTCGCCGTGAGCGCGGGCGTTCAGCACCGCCGCCTGCTCGGCGTGAACGGTGAAGTTCAGCGGCAGACCGGAAAATTCCTGGTTTGCGCCCAGCCAGACGCGTCCGCTCGCCCCAAGCGCCGCCGCGCCCACGCGAAAGCCGCTTACGGGCACGGACGCCAGACGCTTCGCGAGCGGCAGGAAGGTGTTCAACGCCGTCGCTCGCACGATGCCACGGCGGGCGGGATCGTTCCTCGTCATCTCGGGCACTCCGTTCAACCCCTTTCGTCTCCGCGAGATTCCCCGCACGGCTCCCCAGCGAGCCCGCGCGGAAGAAACCCTCTGTTTCCCTCAAAGTCCGTTTACGGAGGGCGCGCGGAACACCGTCACGCCGAAAAACTTACCGGTTTTTCGCGAAAAATGATATACTTTGCGCGAAAGGCAGGCGATCTGACCGTGTCAAGGCTTTTAAAAGCACAAGGCGCCGCGGTTTGCAGTACGATCGAGGCGCTCGGCGTGCCCGTGCTCGTCGTGCGCAAACGCCAAAAGAACATGTACCTCTCGGTCAGACCGGACGGCAGCCTTCGCGTCACCTGCCCCGCCGCAGCGCGAGACGGCGAGGTCATCGCGTTCGTCGCATCTCACGCCGACTGGCTGCGCAAAAGGCGTGAAGTCGTCAAGCAGAAAGCGGAGACAAAAGAGCGATCGCTCGTCGCGGGAGACATTCTCCCTCTGTGGGGCAAAACGTACGTTCTCGACGTGCGAACAGGCCGTCCGTGGGGCGTCGCGCTCAACGACGGAACGCTGCTCATGACAGCCCCTGACCCGTCCACCCGCGAGGAGCGCGAGACTTTGCTCCGCCGCTTTTACGTCGCGCAGATCAGGACGGCAGTGCCGCCCCTGCTCCGCCGCTGGCAATCGTTTTTGGGAGTGAAAGCGGGCGCCATCGCCGTGCGGAGCATGGTATCGCGCTGGGGAAGCTGCAACACGCGCACCGGCAGGATATGCGTCAACCTGCGCCTCGCGGAAAAGGACGCGCGGTGCCTTGAATACGTCGTCGTCCACGAACTGTGCCACCTGCTCGTTCCCGACCACTCACCCGCCTTCTGGACGCACGTCGCCCGTTGTCTGCCGGACTGGCGCGATCTGCGCCGCCTGACGAGGGACGGTGCGGAAGCGTCCGAGGACGGGTAATCAGACGAACAACCGCGTCGTCAGTTCCATCCAGAACAGCATCGTGCACATGGAAATCAGCGTGGACGAGGCCACGAGCATGGCCGCGTAGTCGCCGTCCATGCCGAAGCCGCGCGCGAGAATATAGCAATTGAACGCGGGCGCGACCGCCGTCGAAACCACAGCCACGCGCAGCAGTATCGGGCTCCCCGCGGGGCACAGCCAGAAGAACGCCAGCACGATCGCTGGATGGATGAACAGTTTCATCACCATGTCGGGCCAGGCCGACTTCACGTCTTCGATCAGACGCTCGGGATGCAGAGCGGCGCCGATGGAAAGGAGCGCCAGACCGTTGCCGCAATCGCCCAGCACGTTAAACGTGCGCATCGCCCACTGCGGAATGTACGCGGTCCAGCCCAGCGCGCCGATCGCCAGACCGAACATGCCGGCCAGCATAATCGGGTTCTTAAACGTCTTGAAAAAAGCGTCCCACACCGACCTCATGTCGGATTTGCCGTTCTGCGCGATCTGGGACAGCAGCAGCGGAACGATGTTGAAATACGGCATGCACACGGCGATAGTCAGCAGCATCGCCTCCGTACCCTGTTTGCCGAGCCACAGCGTCATCACGGGCAGACCGATGAACACAGAGTTGGGACGTACGCCCGTGAGAATTGAGACGGCTCGTTTCTGCGGCGAGCTTTTAAAGGCCGCTGTATAGAACCACACCACGACCGTCGCGGCGACGTACGCGCCGAGGATCACGCCGGCGAACCCCCAGCCGTGGATCATTGACGCGTCAAAACCGCAACCGGATTTGAAAAAGCTCACGGGCATCAGGAGCGTGAACAGGAGCGCGTTGATGTCCTTTATTCCCGTCTCCGTGACGACACCGCGCCTGCGCATGAGCCACCCAAGCCCCATGACGATAAAAATCACCAGATTCGTCAGAAAACCCTGCATTTGTCACATCTCTCTTTCGTGCTACAGCTTTCCGAACGCGTTTCGAGGCGCGTTTTTGTTCCGCGCGGAACGACGACAGTGTGGGAAGCTTATGCGCCGTACATACGTTTCGCACGAAAAAACACCCCGCCGTCATTTTACGCGAACGCGCCGGAATACCACTGAAGTATATCACGAAGCCCCGCAAAAGTCGCGCGCGCCAACCCGTAATCTGTCCGCGTATCTGAAAGAAGAGGCTGTCCGGATGGGCGGACAGCCTCTTTTACGCGAATTTTCAGCCTGTGAGCACGCTGTTATACGTTCGGCATGGGCACAGGCACGTCGTCGGGGATAGGGCAGCGATAGGGCTCGCCTTCCGTCGAACTGAGAAACTCGGCTTTGGCGGCGGCGACGATCGCGGGATCGGCTGCGACCTTAGCGCCGGCAAGCGCCAGCACGCGCGCACCGTACAGCATGCCTTTGGCGCCGATCGAGCCGCCAGCGCACGCCGTGATCTGCCAGCTGTGTCCCGGAGCGGCGCTGTTCCATGAAGCGGTGAATACCATGACACAGGGCGTGATGTGTTCCACATCACCCACGTCGGTGCTGCCGAAAACGTCATCGTTTCCGACCGGCTCGATGCGCGACGCTATCGCTCCGGAAAATCGGGGCGACTTCTTCAGCGCTTCATAGCCAGGGTTATGCGCGTTCAATCTTTCGGCAAAATCAAGTTCCTCAGCCGTCCAGACGGGGCGCTCAACCTCTCCGAAACATTCATGCACGAGGTTGACGAGGACGTGGTTTTCGAGCGTGGGATAGCAGCCGCCGAGAAATTCCACTTCCACGTTCGTCTCGGTCATGTGAGCCGCGCCTTCGGCGCAGAGGATCAGGCGGCGGTAGGTGTCCTCCAGTCCCGCGCGGTTGAGCGCGCGCACGTAGTACCACACGCTCGCCTTGTCGGGAACGATGTTGGGGGCCATACCTCCGTCGGTGATGGAATAATGGATGCGCGTGTCCATCGTCACGTGCTCGCGCAAGTAGTTGGCGCCGACGTTCATCAGTTCTACGGCGTCGAGGGCGGATCGGCCTTTCTCGGGAGCGCTGCCCGCGTGGGACGTGCGGCCCGAAAAGTGGAACTTCGCGCTGTTCAGTCCCGTCATCGTACCGTACGTGACATAGTTTGTCGTTGCCCCGTGCCACGAGAAAGCCAGATCGAGCTCCCTGAACGCTCCGCCGCGCGCCATGAACGGCTTGCCCGTAAGCGCCTCCTCCGCAGGGCATCCGTAATAAACGACCGTCCCCTGTTTTCCGGACGCTTTCAGTTCCTCGGCGAGAGCGTAGGCGGCCGCAAGCGGCGCGACGCAGAGCAAATTGTGTCCGCAACCGTGCCCAGGGGCGCCTTCGCAAACTGGGCGCTTTTCCACGTCTACCGTCTGACTGAGACCGGGCAAAGCGTCAAACTCACCGAGAAAACCGATCACGGGAGCCCCACTTCCGCGCGTCGCGCGAAGTGCCGTGGGCATCCCGTAGAGCCCCGTCTCCACGTCGAATCCCAGTTCGCGAAGCAGACCGGCCGTCGCAGCGCAGGCCTTCTTCTCGTTATACCCCGTCTCCGGCGTCTCCCAGAGCTTTCGCGCGTGAGAAACAAACAATCCCTCTTTTTCCCGAATCGCCGCGAGGGCGCGTTCTCCTGTCATAAACAGTTCTCCTTTCCGTATCTCTAACATCTGTTGGGCAGCGCCGTTTTTTCGTATTCCTCGCGCATGGCTTTCCGCAGTTCGGGACGCTCGAATACGTCGGCGCCTGTCATCGCGAGCCCCTTGGCGCCAAGCGCGATCACCTCGTCGGCGCGCTTGGAAACGGCCGCCTCGCACATCTCGGGCGTGTGCGAACTGGCCACGCCGGCTTTCAGCGACAGGTACACGTGGATGGCTGGAACGACCAGCGAGACGTTGCCGATGTCGGACGAACCGTTCATCCGATCGGGGGCGGGCCACTCGCAGTGCTCTCCCAGAGTCTCCATGTTGGCGGCAAACGCCTCGTCGAGCACGCGGTTACAGTACCGCTCCGCCATAACAGTATCGTGCTCGATTTTCACTGTCGCGCCCGTCACCGACGCAGCGGCGTTCGCCAGACGCACCATGTCCTCGTACATGGGCAGTATCTGGTTCTTGCGCTCGGCGCGCAGCGTGAAGCGACAGGCGCTGTAGGCGGGGATGATGTTCGCGGCGGTGCCGCCCGCCGTGATGATGCCGTTCGCCTTGCTCTTGTTCGGCCATAGATGAAGCTGCGCGTTGACGGCGTTGAACAGCGCGATCGTCGAAGCAAGCGCATTGACGCCCTTCATCGGCGCTGACGAATGGGCCGCCTTGCCGAAAAACTCCACGTTTACGCCCGTGCAGGCGAGGCCGCCGCGCCCCACAAGATTGACGTCGGGAGCGGGATGCATCATCATCGCGCAGTCCAGACCGTCAAAAGCGCCCGCGTCGGTCATCGCCACCTTACAACCCAGCGTCTCCTCTGCCGGCGTGCCGAACAGGACCACGCACGCGTCCTGCCCTTCAAGCGCCTCGGCGAGAGCGATGGCCGCGCCGCACGATGAAGCGCAGATGATATTGTGTCCACAGGCGTGTCCCATGCCCGCCAAAGCGTCGTATTCGGACAGAAAGGCGATCTGCGTTCCTTTGCAGAGCGTCCCCCTCCACGCCTTGTAGGCCGTCTCGATGCCGCAGAACCTCTCTTCAACGGTGAAACCGTGTTTCCTCAGAAGCGCCGTCTGCCATGCGCAGGCCTTGAACTCCCGCATCCCCAGCTCGGGATTGTCATGCACGTCGTGACTCAGCTGAATCAGTTCCGGAGCGATGCGATCCACTGACGCCGCAATTTTCTCTTTCAAGTTCATTGAAATAAAAACGACCTCCTTTCAGTTCGACAGACCGATCTTTACACCACAATACTACAACGCAGACACTCCTTTGACAACTGCCCCGAGCCCCTCCGCACGTCGCGACCAAAGACGATTCGCTCCCCACGCGTCTCCCTCGCGGACTAAATCGATCGGGAATGGGAGACCCTGAACTTGTGCTACAATAACGACATCAAAATACTTTTCAGGGGGGAGTTTTCTTGAAACTGACGTTTTTGGGACACGCGTGCTTTGACCTGTTCGACGGGAAATATCACGTTCTCACCGACCCGTTTTTGACGGGCAACGCGCTCGCCGCCGCAAAAGCCGACGACGTGTTCGCCGATTTCATCTGCGTGTCGCACAACCACGGCGACCACATCGGAGACGCCGTCGCCATCGCAAAGCGCACGGGCGCGACGATTGTGGGCGTGGCTGAGCAGTCGGGACTGATGGGACAAAACGGCGTGAAAGCCGTCCTCGGCAACCTGGGCGGCTGGGTTCCGCTGCCGTTCGGGCGCGTGAAGCTGGTGCAGGCCATTCACGGCAGCGGGCTTCCAGGCGCGCTCGCCTGCGGTTTCGTCATCGAGATCGGCGGTAAGAAAATCTACCATGCCGGCGACACCGCGCTTTACGGCGACATGGCGCTTCTGGCCGCCGAGAAACTCGACGCCGCCCTTCTGCCCATCGGCGACTTTTACACGATGGGCCCCGCCGACGCGGCCCGTGCCGCGCGACTGATCGGCGCGAAGGTGACCGTGCCCATGCACTACGACACCTTCCCGCACATCAGACAGGACCCCGACGCGTTCAAGACACTGTGCGTACCTGACTGCGCCGTCGCCGTTCTTGCGCCGGGCGACAGCGTCGACCTGTAACGACCGCGGGGAGAGATCCTCGCCATGACGTTTCCCTGACACAGTTCGCGCTTTTGCTCGCGCGAGGTACAGTGCAGTGAGTCCGCGCGATCGTCGTAAACCGCGGTTCAAAAATCGGCGCTTTCCACAATGCGCAAAAAACTGTTTTCAGCTACACTGGACGCAGAAGAAAAGGGGCACGAACACAAAAGATCGCCTTTCGTTTTTGCGTCTCCACATCACGCGGACAAGGAGATGACGACCATGAAAATAATCCGCGCGTTGACCGCATCGCTCCTGATAAGCTCTTTTGTCCTCACGGCGCCGCTGTGTGTCCATGCCGCGCCTCAGCCGCCGGGGAAGACGGCGCCGAAAGCGCCCGCGGCAAACAAAAAGCCGCCGGACAAACCGGCTCCCGTGCATCAAAACAACCGACAGGGGAAACCCGCACCGCAGCCGCCAAAAAGTCAGCCGGGCAAAGCGGCTCCCAAACCTCAAAACAACAAACAGGGGAAACCCGCACCTGAGCCGCCAAAAAAACAGCCGGACAGACCCGTCCACGGGCCAAAGCGCACGCCGCCCCCGCCAAAACCCGCGCGCCCCATCGAGCAGTACAGGCCGCAGCCGCCAACGCCGCACCGCCGCCCACCCGCTCCGCCGCCTCCGACATACGGCGACGATCACGATGACCACAAGGACGCCATCATAGCCGGCGGCGCGATGCTGCTTCTCGGCCTGCTCGTCGGCGCTAACGCCAACGCCGACACTGGCGACTGACTCGCCATATACCCCTGCGCGGACAGACGCGCGCGTCTGTCCGCATTCCCGTCGTCAATAAGGACGGAAAACTCATACTCTGATTAAAGCTCAGCAAGGAGAAACGATCATGTTCGACGATAAGATCTGGAAAAAGGTCGATGCCGCGATCGACGCTGCCGCTCCCGAAGCCTTTGCCATCAGCGACTGGCTGGGCTCCCATCCTGAAATCGGCGGCGAAGAGTTTGAATCGTGTAAAAAGCACGCGAAGTTTCTGCGAGAATACGGCTACGACGTGACGACTCCAGCTTTCGGCCTCGAGACGGCCTACGTGGGAAAGATCGGCGCAGGAGGAAGACGAGTCGGCCTCCTGACGGAATACGACGCTCTCGCCGGACTGGGACACGGTTGCGGCCACAACGCTCACGGCGCCATGTCGCTGCTGGCGGCTGCGGGGCTTGCGGCCATAACGGGAGAGATCCACGGACAGGTCGAGGTGTTTGGAACGCCGGCCGAAGAGACCTTCGGCGGCAAAGCCGTGATGGCTGACAAAGGCGCGTTCGACGGCCTTGACTTCGCGATGATGATCCACTGTTCTGGCGGCACAAGCGGCGTCCCCTATCGCGCGCTGGCCTGCCGCGGCTACGAGTTCACGTTCGAGGGGAAAGCTGCCCACGCCGCCGCCGCGCCGTGGCAGGGCGCCAACGCGCTCAACGCTGTGCGGATTTTGTTCGACTCGCTTGATATGTGGCGTCAGCACCTGCGCCCAGAAGTGCGCGTCATGGGCGTCGTTGTCAAGGGGGGAGACGCTCCCAACATCGTGCCGGAACGTGCCGTGGCACGCTTCCATCTGCGCGCGCCGGAACAGAAAATGGAAGAGGACCTTGTCGCCAAGGCGCTTGACTGCGCGCGCGGCGCGGCGCTCTGCACGGGTACGAAGATGAGTTGGAAACTGTTTGAGGAGCCTTTTGACGCGATGAAAGTCAACCCTGCCGCCGAGCGCCTTGTGCAGAGCGTTTTCGATCACTTTGACGAGCCGACCGTCACGTCCATGCCGCCGTCCGGGTCGACAGACGTGGGGAACGTCTCCTGGAGGTGCCCCGCGCTTCAGCCCAAACTCGACATTACAGGCGGCGCCTACGTCCCCGGGCACACGCGCGAGTTTCTTTCGGCGTGCACTTCGCCGGCCGTTCACCCGCGCATCGCCCTCGGCGCGAAGATCCTCGCCGCCTCCCTGCTCGCCGTTCTGACCGACGACGCGGCCGCCGCCGCGATCCGCGCCGACTTTGAAAAAACGCGAACCTGATATCGCGCGGCCTCGCAAACTGAGATTAAAAACTCACGCGAGGCGACCGTCGGATCGCCTCAGAGTCCGACGGACATCTATTCCCATTTCAAAAGGAACCGCTTTTGTTCCTTTTTAAAGCCTTGACATGTTAAAAACAAGGTAAAATTTTTCATCGGCCTCCTCGATTTCAATTTGAATATTTTCTCATATAGAATCAAAAATCGCTGTTTACGCCAATTACGACGTGAACAGCGATTTATTTTTTTCTTATCAAGTGCGAATTAAACTCTCTATAGCGTGAAACGCCGTCATGTGATACAATACGTTTAGTAATTTATCCTGAAATACTTCGGCGTCACAGCGGGCGGAAGGATCGCGAGTGCGGCCGTATGAAAAATTCACGCCGACCGCTCAAAACGCTTGGACCTCGGCCACAGTTTCCGTTTTGGGCGGCAAAACCTCGTGGCTTGCCAAACCGGCAATCTACAGCCGTTTTCCGCATCCGCCGAACGAATCCCGTCAAGGAGGTTGAATCCCATGAACGCCGCAACGCGCGTCGGAGACGTCGTCAAATGCGCCGACTTCAAGGGCTTCGGGGCCCTTCTTTTTCCTCCCCTGTCAGACAGAGAAGACCGCCGCAGAACGCTAGATCAGATAGCGCCCCTGTTCCGCCGCCAGTCGAACGTCCGCACGGAAGAAACTCTGCGCGTGCTCAACTACATACAGCGCCAGAGAAAGCGCGGGGAAAAAGTCTTTTACGGCATCTACTCCCCCGATGAAAAAAGAAAAACGCCTTCCAAAAGTGACGTCGGACTCTACTTTTTCCGCGGCGTGTGCAACGGGCCCACCGCCCTCTTCTGTCCCGGCGGCGGCTTTGAATACGTCTCCTCGCTGCACGAGAGCCTGCCCGAGGCCATCGAACTGACGCTGCCCGGCTGCAATGCCTTCTCGCTCCACTACCGCACGGAGAGCCTTGCCGCAGCCTGCGAGGATCTGGCCGCCGCGATCTCATACGTCTTCGCCCACTCCTCTGAACTCGGCGTGAGCACGGAAGGCTACTCCCTCTGGGGCGCGGGGACAGGCGCCGACATCGCGGCCTATCTCGCGAGCTACGGTACGCACGCTTTCGGCGGCGACAGCCTGCCGCGCGCCTCCATGCTCGTGATGCAGTATTCGTCTCACGCCAATTACACGTTCCGCGAGCCTCCGACGTTCGCCTGCGTGGGCGATTCCGACGCAGAGTGCAGCTGGCAGGCGATGAAGACTCGTATCGACTCGCTTTCGGCCCGCGGTATCGACACCGAGTTTCACGTGTATCACGGTGTCGGCCACGGTTTCGGGCTTGGAACGGATACGCCGGCTGAAGGCTGGTTCCCCTGCGCGCTTGCCTTTTGGAAGCGCCACCTGCCGCCGAACGTGCGCCGTCTGCTGCGCCGCCGTCCCGCTGTCCGCCCTTTCAACGCCCGCTGAGAAAACGGCGGTCGTAATCGCGCATTCCCGAAGCCGCTAAGACCGTTTTCAGGCTGTCACGGCTTTCCGGCCCTAACAGTTCCCACGCGCACCTGTACGCTCAAACCGCGTCAATAAGTTCGCGCGTCATGCATTTTCTTTGCGCACATTCTTTCCGCGGCTGGAAATCGGGTTCATCCGATTCGCAAAGACCGCGTTTTTTGAAAACGACGGAAATGACGCATATCCAGCGCGCGTTTACGTGACAAGTCCTCTGCCGTTTTTTGAAAAGGGGAAATTTTTTCGTGAAAAAGTTCTTTTCAGCAGCCGTACTCCTGGTGTTCCTGACAGTGCCGACGCGGACAGTATCGGCGAGACCTGCCGCGCGCGCGACGCTGATTTTCGCCGGAGATCTGATGGCGCATTCGCCTCAGATCGTCGCCGCAAGACGCAAAAACGGTTACGACTTCAAACCGTCGTTTTCCGCCGTCAAACAGATCATCAGCGCGGGCGACCTCGCCGTCGCCAACTTCGAAACGACGCTGGGAGGCGAACGCGAAGGTTATACGGGGTACCCGTGTTTCAGCACGCCTGACGCCTATGCCGACGCCGTGAAAGACGCAGGGATCGACGTGCTGACGACCGCCAACAATCACTGCATGGACCGCCGTTTCCGCGGCCTGCGGCGCACGATCGTGCAACTGCGGAAGCGGGGCTTTGACACCTGCGGCACGTACGCGACCCCTGCGGACAGAGAGAGCCCCCTCGTGCGCGACGTGAACGGCATCAGGATCGCCTTTCTCTCATGGACGTACGGCACGAACGGCATCCCCGTCGCCCCGGACAAACTGTGGTCTGTGGCCCGTCTCGATTCTGCACGGGCGGTCAGCGAGGACTTCGCCCGCGTGCGCGCGCTGAAACCTGATTTCATCGTGGCGCTGCCGCACGTCGGCACGGAATACGTCCTGACCCCGCCTCGTCATGTAGCCGCGTTCGTCGAAAAGGCGCTCGAGTCCGGAGCGGACGCCGTGATCGCCTCACATCCCCACGTCGTGCAACCTTTTGAGCTGCGGACGCGGCCCGAAGGAACGCGATCGTTTATCGCATGGTCCATGGGGAACTTCATCTCAAGCCAGAGACCCGCGCCCCGCGACATGGGCGTGCTGGCGCGGCTGACGCTGGAAAAATCGGAAGGCGCGACGCGCATCGTCTCCGCCGACGTGATCCCCACATGGGTTCAGGCACGTACGCGCGACGGCAGGCGCGTCTATCGCGTCCTGCCTCTGACGCGCGCTCTCAAAGAACCATCCAAGTTTTCCATCTCCTCGGCCGACCTGCGCCGCGTCAGAGAGGCGCACGCCGAATTCACGAAACGCGTCCTCGGTCGCCCCTTGCCGCCCGCGAAAGCGCGGCTCGCCTACGAGATTCAGCCTTCGCCGCGGGATCTGTTCTCCACGGCAATCCTCGACAACCGCGGACAGACTTCAAAGCGCGCCGAACGGACAGACAAACCGGCAGGGCGCGCGCCGTCAAAAAATCATAAGGAGGATTTTCCGCATGAACATGCACACCATCCGCAGCCGCATCAACAGTGACAGGGACGCTCTTGTCGAAACCATCCGCGAAATCGTCGTCGTCCCGAGCGTCGGCGGCGAAGCCCCGTGCCCCGGCGCTCCGTTCGGTCCCGGGCCGAAGGCCGCTCTCGACGTTTTTGTCGAGATCGCCAAACGCATGGGATTTCGCGCTTGGGCTTTTGAGGATCAGGTCGGCATCGCCGAGTTCGGCGATGAGTCGTGTCCCGAGATGATCGCCGTACTCGCTCACGTCGATGTCGTTCCCCCCGGCGACGGCTGGAGCTGCGATCCTTGGCAGGGCAAGATCGAGGACGGATTCCTCTACGGCCGCGGCGTCGCCGACGACAAGGGACCGGCCATCAGCGCTCTCTTCGCGCTCAAGGCTCTGCGAGAGGAAGGCGTCCGCCTTAAACGCCGCGTGCGCGTGCTCGTCGGCACGAACGAAGAGCTCGGCAGCAGGGCCGTGGCGCGTTATGTCGAGTCAGGGCAGGAACTGCCTGTCGCCGGCTTCACGCCCGATTCGGGATTCCCGCTGGTCCACGGTGAAAAGGGCATCGTCAACGTGACCTGTCACCTTCCGTTCACCACGGATAAAAACGGCACGAGGATCCTTTCCATCGACGCCGGCGTAGCCTCCAACGCCGTCCCCGACCACGCCGAAGCCGTTCTCGCCGTCCCAGAAAGTTCGCGGGCGCGCTTTGACCGCGCGCTCGCCGAATTCGCCGCTCCCCGCGACGCCAAACTGTCTGCGCGCGACAACCCCGACGGCACCGTCACAGTCGTCACCGACGGGCTTGCCTTTCACGGCGCGCGCCCTCAGTGGGGCTCGAACGCGGCCGCTTTCATGACGAAAGTCCTGCGACTGCTCGACGTCGGCGGGGAGCAGATGCGGGCGCTGGAAAAGCTCGACCGTCTCATCGGCGCGCAGACCCGCGGTGAAAATCTCGGCATGATGCTCTACGACGATCCGTCGGGATTTTCCTCGCTTTGCTGGGGGATTCTCAAGACCGAGGCCGACAGGCTGAAGTTTACCGTCAACTACCGTTTCCCCGTCACGTATCGGCTCGACACCGTGCGCGAGAAACTCCTGTCGGCGCTGCGCGATCAGGGCATCGAGACATCCGACGTGCGGGGCGCTCGGCCTCTTTACATGCCCGCTGACAGCGAGCTGGTGAAGAAACTGATGCGGGTGTACCGTGAGGAGACGGGAGATCTGAAGTCCCTGCCAAGGTGCATCGGCGGCGGCACTTACGCCAAGGAGATGCCCAACATGCTTGCTTTCGGCAATCAGTTCCCCGGCGAAAACTGCCACATTCACGAAGCGGACGAACGGTGGAGCATCGACCACATCGTCGCCCATACTGCCATCATGGCCGCCGCCATCGTCGCGCTGGCCGACGTTGAGGAGTAAGAGCGAAGCCCGCGCGAAAAAGGCCCCGCGATTGCGCTGGACATCGCGGGGCCTTTGCTGTATCTTAAAAGACACGACTTTTACACCCCTGAAAGGGAGGGGCATGCGGTGAACACCCGCACCGACTTTTTCAACGTCGTCGAATTCGGCGACGGAATCGCGCGTATCGAGGCGACGGGCAGCGCCTGCTGTTATCTCGTCGAGGGACGCAAGCGGGCGCTGCTGATCGACACGATGACGGGACTCGGCAACCTGCGCGAATACGTGCGCGCGCTGACACGCCTGCCCGTGACCGTCGTCTGCACCCACGGCCATTTCGACCACATCGGCGGGGCGCTCGACTTCGGCGAGGCGTGGATTCCCGCCGCGGACGCCGGCATGATCGCCGAACACGAGACGATTGACCGCAAGTACTGGTTCGAGAACAGGCTCTGTCTGCACCGGCGCCAACCCGTAAACTTCACGCGCGACGACTTCACCCCTCCGCGTCCGATGATCTGGCACGCGCTTCACGACGGGAGCCGATTCGACCTCGGTCGGCGCATCGTCACGGCGGTTGGCGTGCCCGGTCACTCGCGCGGTTCGACGGGATTCCTCGACTCGAAAACGGGAATTTTCTTCTCGGGCGACGCGGGGAGTCGGAGCACTTTTCTGTTTTTGAGCTGTTCGACGACCACGGAAGAATACCTGAACGGGCTTTTGCGCCTCAAGAGGATGCGCGAATGTCAGATCAGCCAGTGGTTTAATTTCCACAACTACGCCGAGATGCCCGCATCGATCCTCGACGACCTCATCCGCGGCTGCCGCGACGCGCTCGAAGGGCGTGTCTGCGGACCAGTTTTTCGCGGGGACGGACGCTTCCGTTTCGTCTATCCCGTCGACGCGAAGTGGAAACGCGCCGACGGCGGTTTCGGCAACATCATCGTCGACCTGTCCCGCCTGCGCCTGCCGAAATAGGAAAAACGTCGCGAATGCGCTATTTTTTTCAAGGGCTTGCGGTCGCCCTGACCTCGATCGCGCCGATCGGCATCCAGAACTTGTTCGTCATCAACTCCGCGATCTCGTTTCCGCCCGCGCGCGCCCTCGCCGTCGCGACGGCGGTGTTCCTGTTCGACATGTCGCTGACGCTCTCCGCGTTTTTCGGCACGGGATCGCTGATCTCAGCCTTTCCGGCGCTACGCGGCGCGGTGCTGCTGGCGGGCGGTTTAATGGTGCTGAAAATAGGCGCCGGCCTCCTTTTTGCCAAAGGAAGTGCCTTCGCGGGCGGAGCCCGCGTCCTTTCGCTGAAACAGATCGTCTCGACGGCGTTCGTCGTCACATGGTTCAACCCTCAGGCGCTCGTGGACACGACGCTGTTTTTCGGCGCGTTCCGCGCCTCGCTGCCCGCTTCCGCCGTGCCGCCGTTTGTGACAGGCTGTCTGACGGCGTCTCCGCTGTGGTTTCTCTCTTTGACGCTGCTGGTGTCCGCGATCAGAAAAAGGTTCAGCCCTGTCGTCCTGCGCGCGCTCAACGCGTTTTGCGGCGCCATCATCATCGTCTGCGGCGCCCGCCTGTTATGGAACTTCCTTTCCGCGACAGGGCGGTAAAAGCGCATATTCGCGCGCGATTAAAGGAGTTTATCGGCGTTTTTCCGTTTACGGCTCGGCGAGAAAACGGCAAACGAAGCTCTCCGTCAGCGCGGCGCTGATCGGAAGACTGTTTTCGTCGGCGTCAAACTTGTCGCTGTGCTGCGGCGCGCCGCAGCCCGCGTCGTTGGCGCACCCGACGAAGGCCATCACAGTCGGACAGATTCTGCTGAAGCGCTCGTACGTTTCGGACGCCATCCACGGCTGACCGGCGGCCAGATCGATGCCGACTTCGCCGGCGCACTCGCGCGCCGTCTTCGCGAGCGCGGCGTCGTTGACGACGGGCAGCGTCAGATTGCGCCACTTCACCGCCGCGTCGCAGCCGCACGCGGCGGCCACTCCCGCGACAGTCTCCTCAAACATGTCGTGCAGCGCGCGCCCCACGGCCACGTCAAAGAAGCGCGTGCCGCCTTCGATGAAGCACTCGTCAGGGATCCTGTTCCACGTGGAACCTCCGTGGATCTGACAGGCGGTGAGCACGGCGGCGTCGCGGGAATTGACGCGGCGCGTGATGATGGAATTGGCCATCACCAGAATCTGCGCCGCGCAGTTAAGCGGATCAAGCCCCAAGTGCGGCAAGGCGCCGTGGGCGCTTTTGCCCCTCACGTCCACGCGGAACGTCTCGCAACCGGCCGTGCACGCGCCGTCGAGGATAGCGACGCTGCCGCAGGGATAGTCGGCGCTCACGTGAACGCCGAAGGCCGCGTCGGCGCCTCCCTGCCGCTTCAACAGATCGCGCACGTCATCCCCCAGCCCCATCTCCTCGCCCGACTCAAAGCAGAAAATCACGCGCCCATTCAGCCGGTCCCCGCGCTGCGACAGACGCCTCGCCGCCTCGAGCATGCCGGCGGTATGAAAGTCATGCCCGCACATGTGCGCCGCTCCCGGCGCCTCGGATATAAACTTCTTCCGCCCTTTCAGGTTGCACGGATTTTCATCGATGGGCAGCGCGTCCATGTCAGCGCGCAGCGCGAGCGTCCTCCCCTGCCTGCCCGTGTCGAACACGCCGATAAGGCTGCGCCCGGGCTCAGGAGCGCGGATCACGGTCAGCCCGCACGACTTCAGCCACTTTTCGACAAGAGCACCCGTGCGGTCCTCATGGGCGCTCAGTTCCGGATGGCGATGCAGATCGCGCCTCAGTTCCACCGCTTCGGGAGAAGCGGGAGTCAATTTTGAGTAATCCATGGCGTTCACCTTCCCTGTGAATGTTTTTCGCCATTATACACTACGGACACCGATATGAGCACGTTGACATTCCTACAGCGGGAAAACTCTTCATCGCCGCTCCGCGGCGGGACGAAAGTGCGCCTTCTCGCCGGAATGCGCGCGGTTTGACAAAAGCGGAGACGCTGTATAAAATCGACGAAAATAGAAGTTTGACATTCACGATTGTGTCGAACGTCATGAGAATAACGTACCGATCGCGACGACGTCCACCCGAGACGTGACAAAAGAATTTCCGAGGCGCGGCGACGCTTTTTGCGCGGATGCGTCTTGCCGGACCGCACGGGGGACGGAAAGACACTGGAGCGCACGAACGTTTTTTCGCGGAGATTCGCTCCGTTTAGATGAAATAAAGGATGAAACTGCCATGAGCGAGTATTACATCGCAAGCTGCGTTTTCACCTCAAAATACCCTGACCTGAGCCGCAAAGTCCAGGAGTATGTGCGCGACAGGTTCGGAATGAACATCGTGAGGTGCTGTGTGCCGAAGTACGATCTTCAGCGGTTCACGGACATGATGCCCGCCGATTATCAGGATACGTGGGGAAACATGCCCGACTGCGCCGACTTCCGCGCGGGCGACACCGTGTATTCCATCTGCCATAACTGCTCGGCCATCCTGGAGGAGACCATGCCGCGTGTGCGCCTCAAGTCGATCTGGGAACTGATCCTCTCCGACGCGGAGTTCCCGTACCCTGACTACGGCGGTGGAGCGGTCACGGTTCAGGACTGCTGGCGCGCCCGGGACAGAGCGGAAGAGCAAAACACCGTCAGAGAGCTCCTGCGAAGGATGCGTTTCGAGATCCGCGAACTGCCCGATAACAGGGAAAACACTGATTTCTGCGGCGTCTCCCTCTACCGTCCGTCGCCCAAAAGAAATCTTGAGATGGCTCCGAAGCGCTTTGTGACGAACGCGGCGGGGAAATTTATCCCCCATTCCAAAGAGGAGCAAACCGACCTCATGCGGAAGTACTGCCGGCGCTTGAACGGAGAAAAGGTCGCGGCCTACTGCCACTATTGTCTGGAGGGACTGCTGCTGGGCGGCGCTGACGCACGGCATCTCGCGGCCCTTTTGTTTGAGCGGGATCCTTGGCCGAAACAAAATAAAGATTGAAGGAACGTTCCGCCGTTTTCGCCAGCCGACGACGCCGTTCGCGCGTCAAAAGGCTTGACACGGCCCGCTTTTTGCGCGCTCATGGCGTACATCGCGAAGGCGGACGGTGTCTTTTTTGGAGAGAAAAGTTTTGCGCAACGGGGTGACTTTCGTGAAGAAATGGATCGCGCTTCTCGCCGTTTTGCACTTTACGGCGCAAGCCGCGCTATGCGCGCCCTCCGTGCTTCGGATCGAACGGCGTTTCTCCCGTTCCGTCCCGAGCGAGTGGGGCGAGCATATCGACGGCGTGCTGCGGCGCGTCCCGACACGCGAAAAGGTCGTCTATCTCACGTTTGACGCCTGCGGCGGCGCGCGAGGCTCCGCTTTCGACGGACGCCTGATCGCGCTTTTGCGCCGCGAGAACGTTCCCGCTACCCTCTTCGTCAACGCGCGCTGGATCGACGCGAACCCCCGGACGTTTCTCGAACTCGCCCGCGATCCACTCTTTTCCGTCCAGAACCACGGAGCCGCGCACCGCCCTCTCAGCGTCACGGGACGCTCCGTCTACGGCATCGCGGGCACCGCTTCGCCGCGGGAAGTGTACGCGGAGATCATGGACTGCGACGCGAAAATCTTTACGCTGACGGGGCGTCACCCCCGCTTTTTCCGCTCGGGCACCGCGTATTACGACGACGTGGCCTTGAGAATCGCCGCCTCGCTCGGTTACACGGTCGCGGGATTCGACGTGCTCGGCGACGGCGGCGCCACGTTCTCCGCCGACCGCATCGAGACCGCGTCATACAGCGTGCGTCCTGGCTCGATCGTCATCTGTCACATGAACCGGCCGGATGGGGACACCTTCGCGGGGATGAGCCGCGTCATTCGGCGTCTCAAGGCCGATGGCTGGCGTTTCGGCCTGCTGGAGGAATACGCCCGGCGCCGTCTCTTTTGAAATCCGCCCTATGCGCAGCGACAGCGCAAATCACGAACTGAAAAAGCTCCCCGCCGGTTTCCATGCCCGCGCGCGGGGAGCTTTTTTAATCGAGAGCCGCCGAAGGGAGCGGCGTTTACGCCAGCCTGACGGCGTGGGCGACGGAGACGAGCACGCAGCCCAGGGCGACCCACCAGAGGAAGATGCGCCAGATAAACTTCATCCAGCGTTCAAAGGGCATGTTGACGATGCCGAGCACCGCCATCAGCGCAGAACTGGTGGGAATGACCCAGTTGCAGAAACCGTCGCCGAAGTTGAACGCGAGGATGGCCGTCTGGCGAGTCATGCCGACGATGTCGGCCAGCGGCAGCATGATGGGCATGACGGCTGCGGCCTGGCCCGAGCCGGAGGGAATGATCGTGTTGACGAACAAGTTGGCGATGAACATCGCCGGAGCCTGAAGCACAGTGGGAACCCTCCTGAGCGCCTCGCCGAGGGCGAAGACGATCGTGTCGAGCACCTTGCCCTGCGCGAGAACCGTCGAGATGGCGCGCGCCGAGGCGACGAGAAGCACGACCATGACCATGCTCTTGGCGCCGTCAACGAACAGCTTGGCGATCTTCGAAGGCGACATCCTCGCGCAGACGCCCGCGACGATCCCCAGACCGAGGAACGAGGCCGACATCTGCTGATAGCCCCACTTGTACCTGATCGTGCAGTAGATCATCAGCACGAGCGAGACCGCCGTGACCAGCACCACCAGCCATTTGCTCAGATCCATGCCTCCGTAAGCCCTGATCGCCTCGGGGCTGCCGAGATCGTTGGTTCGGTCGAGATCGTACATCGGCGAAGCTTCAGGATTTTTGCCGATCTTCACGGTATACCGCCAGATCAGGAATCCCGTCAGCGCCATGTACAAGACGAAACAGATGGCGCGGTACCACAGCCCTGAGAACGGGGGCAGCCCCGCCAGTTCCTGCGCGATCAGCGTCGTGCTGGGCTGGAGCATGCCCGTGGCGAATCCCACGGCCGTGCCTCCCGTCATGATGGCGACGGCTGTGATCGAGTCGAGGCCGAGCGCGAGGCAGATCATCACGAGCACGGGCGCGAACGCCACGAAGTCGATCAGGCCGTGCGTGAGCATGATGAAACAGAACAGCACGAACATCACCTGCACGAACATGTGCTTTCTGTGGCTGTATCGCTGCGCCAGCGAGCCGATGGACGAGTGCATGGCGCCGGAACTGATGATGATGTGGAACGCCGCTCCGCAGCACAGAAGCAGGAACAGCAGATCGACGGCGCTCTTGGCGCCGCGGGAGATGTGCAGGGGAATCTCGACAGGGTTGACGGGGTTCCTTTCGACGAGATGAAACGACGCGGCGTCGACAACCTTGCGGCCCGTGACGGGGTCCGTAACGCGGTTGAACTCACCGGCAGGGATGATCCACGTCATCGCGCAGGCGAGCAGAATCACCGAAAAGATCACGACAAGCGTGTTCAGAGACTTTCTGGGCTTGGCGTTTGCCTTAACTTCTTCACTCATAGCTTTTACCCCCTTAAATGGCCCTCACCCGGGGAATCATGGACGGGCTTCGGTCCGCTGACGCTCGCGGGCGGCCTTGTACTCCGCCTTGATCCCGTCGAGAAGCCCTGGGACGGTGATCAGGTCGGCCGCGGTTCCCGCGAGAATCTTCGCGCCGTAAACGATCGCGTCGTGCGCTTTTTCCGTCTTGCCCGCGTCAAGATACGCCTGCGAATGCGAAGGCGACCCCTCGGGCACGAACGCGACGCGGATGCACGATCCGGGCATAAGCTGCATGACGTTGCCCAGATCGGTGCTGCCGGTCTTGAGCCTTGGGGGACGGATCGCGGGCGCGTTCACGGCGCGGGCATTGTCCATGATCACGTCGTTCAGCTTCAGCGCAGGAATTTTGTTGTCGACGTCTTTGGCACGGACGATCTCGACCTCGGTCTCGGTCATCATCGCCGCGCCGTTCAGCACCTTGAGGAACCGCTCGATGACGCTTTCAAGGTACTCCCTGTTGTACGATCTCACGTAGAACTGCGCCTTCGTATAAGCGGGAACGGTGTTCGCTCCCGTGCAGCCGCCGTCCGTGACGTTGTAGTGGATGCGCGTGTCCTCCCTGACGTGCTCGCGCAGGCACTCGACGCCGTGAAACGCCAGCGACATCGCGTCGAGCGAGCTGCGCCCCAGTTCGGGCTTGATGGCCGAATGTGCCGCCCTGCCGCGGTAGACCACGTCGAACTTGCTCATCGCCATCGACGTCACGTCGGTGGTCGTCTCGCCGCTGCCGTGCATCATCAGCGCCACGTCGATGTCCTTGAAACAGTCCCCGTGCCTGATCATGATGATCTTGCCTCCCTCGGTCTCCTCGGCAGGGGTGCCGTACACCGTCACGGAGAATGGCCCCTGAAGCGAACTGTCCTTCAGCGCCGCTGCCGCCGCGAGGATGCACGGCCCCTGCATGTGGTGCCCACAGGCGTGCCCCAGCACGGGCAGCGCGTCGTACTCGCACAGCAGACCGATCCTCGGTCCTCCCTCGCCCCTGCGGTACGTGGCACGGAACGCCGTCTCGATGCCGCCCACGCCGCGCTCCACGGCAAACCCCCGACGCTCCAGCCAGCCCGTCAGCAGAGCCGAGGCATGACGCTCTTCCAGGCCGACCTCGGGATGGTCGTAGATGTCGTCCGAGATCGCGCAGAGTTCCGCCTTGAGCGCCTCAACGCGATCGTACAGTTCACGTTTCAACGCGGATTCCCCCTTTTCCAGTCGTTTTTCACGCAAAATTGCCGTTTAACACGCTTACATTCCCTTTCTCCCGATTTTATTTTAGCGTACGGGAAAAAATCTGCCAAGGTCGAAGCGTCTCGCGCCCGAGTCTCCTCGCGCGACCTTCCCGCCGTCGGGAAAAGTTCTCCCCGTGCGGAGCTATTTTCAGCCCGAAACGGGCTGCGAGGAAAGAACAGATCGCCGGTTTGACAGTCGTTTGTTCCGCGTCCTCCTTATTCAATATTTCTATAAAGCTCAGGAAATCAGCGCCCTTCGTCTTTCTCCCTTTCTCGGGACCTTGAGCGTCGGATAAAAACTTATTGTTTTTGTTGTTTTTTCTTGAAAAATGCCGACGAAAATTGTAAAATGACGAAGCAGTATGTTTCAGGCACCAAAAATTCTTTGAACGGAGTGATTGGTTTATGAAAAAGCTGTTGGCTGTTATCGCGCTGTGCGCCATGGTCGGCTGCGCGGGCGCGGCTTTCGCCGCGTATCCCGAGAAGCCCGTCCACGTGATCGTCCCCTCGACCGCCGGCGGCGGCACCGACACGATGGCCCGTCTGCTGGCCAAGTTCGGCGAGAAGTACCTCGGCGCCCCCATGGTCATCGACGACGTTCCCGCCGCGGGCGGTATGGTCGGATTCACCCAGATCGCCAAGGCCAAGAAGGACGGTTACACCTTCGGCTGCCTCTATACTCCCCACCTGACAGCCCACGTCTCGGCCAAGCGCGCCCAGTACACGCTCGACGACTTCGACTACATCGGCAACCTCGTCACCGACCCCGGCATCATCGTCGTGCCCGGCAACAGCGAGATCAAGGATCTCGCGGGGCTTGCCGCCTACGTCAAGTCGCATGACAACTGCACCGCCTCCACCTCCGGCCCCGGCGGCGACGACGACTTCGCCCGCATCGCGTGCGAGGACGCCCTCGGCATCAAACTGCGCCCCGTGCCCTCCAAGGGTTCTTCGGCCGCGAAGGCCAACGTCATGGGCGGGCACGTCACCGTCGGCTTCATGAACGTCGAGCAGGTCGAGGCCCAGGTCAAGAGCGGCGAAATGCGCGCTCTGGCCGTCATGACCCCCAAGCGCAGCGACAGGCTGCCCGACGTCCCCTGCGTGGCCGAGCTCGGCTATCCCGCGATGCTTTCCGACTCGTCGCGCGGTTTCGCCGCCCCCAAGGGGCTGCCCCCCGAAGTGCTCGCCAAGCTCCGCGACATGTTCGTCAAGACCCTCGCCGATCCTGAGTTCCAGGAGGCCGCCAAGGACTCGCTCATCATCAACCACATGGATGCCGACGAGTACAAGGCTTACCTCGAAACGCTCCAGAAGGCCACGGACAAGGCTTACGAAGTCGCGCCCTGGTAAGTTATTCATTGAGTGAATAAGGGCTGAACCTGCATGAGTAAAAAAGCAGTCAGCATACTTTCAGGCGCCGCGGGGATTCTCCTCGCCGGCGCCATTTACGCTCAGGTGCTGAAATTTCCCGAGTACGCCATCCACGCCACACAGTACGCCAAGTTTCTTGTTCTCGTGCTGGCCGTCCTCTCCGCGATCCTGCTGATCACCTCGGTCCTCGGCCACGAGCAGGGCAAACCCGTGTGGGTCAAGTCACCCGTCTTCTTTACCGTCACGGCTGTTCTGACTCTGGCGATGGTGGCTTCGCTCAAATACGTGGGCTTTTACGTGGCCGGCGTCGTTTACATGCTCATCCTCGCGATGCTGCTCGGGCTGCGGCGCCCGCTGTACCTTCTGCTCTGCACGGCGCTGTTGCTGGCGCTGGTCTACGGCGTGTTCATCAGGTTCCTCAACGTTCCCGTGCCTCTAGGCGTCTTTGAGGAGTTCACGTGGAGCGACATCACGGGATCGCTGGCCAAGGCCAAAGCGGCCTGGTCGCTGTTGTAAAGGGGGCTTTCCGCCATGATTCAGATGATCACGGATGCGGCGCTGTCCCTGATGGCTCCGGCTCCGCTGCTGGCAATCGTCCTCGGCACCATCGGCGGCGTCATCATCGGCGCGATCCCCGGCCTGACGGCGACAATGGCAGTGGCGCTGCTGATCCCCGTCACGTTCGGCATGGATCCCGTCGTCGGCCTGGCGCTGATGGGCGGCGTCTACTCCGGCGGCATGTTCGGAGGCGCTATTTCGTCGATCCTGCTCTCCACGCCCGGCACTCCCGCCGCCGCTGCGACAGCGTTCGACGGCTATCCGATGACGCGCAAGGGCAAGGGCGGCGTGGCGATCACCGTCGCCACGGTGGCTAGCTTCTGGGGCGGCATCATCTCGACCATCGCGCTCCTGCTGGTGGCCCCGATCCTCGCCAAATTTTCGCTGCGCTTCGGCCCCCCCGAGAACTTCCTGCTCGCGATCATGGGCCTGGCCAGCATCGTCACGCTGACCAGCGGCAACCTCGTCAAGGGGCTGATCTCCGGCGTGATCGGCCTGCTCCTGGCCTCGATCGGCATGGATCCCATGGACGCCTATCCGCGTTTCGCGGGCAACATGCCCGAGCTGTTTGACGGCATCAAGGACATCCCCGCGATGATCGGGCTGTTCTCGATCAGCCAGCTCCTCGACCTGACGGGCGAGGCCAGCATCGTGCAGGAACTCGCGGCGGACGTCAGCACGCTGAAGGACAACAAGCTCCCCAAAGGACTGGCCCCAACGATCATGCGAGGCTCGTTTATCGGCACGATCGTCGGCATGCTCCCCGGCGCGGGCGCGACGATCTCGGCGTTCATCTCGTACAACACCGCCAAATCGCTCGATAAGGACCCCGACTCGTTCGGCAAGGGCAACCCCAAGGGCGTCGCCGCCTCCGAATCGGCCAACAACGGATGCGTCGGCGGCTCGCTGATCCCCATGCTGACGCTGGGCATCCCCGGCAACTCGGTAGCGGCCTGTCTGATGGGCGGACTGACGATCAACAACCTGATCCCCGGGCCGGAACTGTTCTCCAAGTACGGCACGATCACCTACGGTTTCATCCTGTCGCTGTTCATCGCCAACATCGTCTTCCTGTTCCTCGGCATCTACCTCGCGCCTTTCTTCGCCAAAATCTCGACGGCTCCCAACGCCCTGCTCATTCCCGCCATCTCGATCCTGTCAGTGGTCGGAAGTTTCGCCATGCGCAACATGATGTTCGACGTGTGGACGATGCTGGCCTTCGGCTTCGGCGGGTACATCCTGCATCGCTGCGGGTTTGACCTCGGCGCCGTCGTGCTGGGCCTGATCCTCGGTCCCATCACCGAGGAAGGTTTCGGCGGCGCCCTGGCGATCTCCGACGGCTCGTATTCGATCTTCTTCACGCGCCCGCTCTGCATCGTCCTCTGGGTCTGCATCGGCCTGCTGATGCTTCCCGTGCTGCTCAAGAAGAAAAAGAAACCTGCATAGCGTCGCTCCGCAAAAACGCGGACATAAGCGAAGCCCCCTTTTTCCGCGCCCGCGGAAGGGGGCTTTTCGCGGCGCGTTTTTCATACGAAAACGGGATGTGCTATAATGCGATCGACGCATGAAACCGGCCGGATCCGTTTTTCGGCCGCAACGCTCCGCGCGAGACAAAACCGCCCCGCGCGGATTTTCGGAGTGTGACATTATGAAAGTTGTCATTGTCGGGGCAGGAAACGTCGGCGTAACCATGGCACGAACGTTGTCCGCAGATTCGCACGACGTCGTCGTCGTCGAGAGAGACGAGGACGTCGCGACGCGAGTTGCCGAAGATCTCGACGTCAGCGTCGTGCGCGGCAACGGGTCGCGTCCCGACGTGCTCGCGCAGGCCGGCGTCGTCAAGGGCGGCGCCGTCGACGCGATTATCGCCTGCACGAACCACGACGAGACGAACCTGATGGCCTGCTGGCTGTCAAAGCGGGCGGGAGTGCCTCTGGTGCTGTCGCGAGTGCGGGATCTGGACTTTGCCGACACGCCCGACTGGTCGCAGGACCTGGGCATCGACGTGATGGCGTCGCCGGAACGATCGCTCTCGCGCGAGATCGCCTCGCTGCTGCGTTTCAACGCCGCCGTGCACACGTCCGAACTGTTCAACGGGCGCGCGGGAAGCTTCGCGTTCCACGTGGAGGCGGACTCCCCCATCTGCGGCATGAGCCTGCGCGAACTGGGCGCGAAGTACCCCGGACTCGGCGCCATCATCGTCTACGTCGAGCGCGAGAAGGACGGCAAGAGGGACGGATTCGTCCCCTCGGGCGACTGGACGGCGCGGGAAGGCGACGTGTGTTTCGTCGTCACGCTGCACGCCCGCGTGGCGCGCGTGCAGAAACTGTTCGACGTGGAGCGGCAGAAGCGCCTCTCGCGCGTGATCATCGTCGGCGGCGGCAAGCTGGGGACGAGCCTCGCCAAGAGATTGTGCAGCAACGTGCCCAGAGTTGAGACGACGCTGGTCGAGAAGAACCTGGAAAACTGCGAGCGACTCGCGCGCGAGCTTCCCGACGCGAGAGTGATCAACGGCGACGGCTTGGACGCCGAGCTGATGATGCAGCTTGGCGTGGACAAGGCGAACGGCGTGGTCGCGGCGACGGCCAACGACGAACTGAACGTCATGATCGCCGCGCTGGCGAACATGAACGAGAACGTGAAGACGATCGCGGTCGTGCGCAAGGATGTCTACAAGCGCCTCGAAGACCGTCTGCCCGTGGACGTTCTCATCAACCCCAACCGCACGTTGGCGAACACCTTTCTGCGTTACATCCGCTATCCCACTTCGGCGGTGGTGCTGTCGCTGATCGACCGCATCGGCGCGGAGATGCTGGAGTTCCTGCTCCGCCCCGGCAACCCGGCCGTCGGCAAGCGCATCATGGATCTCCGCCTGCCGCGGGGAATCCTCATCGCCGTGATCAAGCGCGGCGGCAAATATCTGGTGCCCGGCGGCGCCGAAATCCTCCAGGAGGGCGACGTCATCTCCGTGTTCGCGATGTCCGACATCATGCCCGAAGCCATGCGCTTCTTCAAGGTCGACTGACCATGAACAGGCGCATCGTCATCCACGTCCTCGCGCTCATCGGCGCCATCATCGCCGGAAGCATGATGTGCACGGCCCTCGTCTCGCTCTGCGCGCGATGGCCCGACTCGGGACTGCTGCTGAGATGTTCCGCAGCTTCGCTGGCGGCGTGCGGCGTTGTCGCGCGGCTGACGTACAGGGGGCGCCGCCCCGGTGCGTCCCCCGGGCACATCACCTGCCGCGAGGCGTTTATCATCGTCTCTTTCTCGTGGGTCATCGCCTCCGTCATCGGCGCTTTGCCGTTCGTCTGTTCAGGCGTCTCCTTCACCGACGCGTTTTTCGAGGCCATGTCGGGCTTTACGACCACGGGTGCGACGATCCTGAGCGACATCGAAAGCTTCCCCGCCGGCGTCCTGCTGTGGAGATCGCTCACCCACTGGCTGGGCGGCATGGGCATCATCGTGCTCTGCCTTGCCATCGCGCCGTTCATCGGCGGCGGCGGCATCGAACTGTTCAAGGCCGAGTCGCCCACCCCCATCCCCGAAAAGCTCACGCCGCGCCTGACCACGACGGCGCTGTACCTGTGGCTGATCTACATTCTGCTCACCGCCGTCGAGACGGTGGCGCTGACGCTGTGCGGCATGAGTTTTTACGACGCGGTCAATCACTCCTTCGCGACGATGGCGACGGGAGGCTTTTCCACGCATAACGCCAGCATCGCCTACTTCAACAACCCGACCGTGGAATGGATCATCACGCTGTTCATGTTCCTGGCGGGCGTCAACTTCACGCTGCACTTTCTGTTCCTGCGCGGATCCCTGAACGCCTATTTTGCCGACGACGAGTTCCGCTGGTACACGGCGATCACGCTGACGGCCGCCGGAGCGATCACGCTGAGCGCCGTCGCCGCGAAGATGCCGCAGTCCCTTTCACAGACGGTTCGCCACGCGTTCTTCCAGACGGTGACCATCTTGACGACGACAGGCTTCGGCGTCACCGACACGCTGAAATGGCCGTACTTCGTCCACCTCGTCCTGCTGATTGTCATGTTTGTGGGCGGCTGCGCCGGTTCGACGGGCGGCGGCCTCAAAGTGCTGCGCGTCATGGTGCTCGCGCGCAGCGTCCGCAACGACATGATCACCACGCTCCTGCCAAAGCGCGTGCTGTGCGTGCGCGTCGGCGGCAAGCCGCAGGATGACGGGCTGGTGCGGTCGATACTGGCGTTTTTCGTCATGTACATGCTCATGCTCGGCGCCATGTCGCTGGCGCTCACGTGGCTTGGGGTCGACGTGCTCTCGTCGATCAGCGGCGTGCTCGCGTGCCTCAGCAACATCGGCCCCGGTCTGGGACAGTTCGGCCCCGCGAGCAACTATTCCGCCGTGCCCGGCGCGGGCAAGTGGGTCCTCTCGTTCGCCATGCTGATCGGCCGCCTGGAGATCACGACCGTGCTGATGGTGTTCATGCCGTCCACGTGGCGGCGGTGAAAAACCGTCTCAGTTTACCGTTTGCACGAAACAGCGCGCCGGATAAGACAGCGGCACACAGCCCGCGCTTATCCGGCGTTACTTTGTCTTTTTGCGGGAAAACGCGGCG
>CAZFNC010000008.1:2799-35592 GCA_964520485.1 uncultured Synergistaceae bacterium | reverse complement strand
GGTCGGGGTGAGAGGATTCGAACCTCCGACCTCCTCGTCCCGAACGAGGCGCGCTAACCAGACTGCGCTACACCCCGGACACGATGGGTATTGTACAACGTCCTATCTTTTTCGTCAATGCCGAAGCAAAAAATCAATCGTCGTCACGGCGACGGCGGTTCCTGCCTCGCCCGTCGTCCGACGAAGGGGGAGCCGACGGCCGGTCGGCGAGCGCCGAGATGGGAGTCTCGACCCAGCCCCAGGGGGTGACGAGCACGAACCTGAGCGAGATGTCGCTTTCGATCATCGCCCTGATGTGGTCGGCGTACTCGGCGACGTCGCAATAGATCCAGCAGTCCGAGACGATCCACACGCGGCGGCAGGTGTTCTTGGAAAAGATCAGGCTGTAATCGACGGCAAGGCGCATGGCGCCGGTCAGATCGACTTCCCCGAGCGAGAGAACGACGGCTTCCGCCTGAGGCGGCGGGGCCGTGACCGACGGCAGCAGCGCGGCCAGGGGACAGAGCCAGGCCAGTTCGTTGAAAAGCCTGTCGGGATCCTCGCGCACAACTTCCCAATAGGGCAGATCGACGCCGTCGAGACGGAAAGAACTCGGCAGCCAACTCTTGACCTGATTCAACAGCCTGACGATGTGCGCGGGGTAGTCGGGCGCGGACATGGTGCGCATCAGCGAACTGACGGTGAGCGGGGGCAGTTTATCGTTGGGATTTTCGTTCAAGGCGATCGCCTCCTGGTTCTAAAATTTTCAGGTGCGTGCCTATTGTAACAGCAACCAGCAAAAACTCAAATGCTCCGCGGCGGGATTTTATGCGATAATGACGACGTGCCGTTCATTTGACGGGAAGGAGCCTGTTTTGATGAGACCGATCTGTTTAAGCGCTGAAAAGTGCGTTTTTCTCATGCTTGACTTGCAGGAAAAGCTGATTCCTGCGATGTACGGGGGAGAACGCTGCGTGCGTGAAGCGGGCAAACTGCTGAAAAGCGCGCGGGTGCTGAACATTCCAACGCTGGTTACGGAGCAGTACCCTAAAGGGCTCGGCCCGACGGTCGAAGCGCTCAGGCCGTTTTTCGACAGGAAAAACCTGCTGAGCAAAAACTGCTTTTCGTGTTTCGACGCCGAAGGCTTCGAGACGCTGCTGACATCGCAGAAACGCGAAACCGTGGTCGTCTTCGGCGTCGAGAGCCACATCTGCACGTTCACGACGGCGATGTCCCTGCTGATGAGGGGTTATCAGACAGTCGTTGCCGAAGGTGCGTGCGCCAGCCGCGATCCCACCTATCACGACCTCGCGATGCGCAACCTGATCGCGGCGGGCGTCGCCGCGCTGCCGACGGAGACGATCGTCTACCAGCTTCTCGGACGCTCGGGAACGTCGGAGTTCAAGGCTCTTCTGCCTCTCTTTAAATAGTCCCCCGCGACGGATATGCTTGCCGCGTTCTTTCTCGGCGGCTGCGCCGGAGCGGTGGTCCTTCGCGCGGCCGTAAAGGCGACGGCCGACTTTCGCTTGGCACGACGCCTGCCTCGCTCCTTGGCCGCCGTCGTGCCGCCCCTGTGCGGCGCGCTGACGGCGCTCGCGCTGCGCCGTTTCATATGCCCGTGGGAACGATTCGCCGTCCTAACCGCGTTTTTCGCGATGGAGTACCACGCCCTGACGGACTGGCTGAGCAGAAACATCGACGTGAAAGCGGCGTGTCTTTCCCTGCTCGCCGGCGCCGCGCTGCGCCTTTGGCGCGGGGACGCGATCTCGGCTCTTGCCGGTTCGATGGCGGGGGCCGTCCCTGTCGTCGTCGCGCTTGCCCTCGTGCGGGGCTCGTTCGGCCCGGGCGACGCCGCGCTGATGGCCGGCGTCGGCAGCCTGCTCGGCTGGAAATTGGCTCTTCTGACGCTGTATTTCGGCACCCTGACCAGCGGCGCCTGGGCATTGGCGCTCCTCTGTATCGGCAGAGTCGGACGTCGTGACGCGCTGCCCTTTGCGCCTTTTCTTCTGACAGGGCTGCTCTGCGCCTGCTTCTTCGGCCCTTCCCTTTTGAGGCGCTTCGGCGTGAGCGGACCGCTCCTCTAGGCGATCTGCCGCGACTTTCGCTTTTTTGTGCGCGAAAAGCTTTTCGCTTTTGTGATTTTCTGCTATGATTGGACATAAGCAACACATTTTTGTTCAAGGGGGATTTTTATCGTGAATCTGAGCGTTATTGACCATCTGGGCGTTGCCGTCCCCAGCATCGAACAAGCGCTGAAGTTCTGGCAGGACACGCTCGGCGTCAAGTGCCACGGCGTCGAGACCGTCGAGGATCAAAAGGTGACGACGGCGTTTCTGCCCATCAAGGACACGGAGTTCGAACTCCTCGAACCGACCGCCCCTGACAGCCCCGTCGCGAAGTTCATGGAGAAAAACGGCGGCCGCGGCGGCCTCCATCATGTGGCCATCCGCGTGGAGAACCTCGAGGCCGCGCTCGCCGAGCTGAAGGCCAAGGGCGTGAAGCTGATCGACGAGAAGCCACGCCGCGGCGCGGGCGGCGCGATGATCGCCTTCCTGCACCCCAAGGCAACCGGAGGCGTGCTGCTCGAACTGTGCGAGCGCTCGTAAAAAAACAAGATCCATTCAAAAACGGCGGCGGAGATTTCCTGTTGCGACAGGCAGTCTTCGTCGCCGTCAAGTTTTCATTGTTTCATTGAAAGATACTCTTTCCCTCTGCAAACGCGATTTTTAAGAATTCCTCCGCCTTTTATCCGCCCTTTCGCCGTCTTTCCTGTAACCAGTTTGTTTATTGACTGCCAATGATCCTTTGCTATAGTACATGTTGTGCTTTGAAAACCGGATCGTCGTCGCGGACGATCCCTGCGCAAATAGTTTTTTGCATGTCAATCTTTAAGGAGGAATCTGAATGGGCGGTTTTTCTCTGTTTCTCGGCATTTTATGTTTGGTGATCGATTTCTTCTGCGGGGGCATCCTGGGATGGCTCGCGGTCATCCTCAGCTTGATCGGCATCATCCTCGGCGTCGTCGGCAGAAAAAGGGCGCCCGTGGGAGCGAAGGGAACCGCTACCGCGGGGATCGTATGCTGCGTTATCAGCCTGATCCTGGGCGTTTTTATGTTTTTTGCCTGCTCGGCCATGTTCGTCTGAGCCGCCATCCTTCAGGTTGGGCGCGCATGCACAAAATTGGGAGTCGGGACGCTGTCATATCCCGGCTCCCGCGTCTTATCTTATGAACGGAGGAAATACCTGTGGGGTTCCGTCTCGGTTCCCTTTTTATCCCCCGCTACGGCTTTTTCATCTCCGTCGGCATCGTCGTCGCCTGTGCGATGGGCGTATTTCAAACAAAACTCTTCCAAAAGGATCTCGGCGACTTCATGATTCTGACGGCCGTCGCCTGTTTAGGGGGAATAATCGGAGCGAAAGCGTTCTATTTTATTGTTTCATGGCAAAACATCGATTTTTCGAAAATGACTGATTTTTCCTACGTCAATTCGCTGATGAAAAGCGGCTTTGTCTTCTATGGCTTTTTTATCGGCGGCGCGCTGGCTTTGCGAGCGGGACATAAACGCTTAAAATTGGACGTTATATCTTATATCCGTGCCTGTATCCCCTGCCTTCCCGTCGCCCACGCCTTCGGACGGCTCGGCTGCGCCGCCGTCGGGTGCTGTTACGGAATGCCGTTCGACAGCGCTTTCTCGGTCGTCTATCACGATTCCCCGTTCGCGCCCCCGGGCATTCCGCTCTTTCCCGTACAGTTGACGGAAGCCGTCGGGAATTTTATGATCGCCGCGATCCTTTTCGTCCGTGTCGACGTTCTCAAACGAGAACGGGCGCTCGTTTCCTACGTTTTTCTCTACGCGCCTCTGCGCTTCGTCCTAGAGTTTTTCAGAGGCGACGCCGAGCGAGGGCGTGTGGGAATTCTTTCCGTGTCCCAGTGGATCGGCGTCGCGCTGACCGTCGCGGCTGCTTTAAGCGGTACGTCCGCTTTTCGCCGTATCAGGGAACTTTGCGCGATCACTTCGTCTGCGAAGCGCCGCGGGCGCGACGCGGGGACGGGCCGCGTAAAGAAAAAGTGACCGCGCCGGAGCCTTCTTCTGCGCTTCAACGGCGATATACGATAAGAACAAAAAGAGCAAACACGGTTTCGAAAACGTTTTTACAACACACGGGCCGCCTTCCCCGAAAAAAACGGGAAAGGCGGCCCTTTGCCAGTCGGAAAAAGGAAAACGCTCTTTTATCCGAGATAGTAATGGAAGAAGGAGACCAGCTTGTCAAACGGGATAGCGTCCTTGCCGCCGCCGTCGTAGAGATCGGTGTGAGAGGCGCCGGGGATCGTCAGGAACTCCTTATTGTCCTTAAAAAGTCCGTTCCGCAGAACCTGATAAGCGTCTCTGCTGAAGTAGTACGAATGGGCCTTGTCCCCGTGAATGAGGAGAACAGGGGAACGGACTTCGCTCAAATAGCAGTTGATGGGCTGGTTAAAGAAGGAAAGGCACCCTGTCACGTTCCATCCGCCGTTGGAGTTGAGAGAACGGGGATGATAGCCGCGTTTCGTCTTATAATAGTCGTAGTAGTCCTTGACGAAGTACGGCGCATCGGCGGGCAGAGGATCGACGACGCCACCGCCCAGCTTATAGGTGCCCGCCTTTAAATCCTCGAGCCGCTGTCTGTTCATGGCCTCTTTTTTCGCGTGACGGGCTTCCTCGCTGTCCTCGGCGTCAAAGTACCCCCTCGCGTTGACCCGAGCCATGTCGTACATTGTGATCGCGGCGGTTGCTTTCACGCGCGTGTCAATCGCCGCGGCGTTCAGAGCCATGCCGCCCCAGCCGCAGATGCCGATGATGCCGACCTGTCCTTCGGCCACAAGGTCGGAGAGAAGCAGCCAGTCGACGGCCGCCTGAAAGTCCTCGGTGTTGATGTCGGGACTTGCCATGTAGCGAGGCGTGCCACCGCTTTCCCCCGTAAAGGAAGGATCAAAGGCCAGCGTGACGAAACCGGCCTTGGCCATGGTCTGGGCGTAGAGTCCCGAAGCTTGCTCCTTCACGGCGCCGAAGGGCCCGCAGACGGCGATGCCGGGCAGAGGTCCCGTGGCGGATTTCGGCCGGTAGAGGTCGGCGGCCAGCGTGATGCCGTAACGGTTGACAAATGTCACCTTGTTGTGTTCAACTTCTGGGTCCGACGGAAACGTCTTGTCCCATTCCCGTACCAGTGCCAGTTTTTCCATCTTCATTCCTCCCGCCGAATCGGTATCCGTATTTTCCTCGCCCCGCACGCGCGAGACGGTCACGGACGACATCACTCCCGCCAGCGCCAGACCTGCCAGAACCAGCGCGAATTTCCCTTTGAACTTCATCGTCGTCTTCCCCCTCATGTGACTTAAAATTTTTTGGAGCTTCCGTCGGTTCGAGCCTCGCGGAGAGTCACCCCGCGAATCACAAAAACAGGGCGTACCTCGCCGTTTTCCCCGCCCGCGCCGTCGGAAACGGATGCTTCGCCTGTCGGCGCTTTTCCTGTCTTTCCGTCAAAGCGGCTGCTCCTTCTCGGAGATCTGAGTTTTTTCCCTGCTCCTGTATTTTAATTCTGTAGAATGATTCGCGCTAATAGTCATTTCTTATATCATGTCATGAAATTATTGCATATCATGACCGCAGGGACTATAATCGGCGCGGGGAGGCGAGAGAGATGGAACTGAGGACCTTGCGCTATTTTCTGGCCGCGGCGCGGGAAGAGAATATGACGAGAGCGGCTGCCCTCCTGCACGTGACGCAGCCCACGCTGTCCAAGGCCCTCAGAGGGCTGGAGGAGGAACTGGGGAAAAAACTTTTTACCCGCCACAGCTTCAGCATCCGGCTGACCGAAGAAGGCGTCCTGCTCCGCAGGCGGGCCGCCGACCTCATGGGGATGGCCGAGAAGATCGAGGAGGAATTCCGAAGTCTTGAGAACGCCGGCGGAACCATCTATCTGGGATTGGCCGAGACCTGTCAGGTGAGACACATTGCCCGCACACTGAGAGACATGGAGAGAACTTGCCGCAACCTTCATTACCATGTGACGAGCGGCGACACGGAACAGGTGACAGAGAAACTGGACAAGGGGCTGCTCGATTTCGCCCTGCTGGCCGAGGAACCTGATGGCAGCAAGTACGAACATCTTACCCTGCCGGGAAAGGATCGCTGGGGACTGCTGATGCCCGCGGACGACCCTCTGGCCGAGAAAGAGACCGTCACCTTTTCCGACCTCACGGGACGCCCACTCTTCTGTTCGGAACAGGCGCTGAAGGCCGATCTGCCCCGCTGGTGCGGCGACAGGACGGAGCGGCTAGATTTTCGGGGGTTCTTCCGCCTTGCCTACAACGGCTCAGTCTTCGCCAGAGAGGGCCTCGGCTGCCTGTTAACGCTCGACAGGCTGATCAACTGCGGCCCTGAAAGCGGGTTGGCTTTCCGTCCGCTGGAGCCGCCCCTCGTCACCGCCGTCAGCGTGATCTGGCGCAGGCGTCAGCGGTTCACACCTTTAGCTGCCGCGTTTCTCTCCGCCCTGCGGAACTACTGCCGCGCTCGGACGGACGGAAACGGAGCGCATGAGGAGCGAGAAGAATGAAGAGCGAGAGTCCTTCTCTTTTTGTCACGCGCCTGCCTCCGGCGCGCGACACGCCGTTTTGCGCTTTGCAAAAACGGGCAAACGACTGTATAGTTATGGCGACGGAAAAACGCAAACCGGAGGAAGCGATCCGCATGGAAACTGAGAAACTGCTGAACGGTCGCGAAGTCTCGCTGACCGAAGTGCTCGACGCGCGAGAACGCCGCGCGGCACGCCAGAAAGAAATGCTGAAAGGCGGCGGGGAAACGCTCGTCAGTTACACGCTGAACATGCCGGGACCTGTCAAACAGTTCCCTCTCGCGCGCGCCTTTTTCGAGCGCGGGCTGCGGCGGCTTGAACTGTCTTTCGCCCGCGCAGGGATAAGCGTGAGCGCAATCGAGTCTTTTTTTGAGCCGACAGGAAATGAGGCGTTCCTGATGGCGGACGCACCGGCGCCCGAGGTGAAAAAGATCACGTGCGCGCTTGAAGAGAGCTCGCCCGCGTCCCGCCTGTACGATATGGACGTCCTCGACCGAGGCGGCGTCAAAGTGGAACGTTCCGCGATCGGCTGGCCGCCACGCCGCTGCATCGTCTGCGGCCGCCCCGTCGCTGAATGCGCCCCGCGCCGCGCTCACGACGCTTTTGAACTGGCGAGGACCGCGGCTCTGCTGATGTACGAGGACGAATGCGCGCGCCTTTCTTCGCGCGTGGCTCGGACCGCACAGCGGGCGCTGCTGTACGAGGTCTGCGTTTCACCCAAGCCGGGGCTGATCGATCGCTTCAACAACGGCTCGCACGCCGACATGGACTTGTTCACGTTCATCGACAGCGCCTGCGCTCTCGGAGACTATTTCGCTCTCTGCGCGCGCATGGGAGCGGATTATGAAAACAGAGCCCCAGAAGAGCTTTTCCGAGCCCTGCGGCTCCCTGGCATGGAAGCCGAAGAAACGATGCGCGCGGCGACAAACGGCGTGAACGCGCACAAGGGAGCGATCTTTTCCCTCGGCGTGCTCTGCGCTGCGCGCGGCTTGTTGTGGGCGCGGGGAGTTCCCGCTCCGCCCCGCGCCGTGACGCGCGCGGCCGCCGAGATCGTTTCCGGCGTGACGCGTGAACTGACGCCGTCGGGGAAAACGGCGGGCCAGAGAATCTTTCAAGCGACAGGCGTCACAGGCGTGCGCGGCGAGGCGGCGGCGGGTTTTCCATCCGTCGTGAACATAGGGCTGCCGGCGTTTGAAGAGGCGCTCGCTTCCGGCGAAACTGTCAACGACGCTGCGATCGTGTCGCTGCTGCGCCTGATCCGTGCCGTCGATGACACGAACATGATCAAGAGATCGAGCCTCTCCCGTTTTCGTGAAATACAGAAAGAGATCGGGGAACTGATCGACCGTGAACCTTTCCCGTCGGACGGTGTCCTTCTGCGGCTCGATAAAGCCTTCATCGACGAGAACCTCAGCCCCGGCGGTTGCGCCGACCTTCTCGCGATCACGCTGTTTCTTCATTTTTTGAGAGCGTGCGAGAGCGAAACGGCTTCGTGGAGCGCCCCACGCGACGAATAATAAAAGGAGTGAACAGTTGATGCCTATCCTCGGAGCTTTTGCCGTGCCGCACCCGCCGATCATCATGCCCGAGATCGGCCGCGGCGAAGAACGCAGTCTTTCTCGAACCGACGCGGCTTACCGTGAAGCGGCGCGACGCTGCGCGCGTCTGAAACCGGACGTTCTGATCGTCCTATCGCCCCACTCCGTCCTCTATCGTGACTACTTCCACATCTCCCCGGGACACCGCGCCCGCGGCGATTTCGGCATGTTCGGCCGCCCCGATCTGGTCGTGGAGACGAACTACGATGTCGCTCTTGCAAACAGGATTGCCGACGAGGCGAAACAGGACGGGATCGCGGCGGGCACTCTGGGCGAACGCAACAGGGAACTTGACCACGGCACGATGATCCCGCTCCGCTATTTTTTTGAGGTCTGCGGAAAACTTCCCGTCGTGCGCGTCGGACTTTCAGGGTTCTCTCTGTACGATCATTACCGCTTCGGACAGGCCGTCGCGCGCGCTGCGGCTTCTCTGGACCGCCGTGCGGTCATCGTCGCCAGCGGGGACCTGTCGCACAAGCTGAAGGCCGACGGGCCGTATGGTTTCGCTCCCGAGGGGCCGCTGTTCGACGCGCGGGTCACGGACGCATTGGCGCGGGCAGATTTTACCGGGCTGCTGGAACTCGACCCCGTTTTCTGCGAGAAAGCGGCTGAGTGCGGCCTGAGATCGTTCGTCGTCATGGGCGGCGCTTTCGACGGGTTCGACGTGAAAGCCGAACTTCTCGCTTACGAGGGGCCGTTCGGCGTCGGCTACGGCGTCGCGAGCTTCGAACCGCTCGAAACCTCGTCCGCCCGCCGCTGCGGAGAACGTTTTCTGAGCAACGCGCGTTTCCTCTGCGAGAAAACCGCCGCGAAAAGCGATGCCTACGTCAGTCTGGCGCGCGCGAGCCTCGAACGTTTCGTTGCGACAGGACACCCCATCCCTCTGCCCGCTTCTCTGCCGCCGGAACTGACCGCCCGCCGCGCGGGAGTCTTCGTTTCGATTAAGAAGTTCGGCGAGCTGCGCGGCTGCATCGGCACGATCTCGCCCGTCACGTCCTCGATCGCCGAGGAGATCGCGCGCAACGCCGTCTCGGCGGGCACGCAGGACCCCCGTTTCGAGCCTGTGACGATAGAAGAACTGCCGTACCTGGTCTACGACGTGGACGTGCTTTCCGAAGCCGAACCTGCCGTCCGGAACGACCTTGACCCCAAACGCTGGGGTGTAATCGTCTCAAGCCATGGAAAGCGCGGTCTCCTGCTCCCTGACCTTGACGGCGTCGACACGGTCGAACAGCAGATCGACATAGCCCTGCGCAAGGCGGGAATCAGGCGCGGCGAGCCGTATTCCATCGAACGCTTTCAGGTGGTGCGCCACGTATGACGCGTTGTGAACTCTGTTTCCACCGCTGCCTCCTTGGAGAGGGGCAGACGGGTATCTGCCGCGCGCGCAGCTGCAGGAACGGACGAATTGTATCCGACAGCTACGGGCTGATCACGTCTGCCGCGCTCGACCCCGTCGAAAAAAAGCCCCTGCGTCGCTTTTTTCCGGGACACTCAGTGCTGTCTGTAGGAAGTTTCGGCTGCAACCTGCGCTGCCCGTACTGTCAGAACCACGAAATCTCGATGAGCGACGGCGCGGGTACGAGGACGGCGCGCGTGTCTCCCGAAGAAGTGGCGCGCGAGGCCCTCGAACTGGCCCCGCTAGGAAACATCGGCGTCGCTTACACGTACAACGAGCCGACAGTCGGCTATGAGTTCGTCCGCGCCTGCGCGCGGGCCGTGCGCAGGCTGGGAATGAAGAACGTGCTCGTCACAAACGGATCGCTTCTGCGTTCCCCGCTTGAAGATCTTCTGCCCGACATCGACGCGATGAATGTCGACCTGAAAGGAATGCGCGAAGAGTACTACCGCTGGCTTGGGGGAGACCTGGAAACCGTGAAAGAGTTCATCCGCGTATCGGTGGAAGCGGGATGTCACGTGGAGGTGACGACGCTGCTCGTCCCCGGCAAAAACGACACGGAAGACGAGATCGACGCGCTTTCCGCCTGGCTGGCAAGTCTTGATCCGGACATTCCCCTGCACCTGTCGCGCTTCTTCCCGCGTTACCGCTGCACGGACATTGAAGCGACGCCGGTCTCGAAGGTCTACGCCCTCGCGAACGTCGCGCGCCGCCGTCTCCGTTGCGTCTACGAAGGAAACTGTTGAGAGCAACTCGTCCCGCGATGCGCTCGGATATACGCGACAAAAAATTTCCTCAGCATCACGGCTGAAGAAATTTTTTATCATCCGACTAAAACAGACAAAAATACGTTTACATGCACGTGATTTCTAAAAATGACCTGCATGAAAACGAATCATAGCAGGAAAATTTTGTATTTTAGCTGATTTTTATATTGTACTTTTGGGAAAAGTATGGTATACTCTGCCGGTCGTAAAAGGGACACAGAAATTTCTTGTCGCACAAACGCTCGTTGAGCGTTAAAAAACACCACTAAGGAGGTTGCAAAAATGGATGAAGGCGTTGCGCGCCCCGCAGAGATATTCGGGATGCACGTGTTTGACAAGGCCGCGATGAAAGAGCGGCTGCCGGAGAACATTTACAAACAGTTGATGACCGCCGTTGAGGGCGGCGGCAAGCTCGACAGTTCAATCGCCGACTACGTCGCGGCGGCGATGAAGGAATGGGCCCTTTCCAAGGGAGCGACCCACTACTGCCACTGGTTCCAGCCCCGCACGGAGGCGACGGCGGAAAGACATATGGCTTTCCTCAACCTCGACAGCGAAGGCAACCCGATTCAGATGTTCAGCGGCTCCGAACTCACGCGGAGCGAACCTGACGCGTCGTCCTTCCCCTCGGGCGGCATGAGAGAGACGTTTGAGGCGCGCGGCTACTGCACTTGGGATCCATCCAGCCCCGCTTTTATCATCCTCAGTCACAAGGGCGGTACCCTCTGCATCCCGTCGGTGTTCATCTCTTACGACGGTACGCCGCTCGACATGAAGACGCCGCTTTTAAAGAGCATCAACGTGATCCAAGACAAGACAATGCGTCTGCTCAAACTCTTCGGCAACCGCACCGTGAGATCGGTCGACGTGACGATCGGTGCCGAACAGGAATATTTCCTTGTCGACGAGTCGAAAGCGCGCAGACGCCCAGACATCGAGCTGTGCAAGCGCACGCTCATCGGCGCGCCGTCACCCAAGTCGCAGACGGTCGAAGCCCACTATTTCGGCGCGATCCATCCGCGCGTGATTGCCTACATGGAGGACGTCGAGCGCGACATGTACCGTCTCGGGCAGATACTGAACACGCGCCACAACGAGGTCGCCCCCGGACAGTTTGAGTTCGCGCCCGTGCTTGCGGAGGCGAATCAGGGCTGCGACCAGAACCAGATGCTGATGGAAGTCATGCGTAAGATGGCTCGCCGCCACCATTTCCAGCTCCTTCTGCACGAAAAACCTTTCGCCAGCGTCAACGGAAGCGGCAAACACCTTAACGTCTCGCTGCGCGACAGCGAGGGTCGCAACCTCCTCAAGCCGACGAGCAACCCGAGACGCAACATCCAGTTCCTTTCCTTCATCGCTTCGTTCCTGCTCGGCGTCGCCCGTCACGGCGGCCTGCTCCGCGCTTGCATCGCCTCGCCCGGCAACGCCCACCGTCTCGGCGGGAACGAGGCGCCGCCCGCGATCATGAGCATCTTCCTCGGCGGACTCCTCAACCACGCGATGTCGAACATCGCCAAGGGCGTGACGGACGACTTCACCGCGAAAGACATTCTCGACCTCGGCCTTGACCGCCTGCCATCTGTCACCCGCGACATGGGCGACCGTAACCGCACCTCGCCGATCGCCTTCACCGGCAATAAGTGGGAGTTCCGCGCCGTCGGCGCGCCTCAGGCGCTGAGCGGCCCCCTGACGATCCTGCTGGCCATCTGGGCCGACGGCATCGACCGCTTCAGCTCCGCTCTGGAAGCGCGCGTCGTCGCGGGCGCGGACGTCGCCGACGCGGCGCTCGCCGTCATCAAGGACGCATGGGAGGAGTCCGAGGCCGTCCGTTTTGAGGGCAACGGCTATGAGCCATCGTGGATTGAAGAAGCGGGAAGACGCGGTCTGCCCGTGTGCAGAAACACCGTCGAGGCGCTCGACCAGTATCTCGTGAAAGAGCACCGCGAACTTCTCGTGAAACTCGGCATTATGACAGAGCGCGAGATCGAAGCGTACTACGAAGTCCGCCTTGAACAGTACAACGAGACGGTCGAGACAGAACTCGGTCTCCTCCGCAACATGATGTACGAGGGCGTCCTTCCAGCCATCACCAAGCAGCTGATCCGCGAGACGAAAGCGATGTCGGCTCTCCCGAAAACCGCGTCCGTCAAGAAAGCGCTCGCCCCGTGGGAGGATAACATCACCCGCCTTGTCGAGATCAAATCCGGCATCCTCGAGGGGCTTGGCCGTCTCGACGCCGTCGTCGCCGGAGTGAAGGGCAAGGAGACTCGAGACGCCGCCGCGCTCCTCGTCGGCGAAGGCGCCGCCGTCATGGCAGAGATCCGCGCGCTCAGCGACGAGGCCGAAGGCATCGTCGCCGCCGATCTGTGGCCTTATCCCGGCTATGCCGAACTCTTGAGGATCGAAGATTTCGACTGATTCCGCACCTTCACCTCGTAAAGGACGAAACAAGAGCTCCCGTTTCTAATGCGTACGCGCGTAAAAGCGGGAGCTCTTTTCTTTAATTATTTACATGAAGCCATAGAACGACGTCGTGTACCGTCAGTCTTCCCTGAAATGCACGCCGAGACTCTCCCGCCGTGCCAGAGCCGCCCGCGCGCAGGCGCGCGACGACGCGATTAGCCCCGGCATCTCAAGCGCGCAGAGCAGTTCGACGGGCGTTAAGGCGCGCATCTTCACCCTCTCGATCCCGTCGAGAAATTCCAGCGCGGATCGCAGCCCCTGTTCGTTGCGAATGGGGCCGAGACACTCCCACATCTTCTTTTGAAGTTTAGCGCGCAGCAGCGACGGAGATGTTCCCGAAGCGCCAAACGAGGGAATCCCTGCCGCGGACTCCCCGCCGAAAGACACGGAGCGTTTCTCATGGGCGGCGGCCGCGCCCGCGCGCAATCCGAACGTGACGATGTTGGCTAGCGCGTTGCCGCCGATACGATTGGCTCCGTCCACGCCGCCCGTGCACTCGCCGCAGGCGAAGACGCCGGGAATGTCCGTGCGCCCGTCGGGATCGATGACGATTCCGCCGCAGAAATAGTGCTCAAGAGGCGCGACGCGGACGGGACGGCCGAGCTTTTTCAGACGCGCGGGATCGATGACGAGCTTGCGCCGAAATACCTTGTTCTCCCACAGCCCCGGCGCAGCCGCTTGCAGGTGCAGGAACGCTCCCCCCTCGCGATCCGCCCTGGCGACGGCGACAGCCGCGCGGTCGCGCGCGTAGAGATTGCCTTGTTCGCCGTCTTTAAAACCCCATTCGCGCAGATCCCGAAGCAGGAACTCGTTCCCGTTCGCGTCGGTCAGCGGCACAAAATCGATCAGGCCGAGATCGGCCATCCACACGGGAAGTTCGGGATCGTCCCAGCCGAGAGGATAGAACTGGATGAACTCCATATCCCTCAGGCGCAGTCCCGCGTCGACCGCCAACGCAAAGCCGTCGCCAGTCAGCCGAGCGGGATTGTCCGTACGACTGAAGATCCGCCCCGCGCCGCCCGTCGCGATGACCACGGAATCGGCGCTGATCACGGAGGCTTTTCCTCCCTTCCAGTCGACGGTCTCAGCCCCTCTGAAACCGCGGTCGTCAAGCAGAAGCCGAGTCACAGCCGAAAAGCAGCGGATTTCAACACCCTCTTCGCGTGCAATCGCCGCCAGTTCCGAGTTCAGTCCTTCGCCTCCCATCATCCCGTGCGCCGCCGTGTGGCGAACGCTCGCTTTGCCCGGACGCGGGAAACGAATGCCGACGCCCCACGACTCCAGCGTGAGCAGAGTCTTTTCCGCTTCCTCTGCAAGTGTACGGACGAGCGCAGGGTCGTTCGCCAGACATCCCGTCTCCATCGTTTTGGCATAATGTTCCTCGGGCGTCACGCCGCCGCTCGCCAGCGTAAAAATTCCTCCCGCGTACGCCGTGCATGCGTTCCACCCGGGCGGCGTCTTCGAGAGGAGACAGACGCTCGCTCCCTCTTTCGCGGCGCTGATCGCCGCCGTCAGCCCCGCTCCGCCGCCGCCGATAACGAGCACCCTGTTTTTCATCACGAACACTCCTTTACCGATAAAGTGCGTCTCCCTGCCATTTTTGAGAAAAAGCGCTATAATACTAGCACAGTCGCCGCGACTCTCAAACGTTCCCACCGCGGCAAATTTAATCGGAGGTCGATACTATGACCGTTCACGTTCAGTTCCTGGGACACGCGAGTTTCAAGATCCAGACCGATTACAGTTCCATCCTCATCGACCCGTTTTTCACGGGCAACCCTTATGCCTGCTGCACTGCGGACGATTTTATCGCCTTGGATGCCATGCTTCTCACGCACGGACACTTTGATCACATCAGGGACGCCGTAACCATAGCCCGTCAGACGGAGTGCGCCGTCGTCTGCGGACCACAGCTCGCGGAATACCTGAAAACACAGGGCGTCGCGGAGGAGAACATCACCGTCATGAAAGCGGGAGAGAGCAAATCTTTCCTCTTCGGCCACGTTACCGTCGTTCCCGCCGTGCACAACAGCCAGATCCGCGACGAAAACGGGCGGATGTTCTCCGACGACACACCGTGCGGCTACGTGGTCGAAGTCGAGGGTCACAAGGTCTATCACGCGGGCGATACCGCGCTGTTTGACGGCATGAAAGAACTACGTGCCATGTCCATAGACCTCGCGCTCCTGCCCATCGGCGGCACCTATACGATGAACGCCGACGAAGCGGCCCGTGCGGCGGAGATGATCGCGCCGCGTGTCGTCGTACCCATGCATTATGACACGTTCGCCAACATCGCCGCCGACCCGAGAAAATTCGCGGCGAAAGTTCCTGCGGGAATCGCCGTCTCGGTTCTGCAGTCCAGTGAAAAAGAGACGCTTTGACGCCGAAAACGCGTCTGAATGAGATAGCTTTCGTTTTCAAGGAGGCGGGCGGAAAAACCTGCCGGAAAGGTCGTCAACGATGAGATCAATTGTGCTTTCGGTGTTTCTGCTGTGCTGCAGCAACATATTCATGACGTTCGCCTGGTACGGCCATCTGAAAAGTCTGGCCGGTCGGCCTTGGTTCATCGCAGTGCTGTGCAGCTGGGGTATCGCCTTCTTTGAGTATTCCCTGCAGGTGCCTGCCAACCGCATCGGCAGTCAGGTCCTTTCCGTCGGCCAGCTGAAAATCATCCAGGAAGTCATTGCCCTGACAGTGTTCATCCCATTTTCGACTTTTTACCTGAAGGAAAAGCTGACGCTCGATTATCTGTGGGCGATGCTGTGCATCCTTGCCGCCGTATTTTTCGTCTTCCGCAGCCGTATCATGGGCGCGTAAGTTCCGCGCGCGTATCGACATCACAAAGCGTTTGACACAAACGGGACACCGGACGGCGCCTAAGCTCAAAATCGATTCTCTGACCGGACGGACGTTTTTAGCGCTTTTTCCACAACTTCACGTTGAGAATTGCGCGTTCCTGTGATATTTTTTGAAAAAATTTTGATCAAGAGCACGGAAGGGTGAACTGCTGTGAAAGGACTCGGCGTGTCTCACGGCATCGTCATGGGGCAGGTTTACGTAGACTGGAAAGAGCAGATCGAAGTCGAAAAAGAGTTCGTCGACGATCCCGAAGGCGAGCTCGAACGATTCAATCTGGCCGCGGCGACAATCACCGAAGAGATAAGACAGCTCTACGGCAGCGAAAAAAATGTCGTCGACAAGGACGAAGCCGGTCCGGATCTCTACCGTGTGCACGGCGAAATGCTGAACGACCCCGATTTTCTCGACGAGATCAGAAACACGATCCTCGGCGAGGGCGTGAACGCCGCGTGGGCCGTGAAAATGGCCGCCGAGAAGTTCTCCCACATCTTTGAGAGCATGAACGACGACAGCCTCAAGGCCCGCGCCGACGACGTGAAAGATGTTTCCACGCGCGTCTGCCGTCTGCTTCTGCACATCGAGGGCGGCGACTCGCCCAAAGCCCAGAAGGAGGGGCTGATCCTCGTCTGCCGCGCGATCGGCACCGACGAGATCGCCCTCATCCAGAAGGACAACATCATCGGCCTCGTCTGCGAAGAGGGCACCATCGCGTCCCATTCCGTCATTCTCGCCCGCAATCGTCATCAGCCCGCCGTCGTCGGCATCCCCGGCATCGCGAACGACGTCTATCACGGCGACTTCATCATCGTTGACGGCAATAACGGCGAAGTCCTCGTCAACCCCGATGAAAAAACCGTCGAAGAATATCGCCGCTTGCAGGAGCAGGACAGGTTGTTTGAGGACAGCCTCCTGACGTTCATGGGACGTCCCTCGCGCAGCGCCGACGGCGTGCCGCTGAAAGTGTTCGGCAACGCCGCTTCGGACTCCGACGTAAAAGCCATCGTCGATATCGGCGGACGCGGCGTCGGCCTTTACCGCACGGAATACATCTATCTGACTCGCGATCACTTCCCGTCGGAAGGAGAGCATCTCTGGGAATACAAAAAAACCCTCCTCGCCATGAAGGGGCGGCCGGTCGTGTTCCGTACGCTCGACATCGGCGGCGATAAAATTCCAGAGTACCTCAGCATGCCCGAAGAGAAAAATCCCGCCCTCGGGCTCCGCGCCATCCGCTATTCTCTCTCGCGCGTTGACATCTTCCGCAGCCAGATAAAGGCGATGCTGCGCGCGAGCGCTTACGGCGACGTATCCATTCTTCTGCCGATGATCTCCGCCATGAGCGAACTGCGAGCGGCCAAGACTGTGATCGCCGACGTCAAGGAAGAACTCGTCAGGGAGAACGTCGCCTTCAACCCCGACACTCGACTCGGCGTCATGATCGAGACGCCTTCCGCCGCCGTCATCTCCGACCTGATCGCGAGCGAGTGCGATTTTCTCAGCATCGGCAGCAACGATCTGATCCAGTACACTATGGCCGTCGACCGCCTCGCGCCCGCTTTGTCCTCTCTGTATTCGCCCTTTTTCCCATCGGTCCTCCGGCTGGTACAGATCGTCATCAAAAACAGTGAAGCTGCGGGCAAGCCGGTCAGCCTGTGCGGTGAAATGGCCGGCGAGCCGCTCCTCAGTCCGATCCTGTTCGGCATGGGGCTGCGTACTTTCAGCATGAACCCGTCTGAGATGCCGCGCACCCAGTGGCTGCTCTCGACCCTGCACGCGGACGAAATGCGCGAGTGCGCGGCCGCCGTGCTCAACCTTTCGACAGAGAAAGAAGTCCGCCGTTACTGCGAAAAACATTTTGCGGGGTTCGAACGCGGTCACGCGGCGGCGCCGGCGTAAGCGCTACGTTGCGAAAAGCGCCCGCCGCGGTGAGAAAAACGCTCATGCGGCGGGCGCTTTTTTGTCTGCTGGGAATCCCGGCGAAAGCCCCTTTGCGATGTGACATTCCGATCTTTCCGACTTGAACGGGTTTTGTCCCGTACGGCGTTTTTAAAAGAGGTTTCTCATGGACAAAGACGAAAAGACATCCCCTAACCTGCCTTCTTCTCCCGCTCCAAAGGGAACGAAACGCCCCGCGCCGCCCGACGCCGCGAAACGCCCTTCGCTATTGAAAAGGCTCCTGCTTTCTCTGCTTATGCTGGGACTGATCGCTGCGGCAACGGTCTCAGTGACCTTGGCTTTTTACATCAACAGGATATCCGCCCTGCTTCCGTCCGACGAGGAAATTATCAGTTACCAGGCAAACGAGGCGAGCATCGTTTACGATCGTAAAAACAGGGAGGTCGCCGAGCTTTACGTGCAGAACCGCAAACCGATGAAACTCGGAGAGTTTTCCAAATGGATGGTCATGTCGATTCTCGCCGCCGAAGATTCCGAGTTTTATTCCCACGCGGGGATCCGTCCGATGGCGATTCTCCGTTCAATCCTGGTCGGCGACAGGGGACAGGGCGCGAGCACGATCACGCAGCAGCTGGCGCGCAACCTCTTCCTGACCAGTGAAAAAAGCCTTGAACGCAAGGCAAAAGAAGCGCTGATCTCGCTGCGTCTGGAAAAGCTCTATTCAAAAGACAAACTGATCGAGACCTACCTGAACGCGATCTACTTCGGCCACGGTGCGTGGGGAATCGACGCGGCGGCCCACAGCTACTTCGACAAAAGCGCGTCACAGTTGACGCTCGCCGAATCCTCGATCCTCGCGGGACTTATCGCCGCACCCGAAAAATACTCTCCCATACGCCATCCCGATCTGGCTCGCGCGCGTCAGACCTACGTGTTGAACAGACTTGTCAAGCTCGGTTGGATCACGGACAAAGAGGCCGAATCGGCCGTCCGCGAAGAGCTGAAATTCAACGAGCGCACAGAAGAGAACAACCTTGTCTTCAACAAAGCGCCATATTTTATCAGTCACATTCTTTTCAAGGAACTGATCCCCAAGTACGGCAGCGACAGGATTTACAAAAGCGGCATGAAGATCTACACGACGCTCGATCTCGATCTTCAAACAGCCGCGGAAAACGCGATGAAGAAACTGAAGAGCGAAGGCGGCCTCGTCGCCGTCGATCCGGCCGACGGCTCCGTCCTTGCTCTCGTCGGCGGCAAAGACTTCAACGGCACGAAGTTCAACCGCGTTACCCAGGCGTTTCGTCAGACAGGTTCAGTGTTCAAACCCATCGTCTACGCCTCGGCTATCGAAGAGGGATACCGCCCCGTCGATCACATTATCGACAAAGTCATCTCCTTGGACGTGCCCAACTCGACTGGACGAGTGTGGACGCCTCTCAACTATGGCGACACATACGCGGGGGAAGAAACGTTGCTCAGCGCCCTCGCGCATTCTCACAACACGCCCGCCGTCCGCCTGACGGTCATGATGGGGCCGCAGAAGATCGTCGACACGGCACGGCGGCTCGGTATCACCTCGCCGCACCTGACCGCGATGCTGTCAGTCGGCCTGGGGGCGTCAAGCGTGACTCCTCTGGAGATGTCCGTGGTCTATTCAGCTTTCGCCAACGGCGGCCTAAGAATCTCGCCGACGTTCATCAGGGAAATCCGCAGCAACGACGACAAGGTCATCTACTCCTCGTCGCCGTCTTCCGAAAAAGCGATCGCGCCGGAAACGGCTCTGATAACGAGGTCGATGCTTCAGGAGGTAATCCGCGCAGGCACAGGGTCTCGCGCCCGCATGACGGGTTTCGAGATGTTCGGCAAAACGGGGACCACGAACGACTCCACCGATGCATGGTTCGCTGGCGGCGTCCCCGGTCTGGTCACGGTCGTCTACGCGGGCAACGACGATCTTAAGCCCCTCGGCCGTAACGCTACGGGAAGCCAGATTGCCCTTCCCGTCTGGTCGGCCTTCATGAAACAAGCCGTCACGATCCTGGGGTCCCCGAAGACTTTCCCCGACGTCCCCGCCGATGTGGAAACGGTTCGCGTCTGCGTCGAAAGCGGCTATATTGCCTCCCCCGCCTGCCGGAAATCGACGTCGATTTTCCTTCCCTCCGAAAAAATCCCTGTCTCGCCCTGCCCTGTGCACGGCATCGGAAACGGCGACGAAACCAACGCGCCGCAGTTGCTTTTGCTTCCTCAAGACAAGGATGAGTTCGGCGGACAGACTGTCACCGTCCCCGGCGATCTCGTTCCCGCCCTGCCGCTTCCGCCAGGGGAGAACGTGCAGCCATCGCCGTCTGGCGCAGAACAGCTGCCGCAAAACCATGGAGAACCCACCCCAGGCGGATCGTCTGACGGCGTTCCGTCACAAAAAGAACCTGTCAGTACAGAGACCATGGAAAAAACGGGCAGTTGGCGCGATCACATTAAGAAAGACGACCGCCCTGTCGAAGAGCGCTACCAGGAACTGCTGAAAAAGTACAACATCAAATAACTGTCGGGGGTTGCTTCGCGCACGCGAGGCGCCTCAGTCCTTGAAAGTGTACACAAAGAGCCTGCCGCGTCCGCGGCAGGCTCTTTTGGGGACAACGTGTATTTTTTAGTACATCCCGCCCATGCCGCCGTCCATGCCGGCCGCGGGACCGGGTTTCTTCTCCTCGGGCTTGTCTGCCACAAGAACCTCAGTGGTCAGCACCATCTTAGCGATCGAAGCAGCGTTTTCAAGGGCGCTGCGGGTGACCTTAACAGGGTCGATGATGCCGGCCTCGATCAGGTTAACGTACTCGCCCGTAGCGGCATCGAGCCCTTTGCCTTCCTCGAGGGCGCGCACCTTGGCGACCACCACGTCGCCCTGGAGACCGGCGTTGGTGGCAATCAGGTGAAGAGGAGACGACAGAGAGTTCAGCACGATGTTAGCGCCCGTGCGCACGTCGCCCTTAAGATCCTGTTTCTCGATCTCCTTCTCGAGGCAGTCAATGCAGTTGACGAGGGCAACGCCGCCGCCGGCCACGATGCCTTCCTCAACGGCCGCGCGCGTGGCGGAAAGCGCGTCGTCGATGCGGAGCTTCAGTTCTTTCTGCTCCGTCTCGGTCGCGGAACCGACCTGGATCACAGCCACGCCGCCCGCGATCTTGGCAAGGCGCTCCTTGAGTTTCTCCTTATCGTAGTCCGACGTGGAGTTCTCGATCTCGGTGCGGATCTGAGCGGCACGATTCTTGATGTCATCCTTGTTGCCCGCGCCATCGACGATCGTCGTATCTTCCTTGGTGATGCGGATCTTCTTGGCACGGCCAAGTTTCGACAGCCCGACGTTCTCAAGCTTCTCACCCAACTCCGAGGTGACAACCTCGCCGCCGGTGACGATGGCGATGTCCTGCAGCATGGCCTTGCGCCTCTCGCCAAAACCGGGGGCCTTGACAGCCACGACCGTCATCGTGCCGCGCAGCTTGTTGACGACGAGCGTCGCAAGCGCTTCGCCCTCGACGTCCTCGGCAATGATAAGCAGCTTCTTGCCCGTGCTGAGAACCTTTTCAAGGATGGGCAGCAGATCTTTGACGTTGCTGATCTTGCCGTCGTGAATCAGCACGTAGGCGTCGTCGAGAGAGGCCTCCATGCGCTCGGGATCGGTGACCATGTAGGGGCTGATATAACCCTTGTCGAACTGAAGCCCGTCGACGGTCTCCAACGTCGTGCCCGTGGTCTGACTGTCCTCGACGGTGATGACGCCGTCCTTTCCGACCTTCTCCATGGCCTCGGCGATGATCGCGCCGATCGCCTTGTCGTTGGCCGAGATCGTGGCGACTTGAGCGATGTCGGCCTGCTTGTTGACCTGCTGGGCCATCTCTTTCAGATGCGCCGTCACGACGTCGACAGCAATGCCGATGCCGTTGCGCAGATAAATGCCGTTGGCGCCGGCGGCCACGTTCTTCATGCCCTCAAGGATCATCTCACGGGCAAGCACAGTCGCCGTCGTCGTCCCGTCGCCGGCGATGTCGTTGGTCTTGGAGGCGACTTCCTTGAGCAGCTGCGCTCCCATGTTCTCAAACGGATCTTCGAGCTCGATCTCCTTGGCGATCGTCACACCGTCGTTGGTGATGGCGGGAGAACCGAACTTCTTGTCGAGCACGACGTTGCGGCCCTTGGGACCAAGCGTGACACCGACCGTGTCGGCAACCTTGTTGATGCCGCGCTCAAGCGCACGGCGCGACTCTTCGCCAAAAGCAAGAATTTTAGACATTGATGGATTCCTCCTGAAAAATGAATGTGCTGTTTTCGTCCTACTTGTCGATCACGGCAAGCACGTCGCGCTCGCTGAAGATGACGAACTTTTCGCCGTCGAGTTTGATCTCCGTGCCCGAGTACTTGCTGAAGATGATGCGGTCGCCGACTTTAACTTCGAGCGGCATCTTCTGCCCGTTGTCAAGGACGCGACCAGTGCCGATGGCGATGACCTCGCCCTCCTGGGGCTTCTCCTGAGCCGTATCGGGCAGATAAAGACCGCTCTTCGTCTTCTCTTCTCCGCTGACCACTTTCACGACGATACGATCCGCAAGGGGTTTCAACTGCATTTGAGATTCCTCCTCAAAATATATAAACTGTTTTATTCCTCCGCGATTTATATTAGCACTTAATCGCTTTGAGTGCTAACAGCGCTAATCATACAATTTTATTATGTATTTTCAAGACCGATAGATCATGATTATTTTATTATTTAGGCTTTTTTATTCGTATTTCTCCGTTTATCTCGATTATTCTTTATAATACACGATAATTTCAACCCGCGTGGAGCGCAATAAAAAAGAGAGCGTCACGCGACGCGTGACGCTCTCAACCTTGTATTTAACCGTGCGGACAAAAACCTTTAAAAAACGCGCAGACGATTGTGACCGACGCCCAAAAGCGCAGGGGACGGCAATTCAGGGAAGGACGGGAATGGCGGCGAGCAGTTCTCTCGTGTACGGATGCGTCGGTCTCGAGAGCACTAGCCGCGACTCGTTTTCCTCGCAAAGTCGCCCCTCGTGCATCACGGCGATGTGTCGCGCCGCGCCTGCGGCCAGCTTGAGGTCATGTGTGACGAAAAGCAGGCTCATCCCCTGATCCATGCGCCGCCGAAGAACTTCGACGATCTCGCCGCGCGTGGAAACGTCCTGCATTGACGTCGGTTCGTCGCACAACAGAAGCTCGGGGTCGAGCATCAAGGCGCGCGCCAGTTCCACGCGCTGGCGCTGGCCGCCCGACAACCCGACCGCACGGGAATTGAGGATGCGGTCCCCTGTCAGTCCAAGTTCTGCCAACAGAGCGACGGCGCGGTCGCGAGTTTCCCTCTTTGACCGACCGCGACCAGCGATGATTGCCGGTTCCATCACCGCTTTCAGAGCCGTCAGTCCGGGCGGCAGGGCCGCATAGGGATCCTGAGGCACATAGCCGCAGCGACGGCGGACACTCGCAAGTTCGGTCGTTTTCATGCCCTCGAGGTCGCGCCCGAACAACCTGACGTGTCCCTCCGTGGGCGGCACAAGCCCCAGAAGGGTCCGCATCAGCGTCGTCTTTCCGCTCCCTGACTGTCCGACGACAGCGAGAGAAGCGCCCCGCTCCAGCGAGAAAGAGAAACCGTCCACAGCCCTGTGCGTTCCCGATCGCGACCGGAACGCGACGCTGACGCCTTCCGCCTCAACGACAAAACGGTTTTCATTATCCTCCATCATGACCGCCGCCTCTCACAGGATCGCTGCGACGAGACGCCGCGTATAAGGGTTTTCAGGCGTGTGAATCAACCTTTTGGGTTTTCCGCGCTCGACGATCTCGCCGTCTTTCATCACAAGCAGCGTATCGCAGACCGACGCCGAGAGCGGCAAATCGTGCGTGACGAGCAGAACGGTAAGCTTTTTCTCCTCTTTCAGGCGCAGGAGCAGCTTGATGACGCCCGCCTGCGTGATCACGTCAAGCGCCGTTGTCGGCTCGTCTGCCAGCAGCAGTTCGGGATCGCAGGCCAGCGCCAAGGCGATGGCGGCCCGCTGTTTCTGACCGCCCGATAACTCGTGCGGATAGCGCCGCGCCAATGACGGAGGCAGTTCCACCGCTTCGAGAAGTTCGTCGGCACGTCTGCGCGCCGTCTCGCCGGTCAAGCGCAGATGCACCCCGAGGACCTCTTCGATGTGCGCCCCGATCGTCCTCACGGGAGTGAAGGAGTTCTGCGCTCCCTGCGGCACGAGCGCGATCTTCCTCCAGCGCACGCGGCGGAACGTCGCCTCATCAAGCGCACATAGGTCTCGCCCGTCGAAAACAATCTTTCCCGCGATCCGGCTTCCTCGCGGCAGAAGCCCCAGCACCGCCGTTACGACGGTCGTCTTGCCGCTGCCCGATTCGCCGACCAGCCCCGTAAGGCTGCCGGGATCGAGGGAAAACGAAACGCCTTTTACGGCTTCGCACTTTCCGCCCTGATAGGCGACGTGAAGGTTGCGAACGTCAAGCATGTTTTTCCCCTCCCAGCCGCGGATCAATCTTTTCCTCGAGAAAGCGTCCGATGTCCATAAAGATCAGACAGATCGCAACAATACCCAGCCCGGGCGGCAGGACGAGCCACCAGGCGCCTTCGGTGAAGGCACCGAAAGCGTGAGCCTCGTGCAGCATCCTCCCCCAGGAGATCAGACGAGGGTCTGAAAGCCCCAGAAAAGCCAGCCCAGCTTCAGACAGCACGGCGCTGGGAACACCGAGAGCGAGGTTCGCGAGCAGAATAGGCGCCGTCTCGGGCACGAGGTGCCGCCTGAGGATATAGCTCTTACGCGCGCCGAGAGCCCGCAGTCCCTCCACCCACGGGCTTTCCCTCACCGTCAGCGTCAGGGCGCGCACGGACCGTGCCGTGCCCATCCAGGAAAAGAGCGAAAGGATCAGCACCATCTGCCACAGTCCTTTGCCCCAGATGCCCGCGAGCGTCATCAGGATGGGCAGCGTGGGAATCGCCAGAAGCACGTCGACAGCCCGCATGATCACGGCGTCGACAGCCCCGCCGACGTACCCCGCCGTCAGCCCGAAACCCAGCCCGAGCAGCGTCGCGGCCAGCGTCGCGGAGATGCCGACGGTCAGCGAAGTGCCAATACCGTTCAGCAGCAGAGCGAACACGTCTCTGCCGCGCTGGTCCGTCCCCAGCAGCCCGCAGCGGCGTCCCGGCAGGGAGAGTTTCAGCCTGAAATCCGCCGCTCCCGTTACTCGCAGTTCGCACAGCCCGTCGCGGGGAAAGAGTTCTTCCACGCCGCGGCCGATCAGCGGCAAACCGAGCGTCCTCTTAAAAATCATGTCGCGCGCGTCGAGATTGAGCCAGTAGCGAGAACGCCCCCGCAGCTTCGCCAGCTCAAATTCACGCGTCCCCGCGCACCACACCACGGAAACCGCCTCCGAAGGGGCGGCGGAGATTTCCCCCTCAAGGGCGAAAATTTCCGGCGACTCCCCGCGCCACTTAAACGAAAAGCCCGTCCCTTCAGCCACAGGAGCGTCGTCCTTTGTGAAACCTTCACCGCGGAGCAAGACGCCTGCGGCGCCCGCGTCGAACGATACGGACTTGTTCGACGGCAGACCGCGCCCCCACCACTCCGGACGCGCAAACGGCGCCCCGACGGGATCGGCGGGATTCACGCCGAGCACGGCGGGACCGAAAAGACCTGCCAGCACAATGCAGACAAAGAGCCATAGCGAAGGCCGCCCGAACAGACCTTTCACCGTTTCACCCCCTCGACGCGCACTCGCGGATCCACCAGTCCGTATACAATATCGGCCAGCAGATTACAGGCGACGGTGATCAGCGCGAGCAGATAGAACGAGGCCCCCGCAGCCGGATAATCGTGTCCCGAAAGCGCCTCGAGAAGAAACGAACCCACTCCGCGCAGCGAGAAAACCGTCTCGGTGATCACGGCCCCCGAGACCAGACCGGGGACGGACATCAGCAGGATCGTCACGATCGGCGGCAAAATCGTGCGAAAGGCGTGGCCGTAGACAACGGCGTTCTCGCTCAGGCCACGCGCCCTCGCCATCTGTACAAAGTCCTCGCCCAGAGCGCGCACCATCAGGTTGCGAACATAAAGCGCCCAGCCGCCGAACCCCATCAGCGTCAGCGACAGAACCGGCAGTCCCAGATGCCAGAGTCTGTCGGCGAACAACGCCCAACCGCCCGAAGGCAGCGGCACCGAGACGCTGCCGCGAAGTGGAAAAACGGGAAAATCGCGCGCCAGCAGCATGAGCAGCACAAGCTGCACGAAAAAGCCGGGGAACGACGACATCACGGCGCCAACGCGAAGCGTCAGTCTCTCGGTCCACGATCCGCGTCCGACGGCCGCTTTGACGCCGAGCCATATGCCGAGCAGCGCCGACGAGACCATCGACAGCGACATCAGCGACAACGTCGAAGGCAGCCGCAGTAGAAGCTCGTCCCAAACGGGCCGCCTGCTGAGAAACGATAGCCCGAAACGGAACGTGACCATCTGGCGCAAATAGATGAAAAACTGCTCCAGCATCGGCCTGTCCAGCCCATAGAGCGAACGCAGTCGTTCCTTGGCCTCGGGTGAAAAGTTCGGATCGATAATCGTGCTGACGGCGTCGCCGGGCATGACGCGGAAAAGCGCGAAATTCAGCACAAGCACCACAGCGAGGACAAAGAACGAGGCCGTCACGCGCCGCAGAAACCAGTTCCTGCTCATTGTCCTTCCTCCCCTTTCAAACGCAGACGCCAGTAATGCTCGTTGCGTGCCATCATCACGTACTCCCCCGGCCGGTACTCCTCGAGAGCGAACGGCCCCGCGCCGACCAGACCGTACGGACCAGCAGCGCCGTCTTTCTCCAGCGGATTCCAGTTCTGCCAGTCTGTAATGCTTTCCACGACGCGCGCGGGCATGAACGGCAGCCCCGCGACGTTGTCCAGATACCAGTAGCTCACGCCGTTCATGACGACTTTCAACTCGCGGTCACCGCGCGCTTCCACCGTGGCGACGTCTTTGACGGCGTCGAAAAAACGGGGAATCCTGTTGGCGCGCAGAAATTCAACCGTGGCTTTGAGGTCACGGGCCGAAAGCGGCGTGCCGTCGTTCCATCGCAGCCCCTCCCGCAGGTGAAACGTCAGTTCCGTGTGCGGCGTACCGCCCGCTCCTTCGACTGTGGCGATATCCCAGCTTTCAGCCAGCCCCTGCATGTCCTCAAGCGTCAGAGGATTCGTCCCAATCAGTCCCTCATAAATCAGCCCGAGCACCTGCCAGGCATAGGCGCTGCTAGCCGTGAAGGGATTGAGAGAACGCGGCTCTTCGGCGAGCGCCATCGTCAGGGGACGCATCGGCCCATCGCGCGGGCGCGCGAGCATAAGCGTCCAAACATTGTCGGCGGTGATCTTCTCCGTCGAGATCACGTTCTCCCAGAACGTGGAGACGGACGCCACGGAAAACCGGCTGTAGATCGGCACAGAAGGCGTCAGTTCAGCCAACAGTCTCTGCGCCTCTTCGGAAGCCTTTTGCGCCGACGCCTTGTCGGGAGCGAAGCGCAACCGTTCCAGCGCCACGTCAAGCGATCTGTCGTGAATGCCCGTCATGTTGTAGCCGCCGGGCACATCCATCGAACTGTGGTAGAAACTGTAGAGGGAATCCGGATTACGCCCCATGCTCCAGGCCAACACGGCCAGGGAATACTCCTTGCGGTCAAGACGGGCGATCATCGCCGAAAAATCCATCGGCTCCACTTCCACGTCGAACCCCGACGCGTTCAAGGACGCGGCGATCTGTTCCGCCATCTCTGCCGTCGTCGGCGCGACTCGCGCCAAGGGGGCAAGCAGCGTCACGCGAGGCGCACGGCTGCCGTCCGGCATCAGCAACCTTCCGCCTGAGTCAAAACCGTAACCGTGAGAGCGCAGCAGTTCTCGCGCGGCCTCACGGTCAAAAATGTTGCGCGTCCCTTCGGCAATCGCCCACGGAGACACGGGCGGCAGCCAGCCGTTGATCGGCTCGCAGTACCCTTGATAGATGTTACGAACTATGTTATTGCGATCCACGGACATGGCCGCGGCCCTTCGCACGACAGCGTCGTTCCACGGCGGGATCGTGTTGTTCATCAGCAGAAAAAAGGCGTGAAAGCCTCGCGCCAGCGTCATTTCAAGTCCGGGCGACCCGCTGAGACGGTTGATATCCGAAGGTCGCGCAATGTCGCCGAGGACGTCGACTTCCCCCTTTTCAGCCGCCAGCACTTGGGAGTCCGCGCCCGTGACGATGACCATGCAGATTTTCTCGATCTCCGGCCCCGCAACAGTCTCAGGGTCAAAATCAATCTCGCGCGCCGGAAGCGGCGGCGCGCACAAGAGCGCGATCAGAAACGCGCACACGAATTTTATCATCCTGCAACCTCACTTCGTTCGGATCCGCGCCCCGCGCGAGAAGCGGGCCCGTCCGCTTTAAGAACAGGCCCGCTTATTGTACCGCACCCCGCGCTTCCCTCCAACTGTTCTAAATACGTAAAATCAGAACCAGCGCCGTTTTTCGACTCAAACAGCAATGAACGTCAACGTCAGGCCTGTCAGCCGGATTTCGCGCCCGCCCTTTTCAAAAAGTCGCGTCGGCCGCGGCATATCTGCAGCGCTTCGTCAAAATGGCACGGCAGCAAGCGCGGCGGGGTTTCCGTCCCTTCGACGATCTGCTCGCGCAGCGCAGACATCGAAGCGGTTCGGCACAGTTCGGCGATCTCGGCGCCGTTCATGCCGTCTGTGAGCCGCGCCAGTTCGTCGACGCCGACGCCCTGCAACGGAATCTTCCTCAGACAGATGGCAAGAATTTCCTCGCGGGCGGAGACGTCGGGCAAAGGCAGCTCAAGTACCATCTCGAACCGCCCTGCGGAAAACAACGCCGTGTCGACACGGTCGATACGGCTGGTCGTCGCGACCACGACGACGTCGCCCATCTCCTCGACGCCGCTCATCTCGGTCAGAAACTGACTGATTACCCTGTCGGTGGTCTGTCCTTGGACGCTGTCGTCGCTGCCTCGCACAGGCACAAGCGAGTCGATCTCATCAAAGTACAGGATGCACGGAGCCGCCTGGCGCGCGGTACGAAAGACTTCGCGAATCGCACGTTCGCTTTCGCCGACATAGCGGGACAGCAGCGACGGCCCCTTGACGGAAATAAAGTTAACGCCGCTTTCATGCGCCAGCGCCTTCACAAGGAGCGTCTTGCCCGTGCCCGGACGGCCGTGGATCATGATGCCGCGCGGAGGGGAGACGCCCCAGCGCCGAAACAGTTCGTTCCGTTTCAGGGGCCATTGGACCGCCTCGATCAGCTGTTCCTTGATCTCCTTCATGCCGCCGACGTCGTTCCACGTCGTGTCGGGAACTTCTACGAACACCTCGCGTATCGCCGAAGCCTCGATCTCGCGAAGGGCGGCAAGAAAGTCGGCCATCGTTATCTTCATGTCCTCGAAACCGACGTCCGCCGCCCATCCGCGCATATCCGCTGAGGGAAGCAGACGGCGCAGAGCCATCATCGCCGATTCCCTGGCAAGCGCCTGCAGGTCGGCGCCCACGAAGCCGTGCGTTACGTCGGCAAGACGTCCAAGGTCCACGCCGTCAGCCAACGGCATGCCTCGCGTGTGGATCCTCAGAATTTCAAGGCGACCGTTCCTGTCGGGGATGGGAATAGCGATCTCGCGGTCGAAGCGTCCCGGTCGGCGCAGCGCCGGATCTAGCGTATTGGGGATGTTCGTCGCGGCGATGACGACTACCTGTCCGCGCGATGACAGACCGTCCATCAGCGTCAGCAACTGCGCCACGACGCGTCGCTCAACCTGTTTCTCGCCGCCCATCTCCTCGCGTTTGGGAGCGATCGCGTCGACCTCGTCGATGAAGATGATGGCCGGAGCGTTCTGCTGCGCCTCTTCAAAGACGGCGCGCAGACGTTCCTCGCTCTCGCCGTAATATTTGCCGATGATCTCGGGTCCGGAAATGCTCGTGAACCACGCGTCGCTTTCGTTGGCGACGGCTTTCGCGATGACCGTCTTCCCCGTGCCCGGCGGGCCGTAAAGCAGCACGCCCTTTGGCGGCTCCACGCCGAAGTGGACGAACGCTTCGGGAAACTTGAGCGGTATCTCAATCATCTCACGGATACGGCGCAGTTGGGCGTCAAGTCCGCCGATGTCCGCATAGGTGATCTTCTTTGACAATCCACTCAGTCTCGCCTTTTCAATCCTGATTTCCGTCGATGCCGTTATGACGACCGTGCCGGCGGGAAAGGTCTCGAGCACGATCAGCCTGATCTCGCGTCCATAGGGCGACAGCATGAAGACCTCGTCTCCGGCGTTCACAGGCAATTCTCTCAGTCTCGCACGGATAAATCCCCTGTCAAGATCATCCGGTGTCGCCGCAGGCGGGCAAAGGACGACGCGTTCGGCGTAAACCTGGGCGGCCTTGTAAAATCGCACATCGCCGCCCTTCTCCCGTCCCACGTTGCGCATCCCTACGGGATCAAGGCCGACGCACCCCTCCTCGATCGACGGATCGTAGACCATCCTGAACGCGCTTTTACGTTCGCCCTCCAGCTCGATCAGTCCCCCGTCCAAAAGCGAATAACTGTTCAGGTCAAACGGCGAAAGACGCGCGCGCGCCATCCCCGCATCTTCAGGCCGCGCAGCGGCGATTTTCAGCATTTCTCAGGCCTCCCGAGCTTCGCGTTTCGCGTCCAGTTTAGCAAAGAAACGGCGGAAATTCCACCCGCAAAGAGCTTCTGAATTGATTTCAGGCAACGAGATAGTATAATATGACGTCCGATACGAAATTTTGCCGCGAGCATTTTAAAGGAGTCTGCGCATGCCAAACAAAACGATTGCCGAAGTGCGGGCGCTGCCGGTCGACAGCAGGTTTCAGTCCGTCGGTCTTGTGACGGAGCTGAAAGAAAAGCGGGATAAGAACGACAAGCCCTACTGGATCGTCTCGGTCATGGACAAATCGGGCGGGCTGGAAGCGAAAGTCTGGGGCAACGGCCAATGGTTCGACGTCAAGGACGGCGTCAAAAAGGAGATCGCCGACCCCGAGTCCTCTTCGTTGATTCGCAACCTTAAGGGGTCAACCGTCGGCGTCATCGGCACGGTGACGGAGTTCAAGGGCAAGCCGCAGTACCACTTCAACCAGGTGTGGCTGGTCGATCAGAAAAAAGAAGAATATTCCCCCGATGCGTTTATCCGCGCCTCGGGAACGCCCGTCGAGGTCATGGAAAAAGAGTTCTGGTCGCTTATAGGCGAGTGCGGCGGCGAGGCGGGGGATTTTCTGCGGTTCGTCTTTACACCCGACGGCGAACTGTGGCAGTCGTTCAAGATGTTTCCCGCGGCCGTATCCCACCATCACGCCTACGTGCACGGGCTGCTCGAGCACACGCTTGGCGTAGCGAAAACCGCCAAAGCCGCGGCGGTCAGTTACAAGGGGACAGAATCCGAGCCCGATGTCGACATCGTCGTCGCCGGAGCCGTCCTGCATGACATCGGCAAGCTCGACACCTACACGCTCAACCCCGGACCGGAGTCGACGCTCGAGTGCACGGTTCTCGACCACATCGCCACAGGGTACGCGCGCTTCACGCGTCTGGCAGGGGAGTTCCAGCTCAGCCCACTGACGCGCACGATGCTGGGACACATCATCCTCAGCCATCACGGGCAGCGCGAGTTCGGTTCCCCTGTGCTGCCCGCCACGCCTGAAGCGATGATCGTCGCGGCGGCCGACAATCTCGACTTTCTCCTGAACAGCTGGCACAGTTCCGTCGAGCGGCTCGACGGCGGCATGGAGGGTTCCCGCGCGATATCCGACTTCGACTACTCCACGCAGCGCCGTCTCTGGAAGTGGCGCCCCGTGCAACCCCGCTGAGGTGCACAATGTCGTACCAGTTCCGGATCGATAGACATGACGCCGGACGACGTCTTGACGCCGTACTGCGCGGCATGTGGCCGGGATTGCCCCTCGGGGCGATGATGAAATATTTCCGCAAGGGAGCTGTCCGCCTTGAGGGGAAACGCTGCGAAGCTTCTGTCCGCGTCGCCGAAGGGCAGTTCGTCTGGGTGCCATGGGAGGAACCGGGCACTGTAGGGCGCGCGGAACTTCCCGACGGGACGCTGCGGCGTCTCCCGCTTGATGTCGTCTACCGCGATGAACATGTTCTCGTCGTCAATAAGCCGGCGTATCTCCTCAGTCAGCCCGACGCGAAGGGCGAAGACAGCGTCGTTACGCGCGCTTTTTATCACGCCGTCGATCCCGCCTACCCGCCGCAGCTTGTGCACCGGCTCGACCGCAATACAAGCGGTATCCTGATCCTCGCCCTCGACGGGCCGACCACGCGCGCGCTGACGCGGTCATTCAAGGAACACTCCGCCGACAAGCGCTACTGGGCGATCGTCACAGGCGAACTGCCCGCGCGCGGACGAATCGACGCCCCTCTGCTGAAAGACGCCGAAAAAAAACTCGTGCGCGTCGCCCCGAACGGAGATCGCGCCGTCACTGAATACACAAGCCTGACGAGCAGCGGCACGTTCAGCCTCGCCGAGGTCCGTCTGCTCACGGGACGCACGCACCAGATCCGCGTGCACATGAATCACATCGGCCATCCTCTGCTCGGGGACGTAAAATACGGTGATTTCGGTTCCAAGGGTCTGCTGCGTTCGCTCGGCGTCAAACGCCCCATGCTGCACGCGCGAAGTCTCACGCTGGCACGCCTGCCTGAGTTTCTCTCGTCCCTCGAAGGCAGGACGTTCCGCGCTCCCGTACCCGAAGACATGTGCCGCGTCATGGAAAAGCTGGGTTTCATCGAGCACGGCACGAGAATGTAAGCAAAAAGGAGCGTTTCCACGTGAACCGGCCCAGACTCAAAATCTCCCCGCGCGCACGCGACTGGATGCTCGCCATGGGGGGAAAGTTTCACGTGCTCGAAACAAGTCTTCCCGCGTCGCGCGGCATGATCCCGGCGGCTGTCTGCCGAGTCGGCGCGCCGTCCGAAGGCGGGGAGTGGGACGCGCTTTCATCTGCGGGCGTGACGGTGTGGTGTTCGGAAAACGAGCAGTTCGCGGGCGGCAAAGTCGTTATCGACCTGTACAGCGTCGGCATGGCCGCCGTCCCCGTCGTGCTGACCGCGCTTCTCAATTCGACGTGCGGCGGCGGATGCGCAAACTGCGCCGC
>CAZFNC010000008.1:0-2699 GCA_964520485.1 uncultured Synergistaceae bacterium | reverse complement strand
TTCCTTCTGACGATCGTGATGGCCGTGGCGACGTGGATCGTCCCCGCCGGTACGTACAACATGGTCAAAGATGCCGCAACGGGCCAAAACGTCATCGATCCTAACTCGTTCCACTTTATCGCACAGAGTCCGCAGGGAATATGGGATGTTTTCAACTCCCTCGTCAAAGGCATGGTGCAGTCGGCTTCGATGATGTCGATGGTCTTCTTCTGCGGAGCGGCGGTTGAGGTACTCAACAAAACAGGTACGATGAAGGCCGGAATGGGCAGCATCGTCGGTCTGCTCAAAGGCAAGGGCGTCGTCACCGTCGCCATCATCATGATCGTCATGTCCATCGGCGGCGCCGTCGGCGTCTTTGCCAACCCTGTCATCGCTTTCATTCCGCTCGGTGTCATGCTCGCCAAAACGATGGGCTACGACGAAGTGGTTGGCTGGGCGATGATCTACCTCGGTTCCTACGTCGGTTTCAACGTCGGTTGGGCTAACGCTTTCACCGCAGGTCTCGCCAACGAGCTTTCGGGGCTCGACGTCGGCAACGGTTTCTGGCTGCGAGTCGTATTCCACATTCTGAACGCCATTCTTGTCATCTGGTACGTCGTGCGCTACATGCACAAGATCGAGAAGGATCCCACGCTCAGCCTTACTTATGACCCCAACGCCGCGCCCGAGCAGACCGAAGAAACTGTCGTAACGGGCATGACGGGCGTTCAGAAAATCTGCGCGCTCATCACCTTGCTGGGGTTCCTGATGATCATTTACGGTTCTGTCGTCGGCTTTCCAGAGTGGCCCGCGTGGCTCGGCGGCAAGGGCATGGGCGGCAAGAAGTGGGGTGTTCCGCAGTATTCGGGCACGTTCTCCGTCATGGCAATCGTCTGCGGCATGATCGGTTTCAAGGGCGGGTTCCTCGATCGCCTGGACGCCACCTTCAAGGCTTTCACCAAGGGAATCACAACCCTGACCTACGCCGCGTTCGTTATCGCTTTCTCGCGCGCGATCTCCGTCATCATGAGCGATGGTAAGATTATCCACACGATCATCTATTATCTGGCCATGCCCATCAACCGTGTCGGCAACGTCGCAGGCTCGTTCCTGATGTACGTCGCCAACGTTATCGTCAACTTCTTCATCGGTTCCGGCTCTGGTCAGGCCGTCGCGGTCATGCCTATCTTCGCCCCGCTGGCGCAGATCACGGGTATCAACGCTTCAGTTGCCGTCCAGTGCTTCCAGTTCGGCGACGGCTTCACCAACTGCATAAACCCCACGGCAGGAGTGCTCATGGGCACGCTGGGCCTCGCTGGTATCTCTTATGGCAAGTACGTGAAGTGGTTTATCCCCATCATCTGCATTCAGCTGGCCGCGGCGGGAGTCATCATCGTGCTCATGCAGATGTTCGCCCCCGCGCTCATGGCGATGGGGCTGATCTGAGAAATTCTCTTTAACCGTTCGTTTACGCTGGAAAAAAACGGGAAGATGTTCTAAAATGAGGACATCTTCCCGTTTTTCGTATCTTTCGTCAAAGTAATTTCTTCGGAGGCATGTTCGTATGGACCTTCTCAATCTGGCGGCAACGGTCGAAGCCGACGTCGTGAGATGGCGCCGCCGCCTGCACCGCTATCCAGAACTGAGCGGGCACGAGGAGCGGACGGCGGCGTTTATCGAAAGCATCCTGCGCGGAATAGGTGTCGATGAACTGCGACGTGTCGGCGCGTACAACGTCATCGCGATCATCAGGGGTGCCAACCCCGGACCTGTCGTGGGATTGCGCGCCGACATGGACGCGCTGCCCGTGAACGAGGAATCGGGCGTGGAATTCACCTCAACGTATGAAAACGTCATGCACGCCTGCGGGCACGACGCGCACACGGCGATGCTGCTGGGCGCGGCCGAAGTGTTGGCCTCGATGCGTGACAGACTTCACGGCGCCGTAAAGTTTTTCTTCCAGTCAGCCGAGGAGACCCTCGGCGGCGCGCGCGAGATCATCGAGGCGGGAGAACTGACGAAGAAAGATCCGCCCGTCTGCATGACGGGGCTTCACGTTTACCCCGGCGAACCGGCGGGGAAGATTGCCCTGCGGCGCGGCGCCTCAAGCGCTTCTTCTAATGGCTTCGAGATCACGATCACCGGCCGGCAGGGACACGGGGCCCATCCCGAGCAATGCGTTGACCCCATTCCCGCCGCCGCGCAGGTGATTTCCTCGCTGCAACAGATCGTCAGCCGCCAGGTGGCGCCCGCGGATTCGGCGGTCATCACCATAGGCACGATCCACGGCGGCCTGAAGAGCAACATCATCGCCCCCGAAGTGAAAATGACGGGCACCGTCCGCACACTCCGGGCGCAGGTGCAGAAAGAACTGTTCGAGGCCATTCCCCGTGTCGTGCGTCTGACATCCGAGGCCCTGCGTTGCCGCGGCGAGACCGTGATCAAAAGCGGCACGCCCGTGCTGGTCAGCGACGACGCCGTATTTGACCGTTACCTTAGCGTCGCCGAACGCGTTTTCGGCAAGGAGAACATCGTCTGGTTGGAAAACTGCTCGATGGGCGGCGAGGACTTCGCTTTTTACACGGAAAAAGTCCCTGGCACGATGTTCCGCCTCGGCACAGGCTTTGCCGGAGAGGTAAACGCACCTCTTCACTCGCCGCGGTTTAAAGCCGACGAAAGCGCCTTCGTCTATGGTGTCGCAATGCACGTCGGGTTCGCCC
>CAZFNC010000007.1:0-36925 GCA_964520485.1 uncultured Synergistaceae bacterium | reverse complement strand
ACCTCAAGAGCGACGCCGACCTCAAAGGCCTCGTCGGGGCTGTCCAGCAGGGCACGATCCAAGAGGGGGCCCTTGCGGCTATAAAGGACGAGATTGGTTTCGAACTGAAGCTGTTCCCCAAGTTTGACGACTGCATGCTCGACATAGTCACCGGCCGCACCGACTTCTCGCTGATGGACATCCCCGTCGCGCACAAGTACGTGTCGCTGCCCGCGTTCAAGGGCAAGGTTCACATCGCCTACGGAAAGTTCATCAACGGCTTCGGCAAGGCTATCGCGATGCCTCTTACCAGTACCACCCTCGCCGCCGATATCAACAAGGCGCTCGACGAGCTTGAAGCCGACGGCACCGTCGAGGCGCTGCGAAACAAGTGGGGCATCAAGTTTGAAATCTAAAGGTTTGATCCAGAAACTTGTCTCCGTGGCACGTCTGCATGTCCTTCGGACCAATCCTTTCCGTGTGAGGCACGTTTTCGCTTCTCTCTGTTGTGCGGGATTTTTTTGCGAGGAGACTCCGTTTTATCCCGTGGCGGGAAAAAGCGAACGGGGCGAGGTGGCATGTGGATTCGAAAAATTAAACTATTTTTCTCTATTGACATCGATAATAAACGGTAGTATTATTCAGCCGTCATGAAATTCAGTTCGTTTTAGACGGATAAAATAAACTCTAGGAGGAGTCACGATGAAAAAGTTTAAGTTCGCCGTTCTGTTCGCTTCATTGTTCGTCGCGTCATGCGCCTTTGCCGCCTACGTCCCCGGCGAGACGAAAAAACTCGTCGTCGGCACGTCGTGCACCTACCCGCCGTACGAGTCTGTCGACCCCAACGGCAAGCCCACAGGATTTGACATTGAGCTGATGGAGGCCATCGGCGCCAAGATGGGCGTCGAGATCGAGTGGTTCGACACGGGAAAATTCGACACGCTTCTCGCCGCCATCCCCACGGGCAAAGTCGACTGCGCCATCTCAGGCATGAGCGCCACGGCCGAGCGCGCCAAGAGGATGCTGTTCTCCGACATCTACGAGGTGTCGCACAGCGCCGTCATCACCAAGATCGCGCTCACCCCCAAGAGCGACGCCGACCTCAAAGGTCTCGTCGGTTCCGTCCAGCAGGGCACCGTCCAGGAGACGGCGCTGCTGCCGATCAAGGACGAGATCGGTTTCGAGCTGAAGCTGTTCCCCAAGTTTGACGACTGTATGCTCGACATGGTCACCGGCCGCACCGACTTCTCGCTGATGGACATTCCCGTCGCCCTGAAGTACACCGAGATGCCCGCTTTCAAGGGCAAGGTGCACATCGCCTACAGCAAGGTCATCACCGGCGCCGGCAAGGCTATCGCGATGCCGCTTTCCAGCACCGTCCTCGCCGCCGACATCAACAAGGCGCTCGCCGCCCTCGAAGCCGACGGCACCGTCAAGGCCCTGCGGGAGAAGTGGGGCATCACGTTCCAGTTCTGAGCGCCCGCTCAAAAAGCGCCGCTTTCCGCGTCCCGTTCAGTCAAAAGCCCGTCCTCGGACGGGCTTTTTTTCGCCCGGAAGCGGCGGCGCGCGGCGCGAAAAAATTAAATTCGGTTCATTTTCAGCGCGGTTATAAATTTCCGGGTTGACAGGGCCGATCCGCCGTGGTAGACTGTGGAATGTGAAATAAACTCAAATTCAGTTTTAACACGTCGCGAAACTCGCGGCTCAAAAACGGCACAAAATTTGAAACACGGAGGCGTTTCCACCATGGACAAGAGCAAAATCAAAAAAATCGTTCTGGCCTATTCGGGCGGCCTTGACACGTCGATCATCATCCCCTGGCTGAAGGAGAACTACGACAACCCCGAGATCATCGCCGTGTCCGGCAACGTGGGGCAGACCGACGAGCTCGCGGGCCTCGAGGAGAAGGCGCTCAAGACCGGCGCGAGCAAGCTTGTCGTCGCCGATCTGATCGACGAGATGATGGAGGAGATCGTCATCCCCGCGCTGAAGATGGACGCCAAGTACGAGACGTACCTGCTGGGCACCGCGTTCGCGCGGCCTATCATCGCCAAGAAGCTCACCGAGGTCGCCAAGGCCGAGGGCGCCGACGCGATCGCCCACGGCGCGACGGGCAAGGGCAACGATCAGGTGCGGTTCGAGCTGGCCATCAAGCGCTTCGCCCCGGACATGCCCGTCATCGCCCCATGGCGCGAGTGGGACATCAAGTCGCGCGACGAGGAGATCGACTACGCCGAGGCCCGCCACGTGCCGCTGAAGATCTCGCGCGAGACGAACTACTCCAAGGACAAGAACATCTGGCACCTCAGCCACGAGGGGCTTGATCTGGAGGATCCAGCCAACGAGCCGGATCTCGACAAGCCCGGTTTCCTCGAGATGGGCGTCTCGCCCTACGCCGCGCCCGACGCGCCCGAGTACGTGACGGTTGACTTCGAGGCGGGCGCCCCCGTCGGCCTGAACGGCGCGAAGATGAAACCGGCCGACATCGTGTGGAAGCTCAACGAGATCGGCGGGCGCAACGGCGTCGGCATCATCGACATCGTCGAAAACCGCCTCGTCGGCATGAAAGACCGCGGCGTGTACGAGACGCCCGGCGGCACGATCCTCTACTTCGCGCACGCGCGGCTTGAGATGATCACGATGGACAAGGACACCATGCACCTCAAGCAGAAGCTGGCCGTCGACTTCGCCGACCTGATCTACAACGGCAAGTGGTATACCCCTCTGCAGGAGGCTCTCTGCGCGTTCGCGAACGAGGCCAACAGATACGTCACCGGCTCGGTGAAGCTGAAGCTGTACAAGGGCAACATCATCCCCGCCGGAACCACTTCGCCGTGCTCGCTCTACTCTGAAAACCTCGTCACTTTCGGCGCGAGCGACTACGACCAGTCCCAGGCGGCGGGGTTCATCAACCTGTGGGGCCTGCCGATCACCGTCCATGCCCTGCGCGAACAGGGAAAACTGTAAAACCCGAGCGCAATATAGCAGTTTCTGACGTCAGTTCCGTATCTCCCCCCTCTACGTCGGTACTTCTGCATCGCGCGTAAGCGCGCAGATCCTTTCGCGGAAGGGTAATCTCGTTTTCGTTTTTTGTCCTTTGCCCTGTTCATCGCCGAACGTTCCTCAATAGGCGCGACAGACGTCGATTCGCGGTCATTGCGCCGAAAAAGCCGTCCCGACAAAAAACGCGCCGGAAGGCAATACTTCCGGCGCGTTTTTGTTTTTTCGCGCGAAGCACGGTGTGAAAGCGATCCCGTTCATCTGTACAGTTCTTCTATGCACGCGCGCGCAAGGCTTTTCAGGCTGCTGACGCACATTTCGGGCGGCAGGGAACTCGCGTCGTACGCCAGAGGCAGTTCAGTGCAGGCGGTGATGATCGGGACTTCGCGCGTGCTCCACAACCGTCTGCCGATCTCGTTCATGACCTTGCCGCTTTCAGGAAGTTCGCCCGCCTTGACGAGCCGAATCGCCTCGATCGCCAGTCCGCGGACCGCGTCGTCCACCTCAAACAGCGTGTACCCACGCCGTTCGGCTTCGCGCGCGCAGATGCCGGAGGCCAGCGTCGCGCCCGTGGCGATGACCCAGCAACCGTCCGGCGCGGCTCTGACGGCGTCGCCGATCGTCGCCTCGATGATGTGAACCAGAGGTTTTTTCAGCTCGACGCGGAACTCGTCGATGAAGATGTGCGCTGTGTTGCAAGGCACGGCCAGCAGGTCCGCCCCCCAGTCGCAAAGCGTGTCGAGACCCTTTCTCAGATCCGCCGCGGGACTGGGGCCGCGCCCGAAAAACGCGTCGCTGCGGTCGGGAGTCTGCGCGTTCGAGTACACGTAAACGATAGGGTGCTCCTGGTCCCTTTTCGCCGGGGCCATCGCCGCCAGCAGACGCAGAAACTCCGCCGAAGCGGCCGGCCCCATGCCGCCGTAGACGCCGAGAATCTTTTCAGGTCTCATCGAACCGCCTCCTTTGACGTTCCCCTGTCACGCTGGGCGATCTTTGCCCGAAGCTTCGTTCAGCTTCCTCTCTTCCTTATACAATCGTAACTTTTTTCGCGCGCGGGGTCAACCGTTTTTTTTGAGACGCAGTCTTTATAAATTCATATCAAAAAAGTGTGAATATTTTGCGAAAAAGAGGATATAATAGCGTCGAACGTGCCGAGACCCTGAAAAGGAAGGCGAAGGACAAAAAAGCGTGCCGTAAGGCCGCGAACCGGCTCCCGCCGGGTCCTCGGATGGAGAAACGCCGCCGCGCCACGCGCGAGTCCGTTGACAAAAGCGCTCGATAACGCGCGTGACGCGCTCCCACATGAGCGATTTTCACGCGCAAGCTCCCCTTTGAGTTATAATGAGGAACACACCGAAGCTTCTAAAAATTGCCGCACCGAAAGGAGATACCTCCATGCCTGTCATCCTGCTGCGCCATTGCGCCGAGTACGACGCCAAGCAACTCGATCCCATCGTCCGCGAAGCCCTCGCTCTGCGCGGTTTTTCGCGCGGACAACGCGTACTCGTCAAGGCCAACATGATCGCCGGCCGCGCGCCAGAAATGGGCGTGACCACGCACCCGGCGCTCGCCGAATCGGTGTGTCGCGCTCTGCTCGACTCAGGCTGCGCGCCATTTATCGGCGACAACACGGGATACGAGCCGTTTTCGCGCGTCGCCCGCGTCTCGGGGCTGGCGGAAGTGGGCGAAAAACTGGGTATCCCAGTGCGCGAGCTGAAATGTTCAACGGTCTGCCCTCCGAACGCGCGGCGCGTCAACAAGCGGCTGGAACTCTCGGCCGATGCGCTCGAGGCCGACGCCATCGTCAACCTGCCCAAGCTGAAAACTCACTGCCAGATGCGCCTGACGCTGGCGGTGAAAAACCTGTTCGGCACCGTCGTCGGGACGCGCAAAACCCAGTGGCACTACGCCGTCGGCCTTGACCGCCGACGTTTCGCCGACGTGATGCTCGACATTCTCGTCTCGCTACCGCCGGTGCTGACCATTCTCGACGGCGTCATCGGCATGGAAGGCCATGGCCCGAGCAACGGAAAACCGCGCTCTTTCGGCCTGATCGCTTCCTCGACCGACGCGACGGCGCTCGACGCCGCCCTGTGCCACATGATCGGGCAGCCGCCCGCGGAATACCCGATCACGGCGGCCGCCCTCGCGCGCGGCATCGGCGACGTCGGACTGAACGACGTAGAGTGGCGCGGTGACTTCTCGCCCGAGACGCGCTTTGAAAACGTCGATATCCCTGCGCTTGACTCGCTGGGCCTGATGCCGAGGTTCATGGACGGCTTCGGCCGGTCGCTGCTGGCCTCGCGCCCGCGCCAAAACGCTGCCAAGTGCGTGCGCTGCGGCCGCTGCGTTGAAGTCTGCCCCGCCAAGGCGCTCGCGCTCGAGGGGACGAAACTGCGCTTTGACTACTCAAAGTGCATCCGTTGCTACTGCTGCCATGAGATGTGCCCCAAAGATGCCATTGTCTTTCAGGAAAGCGGCCTGATGAAGGTGGTCCGCGCGTGTTTCCGCTGACTTTTTGCACGGACGCCCCTTTCATTCCGCTGCTGTCATAACGTCATTTGCCGGTCGTCATTTGACGGCGCGCGCGGGCGAACCTATAATCCGATCATCACTGAACCGCGTTTCACACCCGACAGCGCAAAGGAGGACAATCACATGAAAAAAATCGCGTTTCTCGGCGGCGGCAAGATCGGACAGTCCATGGCAAAGCATGTGCTCGAGCGCAAGAGCGCCGAAGTCGTCTTTATCTACGACCCGTTTCAGAAAGCCGACACACTTTTGGGCATTCCCGTCGTCCGCGAGTTGAACGAAAACAGCTTCAAAGGACTCGACCTCGTCGTCGAGTGCGCCACGGCAGACGTTCTCAAGGCCAACGCCGTGAACGTCCTGAAACGCGCCGACTTCCTGCCCTTTTCGATGACCGCCTTCCGCGACGACGAACTGTACTCCGTAGCCAAGGCGCAGGCATACGCAAGCGGACACACTCTCTACCTGCCTCACGGGGCCATTCTCGGGCTCGACGGCGTGTTCGACGGCCGCGCCGCCATCGACGAGGTGTCGATCGAGACGATCAAAAATCCTGCCAGTTTCGGCCGCGCCGACACCGAGTACACCGTCGTCTTCGACGGCACGGCGCGCGAGGCCACGGCGCTCTACCCGCGCAACGTCAACGTGCACGCCGCGATCGCCCTGGCCGGCATCGGCTTCGACCGCACAAGGTCGCGCATTATCTCCGATCCGTCCGTGAACACCAACGAGCATATCATCCGCGTCAAGGGCGAGGGCATCGACTGGACCATTCACGTCACCGCGTTCGCAAACGGCGCTGTCTCCGGCAAGTACGTGCCCTACTCCGCGTGCGGCTCGCTCGACCGCGTGCTCGGCGGCGCTAACGTCAATTTCGTGTGATCTCACTGTGCGCGGCCAGCGCGCCCGAGCACAAAAGGGGAAAAAACGGCTGTTCGTCGTCGCGTGACGGCGGACAGCCGTTTTTCCCGTGAATTTCGGCACAGTCCCGTCGGCCCCGCCGATAAAAGCTGATTCCGCGGCGGGAGCGGAACGTCTTTTTTCATCCCGCACGTTTCGCCAAAGGCGCAGGCGAAAACGCGCCTTGTTACCTTCCTCATACAGGTCACCATGATGGCAAACAGATTTATAACGCGGCGTTCAAAGGGGAAATCGTAAAATTTCAGCCAGACGGATCCCTTGAGAATAAGTATCATTCTCACAAAGTGTTTTCACTTCCTGAATGATATTCCTTCTTCAGTTCTCAAGCGCAGGCAAACGGAAAAAATCTCTCGAAGCGATTGCCTCAGATATCCGAAAGGGAAGAAAAAATGAAGCAGAATCCGGCGTAAAGTTTTTTCATGTATCAGGATGGTAATATATTATAGAGTTATATTTATAAAAGTGACAGACGAGTTTCTGAACATCTACGCGGTTTATTGGTTTCAGAGTCAAGCCGGCCACGTGCGCTTTTCGTGGACGGCGGGGCAGATCAGATTCTCGGAGCGAAGCAGCGGCACGAGATCCGACATAGAGGAGATCACGCGCCACGCCCCCGCGGCTTCTAGCGTCTCGCGAGAGTTGCTCGTCATGACGCAGACACACTTCATGCCGGCGGCTCGGGCCGCCAGCGCGTCGATGGGCGTGTCCCCCGCGTACAGCGTGTTCCCCGGCGGCGCGCCGAGCATCTTCGCGCCCAAAAGCAACACGTCGGGCGCGGGCTTGGCGCGCTCAACGTCGTCGGCTCCTACCACGCAGTCCATCAGCCCCTCAAGCCCCATCTTCCGTATCACGCGCAGGGGCCCGATGCGGTTAGACGCGCACCCCACGCGCACGCCCGCGGCGCGCAGGGCCTTCACGCACTCCACGGCCCCGACGGCGGGGAACATGCGCCGCGCCTCTGTGGGCACGCAGCGCTTCGCGTAATATTCGCCGTACTCAGGGCGACAGTCGCCCAAAAGCGCCGTCCAGAAGTCTCGCGTGTTCATGCCGATCACCTCCAGCAGTCGCGCGCGAGTACACTCGGGCAATGAAAAGGCCCTCGCGATCATGTTCACGTTGTGCAGAAGCGCCTCGCTCGTATCGATCAGCGTCATGTCAAAATCGAAGAGAACCGCTTCAAGTTTCATGTTTTTTCTTCCTTTCAAGCCGCGCGGATGTCGCGAAAACCTGTTCGCCTCTCCGGCTCCGTCCGACCTCGACCTCCGGGCGGCACTTTTGAGACGGAACCTCGAGACGCTTTCATTTTCCTCCGAAATCCGGAAATTTCAAGCGAGAAACCGCGCGGAACGTTCCCGACCGCCCAACGACGAAAAAAGAGGGGGCGCCGCGGCGTCCCCCATAAAACGGAACCTCAAACCTAGTTGTACTTCAGCTCCCGCTCGGCGATCGCGCCTGTCTCGGGATTGATGTCCAGTTCGCCCAGACGGTACTTGGGGCTGCTGAAGCGAACTTCGTACTTCTTGCCGTAATCTTCCCTGTCGAGATAGATGCTCATGATGTTGGCGTCGGGGTACTCGGCCAGAACGACAGCCCTCACGTCCGCCTCGCTCTTGACGACGCGCGGACTGCTGTCCGGAACGGGGGACTTGACGGAGACTTCAAGAACCCTGCCGCCCCGTTTATCCACTTCGACTTCGTAGCGGGTCATCGTCGCCGCGTCCTGAAGTTTGATCTCGAACTTGTTGAACTCTTCTTCATAGCCGAACACGCCGGCCTTAGGCGAAGTTTCAGCCTTGGCGATTTCCACGGCCTGATCGCTCGTGATGTCGGCAAAGGCGACAGTGGCCGCGGCCGTCATGCACAGAACCATACCCGCTAACAGAACTTTCTTCATCGTAAACGTGACCTCCTTAGCGCGGCCGGATCACGCGGCCGCCGAATATGATAAAATCAACGCGTGTGAGATTCTAACACAGTTTTACTCACTCTGTCAATAGTCAATTTATGATATTCTTCGAAAAAAACAAAATTACAGATGTGATATAACTTGATAAATGGATTCTAAGCGCCGAATCAGACAGCGCTGTCAGCGATACACGACTCCAATTCTCCAAAGACTCCAACATCTGTGTCCGACAAATTTCACATCAATACGCGCCATTCACTGAAAGTCAAACCCGTCCATAAACAAATCCTGCCGTTGAAAACATCGCAAGCCTGAATAAACCGCGATCATATTCTCTCCTCTGGCCGCGAACAGCAAAAGTTATGCGAAGATACCAACGGGTCTTAGCGAAAGAAAGGCTCCATTCCGACAAATCATGATACAATAAGATCACGGTAAACGTCACCGCCACTTATATAAAGACGGATGGACGGTTCTAAATCAAAATAAATTCAGTATCCAAAGGACAATTTTCTGAAGCGACGCATCCTGAAGAATATCTTATGATAAATGTAATCAGGGCAACGCAAAAATTAAACTCAAACCGGTCAAACATGTTCAGACAGCATTCGCTTCATTGTTCTCGAAGCCATCGAAGCACATCTGCCAGTTCGATTTGGCGGCGAACCGCAACGATTTTAACGTGAGATACGTAAAAAGTACCGGGCCTTCCCTTTTCCAACAATTGGAAAGACGCTTGGAGCCGACTTGGAGCAGGCAAGAAATGACGATACAAAATCGTCCAAGACGTTTATAAAAAAACGGCTTCCGTGGCGAAAAAGAAACCGATTGGCCTCCGATGACCAATTTTCATACCGGCTGGGCAAAAAAATTTTACGCTCTCATCGTTCCTCTCATTAAGAAACAAAGCGGAATGTACGGAGCAACTCGCTCTCTTGATGACATCTTTTCGTTCTTCCCGCCGCGGCGCGCGGTCAAAAAACCGAGCCGTCGTTTATTTTTCCGCCGTGACACGTTTATTTTTGGGCGCGACAGGCTATAATTAAGATTGCCTAAGCACCGCAGTCTTTCTTACAGGCGGCGCTGTCGGCATGGCGACGGGAACGCTGAAACGCCTCGCGTTCCGCTTTTTCACAAAGGAGCCTTTTATCATGAACGCAAATCTTGCCAAAGCGTATGAACTCGGACAGAGCGTCTGGTACGATTCCATCTCGCGCGCGGCGACGCGCGGCGGCGAGATGAAATCTCTCATTGACGCGGGCGTGCGCGGCGTGACGACGAATCCCGCCATCTTCCAAAAGGCGCTTTCGACGCCGGGCGTGTACGACGAAGAGATCAAAGCGCTGGTCGCGCGAGGCAAAACCGACGCGGAAATCTACGACGAGCTCACCGTGAACGAGGTGCGCGAGGCGTGCGCTCTCTTCCGTCCTCTGTGGGAGGAGTGCGGCGGCACGGACGGCTTCGTCAGCCTGGAAGTGAACCCTCTCATCGCCGACGACGCGGAAACTACGGTGAGCGAGGCCCTGCGCCTGTGGAACAGGCTGGACTGCCCCAACGCGATGATCAAGATTCCCGCCACGGAGGCGGGCGCGGCGGCGCTGGAAGACGCCGTCGCTTCGGGCGTGAACGTCAACTCAACGCTGATCTTCTCGTCCGAACAGTACGAAAGCGTGGCGCGCGCGTACATTCGCGGACTCCGGCGCCGAGCGCTGAAAGGAGAGCCGCTGAACGTGGCTTCCGTGGCTTCGGTCTTCGTCAGCCGCATCGACACGGCCGTCGACCCCGTTCTCGCCCTCAAAGCGCCCGATCTGGCGGGCGGGACGGGCGTCGCCAACGCGCGCGCCGTGTACGCGCGCTTCGGGGAGCTTTTTTCCTCGGCCGAGTGGCGCGAGTTGTCCGCGCGTGGCGCGCGCGTGCAGCGTCCTTTGTGGGCGAGCACGGGCGTGAAGAACAAGGCGTATTCGCCCACGCTCTACACCGACGCGCTGATCGGGCCGGACACGGTGAACACGCTGCCACCAGCGGCGCTTGACGCGTTCATGAAGTCGGGGAATCCCGCGCGCACGGTCGACCTGCCGGGCTTTGAGAAGACGCTTGCCGCTCTGCCGTCGCTGGGCGTGAATCTGGGGGAAGTCAATGCCAGACTGCTGGCCGACGGGCTTGAGGCGTTCGCGCGGTCGTTCCGTGGAATCATGGACGTCATCGCGAACAGGCGCGCTGAACTGACATGATCGCGCTCGGTCCTCTCGCACTGGCCTGCGCCGCCGTCTTCGTCGGAGGGATCATCCAGGGGCTGATTGGCTTCGCGATGGGACTTTTTTCCGCGCCGATCACGCTGCGCGTGCTGCCTCCAACGATGATGGCTCCCGTCAACGTGGGGCTGGCTGTGTTCATGAACCTGTCGCTGTTTTTAAAGCTTCGCAAAAACGCCGACTGGGGCATGATCCTTCCTCTGCTGCTCGGCAGCGCGTGCGGTATCTGGCCGGGGACGCTTTTGCCGCACATCGTCCCCGCGCAGGCCTTCAAGACCGGCGTGGGACTGTTTGTCGCGCTCTCCGGCGCCGTGCTGTGGTCGGGCCGGAAGTGTTCCGCGCAGGGTTTTTTCCCGCGCATGATGGTCGGCTTTGCAAGCGGCATGCTGTCGAGCAGCATCTCTCTCGGCGCTCCGCCCGTGGCTATTTTCCTCACGGCGGGGCAGGTGCCGAAGCACGTCTACAGATCGTCGACGGCGGCCTTTCTCATGGTGCAGAACATCATGTCGGCAGTCGCTTTCGGACTTCGCGGCTATTACACCGCCGACTATTTCAAGCTGCTCGGCTCGCTGCTGCCGTTCGTGCTCGCGGGAGTGGCGCTGGGCGCGCGTTTGGTTACGCGCGTCGACGACAGACTGTTCCGCCGCGGAGTGATGCTGATCATCATCGCGTCGGGGCTGACGCTTCTGATCTGACGCTTATCGTAAGGAGAATCCACCCGTGAAACTGAAAAAAATGAGCGCCTTTCTCCTGATCCTCTTACTGTGCTGCGCCGCGCGAGGAAACTGCGCCGATGCGGACTACGGCCGCGAGCTGTTCGATTTTTTTCTGAAAAAGATGAACCCTGAAAAGGCGGAACTCCGCCTGCAGAGCATGCCGTCGGAAAAAGGCGAGATCCCCTGGGCGTATCTGGAGTGCGTCAACGCCAACGTGCGCGGCATGAACATCAGCTCGCTGAAGATGGACTGCCTTGAAGCCGTCGTGACGCCTCCCAGTCAGTGGAAAGACGTGGAGTACCCGCTCGTGAAGAAAATGCTGGCCTGTCACGCCGAGGGGATCTTTTACGAATCCGACGTGAACGCTTTCCTGCGCGACCGTCTCTTCGGCCACGACAGGGAATGGGAACGCATCAGCGTGAGCATGAAAGACGGTCGCATCCACGCCGTCGGATATTACAACGCCGACCTCAAGCTGATGCGCGTCAAGGTCAAACTGGAACTGTCCTGCCGCATCGTCGGCCGGGGAACGGCGCTGTGGCTGGAAGACGTGCTGCTCAAGGTCAACGACAAAAAAATGTCAAAGGGCATGGTCAAGGCGGCGATCGACAGGCTCCAACCGTTTCTCGACATGGAAAAGTACAACCTGCCGCTGAATCTCACCAGGATTGAGATGAGCGACGGCGTTTGCAGAGTCGCCACGCGCATCCCGCCCCGTCCGCTCGAAGGCGCCCTGCGCTATAACTACGCCCCGCCCGGCGGCTCCCACGATCGCGACGCCGCTGCCCCTCGCGACTGACGTTTTGCCACAAGGAGGCGCATCTGTCTGATGAACTTGAACGACTGGAACAATCGCAACGGACCTTTCGGCGGTTTCCCGTTTGGCGGCTTCCCTTTCGGAAACGCTCCCGCGGACGACGGGGACAGCCCCGATGAACAGGAAACCGCTCCGGCGCCGCGTGGCCTGAAGCTGCCTTTTCGCAAAAGGACGATCGCCCTGCTCGTTCTGCTGCTCGTCGTCGTCGCGGGACTGCCGCTGATCGCGGATTTCCTCGCCGATTATTACTGGTATGAGGCAGAAAACATCACCTCGGTGTTCTGGACGCGCCTGCTGCCGCAGTGGTTGCTGCTGGCCGTTTTCTCCGCCGCAGCGTTCGCGCTCGTCTATCCCAACCTGAGGATCGCCCTGAACCTCGCCCGCGCGTTGCCGGGGGGACAGGAGGGACTGAGCGCCGTTATCTTGAATCACCGCTTCAGCGCGTGGCTTCCGCTGGCCGGCGCCCTGCTCATGGCCATTTCCGCGGGCGGCGAAACCATGGATCAATGGCCGATGGTGCTGCAATATCTTCACGGCGGGGCGTTCGGCGTGCGCGATGCCATCTTCGGCAACGACGTGGGGTTCTACGTGTTCTCGATGCCGTTCTGGAATTTCCTCCAGAACTGGATCAGCGGGCTCCTGTTCGACGTCCTCTTCGTCTGCGGCGCGATCTACGCGTTTCTCCTCTTCTCACGGCTGCGCGGCGTCCGCGTCACGGTGCCTCGTCCGCCGCTGGCGCACGTGCTCACGCTCGCTTCGCTGCTGACCGCCTGCTGGGGATTTTCTTTCGTGATGCAGCGCTACCTGCTTCTGTACAACCCAAACGGCGTCGTCTTCGGCCCGGGGTACACCGACATCCACGCCACGCTCTTGGCGCTCGACGTCATGGCGGTGCTGGCGTTCGTCGCCGCCGGACTGCTTCTGTTCGCCATCCGCTCAAGGCGCAGTTGGAAGTTCATCCTCATCGTCGCCGGCGTGTTCGTTGCCTCCAACATCCTGCTGCGCGGCGTCTATCCCGAACTGGTGCAGCGCTACATCGTCGTTCCCAACGAATTTGAGAAGGAAAAACAGTACATCGCCAACAACATCGCGGCTACCCTGCACGCCTATGACATGGACAAAATCGAGACGAGCGAGATCACGCCCTCCGACGGCGTGACAGCGGCCGACGTGCAGGCCGACGCCGAGACGCTTGAGAACATGCGCCTGTGGGACTACAGAGCGCTTCTGCGGAGTTACAAGCAGCTTCAGGAGATCCGCAGCTACTACGATTTCCACGCCATCGACATCGACCGCTACACCATCGACGGCAAGATGCGACAAGTCATGCTCGCCCCTCGGGAACTCGACCTGAGCGGCATGCAGAACCGTACTTGGGTGAACCAGCACCTTGAGTTCACGCACGGCTACGGTCTGGTCATGAACGGCGCGCGCGAGGTGGGACAGAACGGTCAGCCCAACCTGCTCATCAAGGACCTGCCGCCTGTCAGTTCCATTCACCTGCCCGTCTCCCGCCCGCAGATCTACTTCGGCGAAAACCCCATGAGCTACGCTTTCGTGAAGACGAGCGTCAGGGAGTTCGACTATCCCATGGGCGAAAGCAACGCCCGCAGTTCCTACGAGGGCGACGGCGGCGTGCCCATCGGCTCTCTGTGGCGCCGTCTGGTCTATACGCTGGCGTTCGGCGACAGCAGAATTCTCTTTTCCGACGTGTTCACCCCCGAAAGCCGCGTCATCTACGAGCGCAACATCCGCGCCAGGCTCAACCGCGCCGCGCCGTTCCTCACCTACGACTCCGACCCGTACATCGCCGTCATCGACGGGCGGATCGTCTGGATCGTCGACGCCTACACCACTTCAAACCGCTATCCTTACTCCGAGCCTGTAGGGCGGCGCTACCGCCGCGGACGGCTGGAGGGCGGAGTGAATTACATCCGCAACAGCGTGAAGTGCACCGTGGACGCTTACGACGGGCACATGAAGTTCTACGTCGTGGACGAGGACGACCCGATCTTGCGCTGCTGGCGCGGCATCTTCCCCGCCCTGTTCAGCGGCGCGGAAGAGATGGGAACCGAACTGAAAGCCCATCTGCGCTACGCCCGCGACCTGTTTGCCGTGCAGGCGGACATCTACCGCACGTACCACATGGGCGATCCCAACACGTTCTACAACAAGGAGGACGTGTGGAACACGCTCAAGGACGAGGAGAGCGAGGGGTCTCTGTCGTCGTACTACGTAATCAACAAGCTGATCGGCGAGCCTCAGCCGGAGTTCCTTATGATGACGCCTTACACCCCCGTTGGCCGCGACAACATGATCGCTTGGATGGCGGGCCGCTGCGACGGAGCCAACTACGGCAGGCTCGTGCTCTACCGTTTCCCCAAGCAGACGCTCATTTACGGGCCGAACCAGATCAGCGCGCTCATCAACCAGACTCCCGAGATCAGCGCCCAACTTTCGCTGTGGTCGCAGCGCGGCAGCGACGTGATCAACGGACATCTGCTCGTCGTTCCCGTCAACAACTCGCTGCTCTACGTGCGGCCGCTCTACCTCAAGGCCAGCCAGAGCGATCTGCCCGAGCTGAAGCGCGTCATCCTCTCCAGCGCCGGTCACGTCGTGTGGGACGAGACCTTTGAAGGCGCTCTGGAAAAACTCCTGCGCTGGAAGCCCGAGGACGCGGATACGCGGGGAAACTCCGCGCCCGAAGCGATTTCTCCCGCAAGCACCGTCTCCGACAGCGCTGTTCAAGCGCTTGCCCGCGACGCCAAAAACGCCTGGGACCGTTCGCAGAGCGCCCTGAGAAACGGCGACTGGACGGCCTACGGGAACGCTATGTCCGACCTTGAGAAAGCTTTAAACGGCATGTTCGAGCCCGAACGGTAAAACACGTAAAACGCGCCACGCCAGCATAAAACACCGCCGATACATCGACGGTGTTTTTAATTTGGAGATGAAAAGCGTTCGACGCTAAACAATTTTGCATATTGATCAATTTTTCAGTACGACAGTACCGTCAGCGCGTAAATCTTAGCGCCTTCGAACATCGACTCTACGACAGCGTACTCTTTCAGGTTGTGGTTGAACTCGCCGATGACGCCGCAGGAACACAGAACGGGGATCCCTGCGCGGGAGATGACCCCCGTGTCGGAAACGCCACCGAGTACGATCCTGCCAAACGGCTCAAAACCGTTGTCCATTGCCGCAACGTTGACCTTATCTAATAGGCCGATAATTTTCTCATTGGGCTCAAACGGATGCAGTTTAGCGACTTCAAGCTTGTAATACGGCGTCGTGCCACCGACGAACGATCTCATCATGATTACGTCCACCATATCTTCCACGCGCGACCTTTCCCTATCATTCATGATGTGCATGTAAACGACAAACTTGCAAAAGTCGGGAAAAGAAACTGATGTTGCTACAGTACATGATTGCAGCGGCGCTTTCGGGAAGGAAACGCCGTCCCTTTCCCGCTCCCGCAGCCATTTTTTGTGAAAAAAGTTCCGCGCAGATGTTCCGCGTGGAACTTTTTTGTAGTATGATAAGCAAAACGCCGCGGAGGTGAACGACCTTGGAAAGATTGCTCCTGCCGCAGAGTCCCGCCCTTTCGACGACGACGGAATCCCTGCTGCGGCGGTTCGGCGCTCTGCTGCTTGAGATAAACGAGCGCGTCCGCCTCGTGGGACCGCGCGACGGGGAAACCCTGTGGCGCGAACACATCACCGACTGTCTGCGCCTGCTGCCGCTGCTGCCGCAAAAAGGCCGCGTCGCCGACGTGGGCACGGGAGGAGGACTGCCGGGCGCGGTGCTGGCCGTCTGCCGACCCGATCTCGAATTCGTGCTGCTCGACAGCCTTTCGCGCAAGACAAGAGCGCTTTCGTCCGTCATAACCGCTTTGGGGCTTGAAAACGCGCGCGTCGTCTGCGCCCGCTCCGAGGACTATGCCGCCGGAAACCGCGAACAATGTGCCTGCGCCGTCGCGCGCGCCGTCAGCGAAGCGGGCGTCATCGCCGAATACCTCTCGCCGCTTGTGTCCCCTGGCGGGAAAGCTCTCGCCATGAAAGGCAGTTCCGTCGGCAAAGAGCTCATGGCGCTTGACGGCCGTTGGAACACCCTCGGCCTGGGCGAACCCCGCCTGTACGAATACGAGCACCATGGACGGTACGGCTGCGTGCTTGAATGGAACAAAGCATCTCCCTGTCCGGAAAGTTATCCTCGTCGTCCCGGACGGGCGGAGAAAAAACCGTGGTGGAGGTGATTGCGGTGATAACGATCGTCGTGATCAATCAGAAGGGCGGCGTCGGCAAGACGACTACCAGCGTCAACCTGGCCGCCGAGCTGGGCGCGATGCGCAAACGCGTTCTCGTCGTCGACGCCGACCCGCAGGGCAACGCCTCAAGCGGGCTCGGCTTCCAGTTTCAGTTTGACGAATCAAAGTCGCTGTACAACGTGCTCTCGCTCGGCGAAAATCCGAGGTGGGCCGTCCACTCGACCAGCGCGAAAAACGTCTCGCTGATCGCGTCCGACATCGATCTCGTCGCCTTTGACATCGACGTCGGCGGCGTAGAAGGGCGAGAATTTATCCTCAAAAACGCGCTGGCCCTGCTGGCGGACGACTACGACGTGACGATCATCGACTGTCCTCCGTCGCTGGGGCTGCTAACGGTCAACGCGCTGGCGGCCGCCACTCGCCTTCTCGTGCCCCTGCAGTGCGAGTACTACGCCATGCAGGGATTGAGTCTGCTGGCGCGCACCCTGCAGATGGTGCGCGAGCAGGGAGTCAACCCCGGCGCGCAGATCGACGCCATCCTCCTGACCATGTACAATCCCAACCTGCGTCTGACGCGCGAAATCGAAGCCCAAATAAGGGAAGTCTATGACGACCGCGTCCTCAAGACCGTCATTCCCCGCAACGTCGATCTCGCCGCCGCTCCCGCCCAGGGAGTGAGCATTCACGATTACGACCGTTCGAGCCGCGGCGGGGAGGCCTATCGCGAACTGGCACTGGAGGTAAAAAGACTATGGCTTTAAAGAAAGAAAGCGGACAAAGCGCCCCTTTTACGTCGCTGCCGTCCGCGCGTCCCGCCCCCAAACGCGCTTCTCTCATCCAGCCGGGACGCGGCCTTGGCGCGCTGCTGTCGCGGCAGGACGTCTCGCGCACGGCGCGGCACACCGAACTGGCCCGTCTGTCCGACATCGAACCCGACCCTGAACAGCCGCGCAAGAACTTTGACACACAGACACTGTCCGACCTGACGGAATCCGTAAAAGTTCACGGGCTGCTCCAGCCTCTCATCGTCACGCCGACGGGCGCGAAGGGCAAAAAACGTTACCGCATCGTCGCGGGCGAACGTCGTTACCACGCCTGCCAGGCCGCCGGAATCGAGGAAGTGCCCGTGCGCATCGTTCGCGGCAGCGAGAGCGAGTTGAGGGAAATATCCCTCGTGGAAAACCTTCAGCGCGACGATCTCAACGTCATCGAAGTCGCCGTCGCCGTCAAGTCGCTGATGGAAAAGGAAAATCTCACGCAGGAGCAGGCCGCCGGCATGATCGGCATCGCTCGCCCCGCGCTGTCGAACAAGTTACGTCTGCTGACGCTCCCTGAAGCCGTGCGCAGCCTCATCGTCGCCGGCAGGATCAGCGAAAGCCACGCCAAGGTGCTCTTGTCCCTGAAAGACCCCGACAAATACGTCGTCGCCCTCGCCGAGGACTGCGCCCGCGAAAACTGGTCGGTGCGCGAGCTGACACGCCGCGTGGACGCCGCCAACGGGCGCGGGGAGTCTCGCAGAGATATATCCCGAGTTGAGTGGAAACCGAAGGGCGTCGCCGGGCTGAGCAGGAAACTGGGTTTTGCCATCAAGGCGACATCGCGCGGCACAGACAACCGACTCGTTCTGTCGGGCCTGTCGCGCGAACAGGTGAACCGCGTATGCGAAGCTCTTGAACGCGAGATGGACTTTCTTCTCCCCCAAAAACGCCATGAAAATCCCACGGGCCGCTGATCTGATCGTTATCAGCCGCGTCACCGGCGCCGCGCTGTTGGTCTGCGGCTATCTCCTCGCAGGGCTCTACCTGGGGCGCTGGTGTCTGGGCAGAGGCTGGCCGGATTGGAGCATGCCTCTATGTTTGCTTGGCGGCCTCGCCGCTGCTCTCCTTTCAGCCGTCCGCGAGATAAAAGGCATTCTCGCCATGCTGCGCGATCCATCCCGCGCAAAATCAAATTCCTGATCCCATTTTTTATCGGCCGCACACTTATCCACATGTTTTCCACATTTTCACAACCTGAAAAAGCATACTTTCCGCTACTTGACAGCGCGCGTTTTTTCTGAAGAGACAAAAATGAGATGGGGAACCCTTATAAACGGATTTGACGATCTCGCTGAAGCTCGCTTTTAACGGTGATTCGGACGTGACGAAACAAAACGCCGTCGTCCCCCGCTCACCTTTGCCGTCCCCATATTGTCAACATCTGAAAAACAGTTTGATAATACTTATTTCGTCGACGCGACTTTAGTTTGGCCCTTAAAGAAAATTGCGCGGAGTTTTCAAAAGTCTGGTTAATAGCTTTCCAAAGAGAAAAATATCGTTTTTATGACACATTGACCCCGAGGCGGCGCGTCGTTCTTATCTTATCCACAGAAATTATCCACAGGATATGGATAACTTTTTCATCCGTCTTCGAGACAGGTCGATGAACCGAAAATTTCAGAAAAGAGGCATCGTACAATGGAAACGCTCATGGCGCCGTGGAGATACAGTTACATCCGATCGACGAAAAGCGGCGGCGCGAAGTGCATCTTCTGCGAGTTTCCCGCCGACGGCGGCGACGATAAGAAACATTTCATCGTCTTTCGCGGAAAAACCTGTTTCGTCATTCTCAACGCCTATCCCTACAGCTCGGGACACCTGATGATCATCCCGTACCGCCACACAACCGATCTGAGCAGTTTCACGCCCGAGGAAACGCTTGAGTTCCACAGTCTGATCGCCAGATCCATCGAGTGCCTGAAACGGGCGTTCCGTCCGGACGGGTTCAACGTCGGCATCAACCTCGGCGCCGCCGCGGGAGCGGGCATCGACACGCACGTGCACTGCCACGTCGTACCCAGGTGGACAGGCGACAGCAACTTCATGGGCGCCATCGGCGACACCAAAGTCGTGCCCATTTCGCTGGAGGAAACGTGGGAACGCTGTCGGGAGAACTGGCGCTGAGCTGTCTTCGCCCCGCGTCCCCTGCCTCGTACACCTTTCGCGAAAAACGCAGCGAATTCATCGCCTCGCTCTGTCCTGCCGCGACGGCGGACGAAGCGCGTGCGGTTCTCGACGCCGCGCGGCGAAAACACCGTTCGGCGTCGCACAACTGTCCTGCCTGGCGTCTTGGCTTTCCTGACACCGAGGAGTTCTGCTCGGACGACGGCGAGCCGGGCGGAACCGCCGGTCGCCCTATTCTCGGCTGTCTGCGCAGGGCGGGCGTCAGCTGCGCCGTGATCGTGGTGACGCGCTATTTCGGAGGCGTCAAGCTGGGCGTGCGGGGACTCATCGACGCCTACGCCGCGGCGGCCGAGGGCGCTCTCGCCACAGCCGTGTTCGAACGCGTGCGACCGTTCTACGCTCTTGAACTGAAAACAGATTACGAGCGTTTTGCCGCGCTTTCACGTCTGCTCAGGGGGGCGGGCGTCGACGAAAAGCGCCTGCACACGGCCTATGCGGAAGAAGTATCCGTGACCGTCCTCGTCCCTGTAAACGACAGACCCCGCCTGACGGCGCTTTTTGAAAGCTACGAAGCCCGTTCGCTCCTCGTGCGTTCGCCTCGCTGGAGCGAGTCGCCGGAACTTCACGCCGCCGGATCCGACGAGATGTGAAGGGATACCGTGCACAGTCTGCGCCGGTTGTCATGCGCATATAAACGAGAGGCCGTTTCCCAGTCAGAAACGGCCTCTCGTTTATGTTCGATCGGTCAGCGTTCATCGCTCCAGACGCCGTAACGCACACGGCTTTCGTCGGGAACGTTCGGTTCCTTGTGTTCCGCGGCGTGCCCGAACACGGCGACGCCAAGCACCTCGACACCTTCGGGCAACTTGAGAACGGCTCGTACCTGCGGTTCCTTGGCGGCGCGGCGATAGACGCCGTACCACAGCGCGCCGAGCCCGAGAGCAAAAGCGGCTATCTGCATGTTTTCCATCGCTGCTGCGCAGTCTTCGATCCACGCCACGCCTCCCTCGTAACCTCTCGTGTCGGCGCAGACGGCGATCGCCCACCGTCCCTGCTCAAACGGCGCTTTCTGCGCCACCGCACCGGCCAGTTCTCTCATGCGCGACCTGTCGAGCACGATGAACCTCGCGGGAAAACGGGCGCACGCGCTTGGGGCGCACAATCCCGCGGCAAGGATCTCCTTCATGACATCCTCTCCGACAGGCTCCTTGGTAAAAGCGCGGATGCTCCGCCGCGACATAATGCTTTTCAACCTCTCATCCATGACAAAAGCCCCCTTGAATTCCGTATCATAAGGCGTTTTTCGCCTCGGCCCTACGAACGGTTTTTTTCAGCGCGCGAAAAATTTCTTCACATGACCGGCTTCTGCTACAGGACCGCGATTCGCGAAACCGATCGCGTCTTTTCCACAGATTGGTCAATAATCATCAACGCCTTGTCAATCTCTTCATGGGTGTTAAATGCCCCGATACTGATCCTGAGAGACCCTTGGGGAAAACTGCCGAGAGTCCTGTGCGCCCACGGGCTGCAGTGCAGTCCAGGCCTCGTTTCGACGCCGCAACGACTCATCTCGTCGGCCAAAAGCGCGTTGTCAACGCCGTCAAAATTGACGGCGAACACGGCCAGTCGCGCGCCGTCTGTCATGTCGGGCAGGCCGTAGACGTGCACACCATCCATTCTTTTCAGCCCGTCGAGCAGGCGTGCGCCAAGCTCGTTTTCACGGCGGCGCAGATCGTCGACGCCGCGTTTCTCGATCCAGTCAAGCGCGGCGTTTAATCCAGCGATGCCGGGCAAGTTCAGCGTGCCGCTTTCAAAACGGTCGGGCAACGGATTCGGCTGCCGTTCAAGGTGAGAAAAACTGCCCGTTCCTCCTTCCACCAGGGGCAGACAGCGGACAGCAAAGTCGGGACGCCAGACCACGCCGCCGATCCCCTGCGGCCCCATCAGCCCCTTGTGTCCCGTAAAGCACAGCGCCGCCAAGCCGAGACGCGAAGCGTCAAGCGGAATCAAGCCCGCCGTCTGCGCCGTATCAGCCACAAGCGGCACGTTCTTTTCGCGGCAGATTCGCGCGCACTCTTCCAGATCCTGCACCGTGCCGCATACGTTGCTGCCGTGGCAGATTACGGCGAGATCGGCGCCGCTTTCGTCGAGAGCGGCAGCCAGCCGTTCCGCCTCTAGCCGTCCCGCGCCGTCGCAGGGGACGATCTGAAGTTTGACGCCCGTTTCTTCAAGACGGCGCAGGGGACGAGTGACAGCGTTGTGCTCCATCGACGTCGTCAAGACACTCATGCCTGGCTTTAGAAAACCCTTCAACACCAGATTGAGCGACTCTGTGATGTTCGCCGTGAAGGTTACGTATCGCGGGGACGCGTTCTCGTACCCTCCAAAAAGCGAAGCGACGCGCTCGCGGCATTCCAGAATCATGTCCAGCGTCCCCATATCTCGAGCCGAAGCCGATCCTCTTCCTGCGTTCGCCCCTTCGTTCATCAAAAAGGCGCTCATCGCCTCGGCCACGCACGGGGGCTTAGGCCACGTCGTCGCGGCGTTGTTCAAATAAATTGTCATTGTTTTCATTCCTTTTCGTATTGTCGCGTCCGCGCGGGACGCCGTTTTTTTTATTATACAACGCCGAACGCCCTGTTGGAAAACGTCTCTAAACTCCTTCACGGTTTCCCGAGTGCGTCTTTAGAATAAAGACCCGAGTCGGCAAGTTTTCCCGAGGTTCCTCCATTCTAGCCTTGAAGTTTGCCGTTTTTTGTGGATAATAGCTGTGGATAATGTCGCTTCTGTGTCCGTGAAAAAACTCTTTCCTTATTCGAGAGCGCCTTTCCCGTTCGGCCGCCGTTTCAGGGTGGCAACCACAGCGCGGCTGAGAAGTTCACGTTTTTTCGGGAATGCCCGCGAAAAAGCGTACAAGGTGGGACTGCACATGAATGACGCTGAAAAAATCTGGGAACAGATTCTCGCCGCCGTCGGCTCAAGGCTGCCTCAGAAAGACGTCGATATTTGGCTCAGGAATTCGTGTTCTCCGGTTCGCGTCGAGAGCGGGCGGCTGATCCTCGACGCCGGCAACGACTTCGTCGCCAGACGCATAGAGGACAAGTATCTGTCGGCGCTTGACGAGACAATGGCCGAGGAGAGTCTGGGGGAAGGCGTCACTGTCGTCGTCTCCGAGAACAGAAAATCCCTTCAGGAACAGGATAAAATTCCGTCCGTCAAACCGCCGATCAGTCCCAACGGCTTGAACCGACAATATGATTTCGCCTCGTTCGTCGTCGGTAAGTCGAACAGGCTCGCGCACGCGGCCAGCCTCGCCGTCGCCGAAGAACCGGGAAGGGCCTACAACCCACTGTTCATCTGGGGCGGCGTGGGACTTGGGAAGACTCACTTGATGCACGCCATCGGCAACTATGCGCTCAATCAGTACCCTGACCTGAAAGTCACTTACCTCTCGTCGGAAAAGTTCACAAACGACCTGATCACAGCGATCAAGAACAACCGTCAGACTGATTTCCGCGCCCGATATCGCAGCGCTGACATTCTGCTCATCGACGACATCCAGTTTCTCGCGGGCAAACCGGGCATCCAGGAGGAATTCTTCCACACTTTCAACGACCTGCACGACGCCAAAAAACAGATCGTCCTCAGCTCGGACCGGCCGCCGAAAGAACTCGACGACATCGAGGAACGAATCGTCAGCCGTTTCGTCTGGGGATTCGTCGGCGATATTCAGCAGCCCGACTACGAGACACGGATCGCCATTCTCAAGAAAAAAACGGATCAGCGCAGAATCCCCGTGAACGACGACGTCATCGCTTTTCTAGCCGAGAAAATTCCGACTAACATCCGCGAACTGGAGGGGGCGCTGAACCGAGTCGTCGCCAGTTCCAACTTCTCCCAGCAGCCCATCACCATCGAAAACGCCCGCATGTGGCTAAAAGACGTCATCGACAGCAGCGACAGAGGCATGCTCACGTTCGGGAGCATTATGAACGTCGTCGCCGGCGAATTCGGCTACACGCCCGAGGACATCAGGGGAAAGAGACGCACAGCCGACCTCGCCCTCGCGCGCCAGACTGCTATGTACATCTGTCGCACTCACACCGAATCCAGCTTGATGCAGATCGCCAAGGACTTCGGCAAGAAAGACCACACCACGGTTCTGCACGCTATTCGCAAGATCGAGACGTTGCTCAGGGAAGACCCCCGCGTGAAAAAAATTGTGGAAAACATCGAGAAAAAACTGTGACTCTGTGGTGATTTTAGATGCGAAAAAAATGTGCATAAAGCCGTCATTTTTCGTCTCTCGCCAAAGACTGTGGATTCTGTGAACGTACGGACACCGGCTTTACACATAATTATCCACAAGCGATTTTTCTTGTTCCATCAGCCTTTACGAACTTTATCCACATATTACACACACACTGATACTACGGTTACTGGTTTTAAAATACAAAACAGCCATTAAAGGTGTTTTCGCTTTTTTCTTTGTCCGTCAGAGAAAATGACGTTCAACTCGCGGAGAAACTCGCCTCAGACGGCGGTTTCGTTACAGATACAGTGAAAGAGAGGTTTTCTTCGTGAAACTTGAAATCACCCAAAACATTTTCATGAAATACTGGAACATGGCCGAACACGTCACCGGAGCCAGAAGCACCATGGCCGCGCTAGCGAGCATTCTGTGCGTCGCCGACGAAAACGGCGTCACGCTCAACGCCACCGATCTCAAGACAACCATCAGCGTCAAGGCCGAGGGCGCAGCCGTGATCGAACCGGGAAAAGCTATTTTGCCGCTCAAGGTCGTCGGGGAACTGTTCAAAAAAATTCCCGTCTCGCCATTCACAGTCAACGTAGAGAACGAAAAGGGTTCCATCAAGGCAGGACGCAGCCGTTACTCCTTCACGAGCTATCCCGTCACCGACTTTCCCGAACTTCCCACGCCGCGCGCGGCCGAGGAGTTCATTCGACTTTCGGCGGGCGAACTGAGCCGCGTCATCGCCGAAGGAAGCATCGCGGGAGCGCCGAACGAGGATTTTCCAAAATACCTTTCCGGTGGCCTTATCCAGATATCCAACGGAGAACTGCGCGTCGTCGCCACAGACGGCCGCCGCCTATCGCTTTCCAAGACGGCCGTCGAAGACAAGGCCGGAGGAGAAGTTCGCGAGATGCTCTTGCCGCTCAAGTCGCTCGGCGAGTACGAGAACATTCTGTCCGGTTTTGCGCCCGATCAGGAAGTGGAAGTGCTTCAGGACGGCGCTGTGACGTACTTCAACATGCCCGGCGTGCAGTATTCAGTGCGCTGCATCGACTCCAAGTTCCCGAACTATGAGCGCATTCTCACCAACACCAGCACGACCCAGCTTAAAGCCGAACGCGCGTCGTTCATCCAGGCGCTTGACAGGATCAACGTCGTCGTCGGCGACAACAGCCGCATCGTGCTGCTGACGTTGTCGCCCGGCGGCTCGATGGAACTGACGGGACGCGCGCCCGAAGTCGGCGAGGCGAACGAAAGCGTCGACGGAGAGATTAACGGCGAGCCGCTCAAAGTCGCGTTTAACGTCTCCTATCTCATCTCCGGCCTCAAGGCGTTCCACGGCGGCGACGTCATGTTGGTTTTTAACGGCAGCGAAGGACAGATGACCATCTCCCGTCCTGAAGGGGAAGACTTCATCTACATGCTCATGCCGATCAAACTGAAGGCCGTTGAAACGGCGATAGGCGCCGAGGAGTAAGACACGGCATGCGGATCGCCAAAACGCGTTTCCGCAATTTCCGAAACTTGGAGAACGCGCTCGTGGACTGGAGCCCCGGGCTGAACCTGCTGCACGGGGACAACGGCTCCGGAAAGACCAACGTGCTGGAGGCTCTCCATATCCTGACGGGGTGGGGAGCCTTTAGCGGCTCCGGCTGCGGCGAAGCCGTAAAGTGGAACAGCGAGGGAGGGGCGTCGCTGGCGGCGCAGGCCGAGGGCGAACGTTCAGCGCTCCTTGAAGTGTCGATCGCCGCGCGCGCCTCGCTGCGCCTTGACGGCAGGGTGTGCCGATGGGGAGACCTGAGAAACTGCGTGCAGTCGCTTGCCTTTCTGTCCCCTGACATGGCCCTGATTGAAGGTTCTCCCGCGGTGCGCCGTCGCTTTCTCGACGTGCTCTGCGCGCTGATGTTTCCGCTCTACGCGTGGAAACTTTCGGAATACCGCAAGATCACGCGCCATCGCCGTCACCTGTTGAGGCTGGGACACTCCACGCACGTCACACAGGAGACCATGGCCGCCCTGGCCGCATGGCTGTGGGAGTGTCGTCTTGAAGTGACGGAAGCCTTGAGCGGGAACATGAAAAAATGGGAAGATCTTCAGCCTCGCCGGATCGATCTGAAGCTGAAAAGAGGCGGCGCGGGCAGGGCTGATGACCTTCTCGAGGATTTCCGGATTTCCTGCGCACTGTGCGAAGAGCGCGAAAGAGCATGCGGCGTTCCACTCGTCGGCCCGCACCGCGACGACCTGGAGATTTTCTGCGGTGGCCGGCGCGCTCCCGAAATCCTCAGTCGCGGGCAGAGACGCCGTGCCGCCCTGACACTGATCATGGCCGCTGCGGCGTCAGTGGAATACAGGTATCGCGCTTCTCCCGTGCTCTTGTTTGACGAGGTGACGAGCGAACTGGACGCGAGCGGCAGGGAAGTGCTGATGGATTGCCTTACCCGTAGCGGCTGGCAGGTGTTCGCCGCCACAGCGGAAAGCGTTCCGCCGAAGTTTGAAGGTGCCGCGTGGCGCGTGTCCGCCGGGACGATCGTACAAACACAGAACGAAAAGAGTTAAAAGGGTTTGACTAATATGAATGAATGGAACCCGCCTTCAGCATCGCTGGGTCCGTTCCATTCCGGCCCGTTTTGACGTACCGAGAGGAGGTACTATGATGAAAAAGGCAATTTTCGCCCTTGCGCTTGTGCTGACGGTTTTCAGCGCCCTCTGCGCCGCTGAACCGATCGACGGCGTCTGGGGCGTGAAGTTCGGCACCACGTCAAAGGACGCTTATCAGATACTGTCGGGCAGAGGAGCGCGGCTTCTGTGCGAGTACGGCTACCTGCCGAACTACAGGGAAGCTTTTTACGGGGTGAATTTTTTCGGTCGCGAGGGGTATCTGCTGCTCAGGTTTTCAGGAAAAGGCCTTTTCCTGGCCCGTTTCGCCTTCACGCGCACGGGTGAGCTTGAGGCCGCCGAGAAAGCCGCGGCCGAGCGATCAAAGGGAAATAAAAAGTATTTTCCTTTCACGGCCAACTACGTCCATCTGAACTCCATGCTGACTCAAAAGTACGGGACAGCGTCGGAAGAACTCAAGGAAAGCGGCGTCGTCTGCGGAGCGCGCTGGACTTCAGGCTCGTTTAACCGCGTGTCCGTCACGCTCTACGAGAACCGTTCTCTTTCGCGGAGCGACACCGTGCTCACCTACGAGGACACCGGCCGCAGGTGAGAGCAGCACGGCAGATGAACGTCTTTCCCGAGAGCGCTTTTGACGTGATCGTCGTCGGCGGCGGCCACGCAGGGTGCGAAGCGGCCCTCGCGGCCGCGAAGATGGGGGCCGAGACGCTGATGATTGTGCAGGACGTGGATCACATTGCCTGCATGCCGTGCAATCCTTCCATCGGCGGGCCCGCCAAGGGCAACCTTGTGCGAGAAATTTCGGCGCTCGGCGGTTTTCAGGCGCGCGCGGCCGACGCTTCCGCGATGATGATGCGCTGGCTGAACACCTCTAAAGGCCCCGCCGTGCGCGCTCTGCGCGCACAGTGCGACCTCAACGCTTATCATGCCGCCTATTTGGACGCGCTGACGGCGCAGGAAAATCTGCGCGTCTTTCAGGACCAGGTTGAAGATCTCTGGATCGAGGACGGCAGGCTCAAGGGAGTCAAGACCCGCTTTCAGCTGGCCTTTGAGGCTTCGCGCGTCATCCTCGCTACGGGCACTCACCTGGGCGGACGCGTGCACGTCGGACTCGTCAACTTTCCATCCGGTCCTATGGGGCAGCAACCTGCCGTCAAACTCTCCCGCTCCCTCGCCGAGGCGGGCATCGTCATGCAGAGGCTGAAGACAGGCACCACGCCGCGCCTGTACCGCGACAGCATCGACTGGAGCGGCGTCGAACTCCAGCACGGCGAGCCCTCGCCCGTCTGCTTCGACATCTGGGGGGAGAAGAAGGTCCGCCGCGAGATCAGCTGCGGCATGATCCGCACCAACGAGCGAACGCATCGCATCATCGCCGATAATCTGGACAGATCGCCCATCGTTCACGGAGAAATCACCGGCACGGGCCCCCGTTACTGTCCATCCATCGAGTCTAAGGTGATGGCGTTTCCAGAAAAGGACAGCCATCCCATCTTCCTCGAGCCCGTCGCGCGTGGCAGCGTGGAAATCTACGTGCAGAATTTTTCCACCAGCCTGCCTTACGACGTGCAGATCGCCATGACTCGCACGCTGCCGGGGTGCGCCGATGCCGTCATTCTGCGTCCTGGTTACGCTATCGAATACGACGCGATCGACCCGCGTCAGCTTGCCCTCTCGCTGGAGATGAAACGTTTGCCCGGGCTCTTCTGCGCGGGGCAGATCAACGGCACATCAGGTTACGAGGAGGCCGCTTCGCAGGGGCTGCTGGCAGGTATCAACGCTGTGCTCAGTCTGCGCGGCGAAGAACCTCTCGTCCTCGGCAGGCACCAGGCCTATATCGGGGTTCTCGTCGACGATCTTGTCACGCGCGGCACAAAGGAACCCTATCGCATGTTGACCAGCCGGTGCGAGCATCGGCTTCTCCTGCGCCACGACAACGCCGACAGGCGACTGGCCCCGATAGGCCGCCGCCTCGGCCTCGTCAGTTCCGATCAGTTTGACCGACTGCAAAGGCGATGGGAGCGCGAGGACGCGGAGATCGAGCGTCTGAACGTCACGCATCTCCCGCCTGTAGTCGTCAATCCGGCCCTTGCAGCCGCGAAAAGCGCGCCGGTCGACCACGGCGTCAGCGCCGCGGAGCTGCTTCGCCGTCCCGAGATGGATTACGGGAGAGTCGCCGCCCTTTTGCCCGGCCCGCCTCTGTGCGGCGAAGCCGCCTCCGACGTCGAGACGGCCGTCAAGTATCAGGGGTATATCGAACGGCAGCGGCGCGCCGTGGAGAGAATGCTCCGTCTTGAAAACATGAAGATTCCGCCGGACTTCGACTATTCAGAACTCACGGGGTTGCTGACGGAAAGTCGAGAGAAACTCGAGCTCGTTCGACCCGCCACGCTCGGACAGGCGGGCCGCATCTCGGGCGTCACGCCGACGGACCTTCAGTACCTTTCAGTCTATCTGAGCGAACACGCCCGACGGCTCGGGAGAAGTCGTCCTTCCTCTCCGGCAAGGAAGGTGTGAGACAGCCATGGAAAAGAGAGATTCGCCCGGCGAACAGCCTGTCGTGCAGATTATCAGGCAAAAAATGCACCCCGCTCTTCGTACCGCGTTGAAACTGGCCGAGATGGAGCGACGCTGGGACGACATCCTCGGTCCGCAGTTGGCCGCGCGCACATGGCCGCGAAGCGTTGAACACGGCGTCCTCCTTGTCGCCTGCGAGACGCCCGCGGCGGCGCAGATGGTCAACATGAGCGGAGGCACGCTTGCCGCGCGCGTCAGAACCGTCACTGGACTGGAGTTGGCGGGAGTGCGCGCCGTCATGCGCAGTCCCGAAAGAAGACATACCCGCGCTCAGCCGCGTGCTCGCCGTTTGATACCAGAGAAACAAGACGTCGACGCCGCTTACGCCCGTACTTCGTCCGTCGTTCGCGATCCCGAAGTCGCCCTCGCCATCGCCCGCGCGGAAGCCGCCGCCAAAGCGCGCTGGGGCGGGGGTCGGAAGAACAGAAGCAAAACGACTTAAACGGTTGAACAGCGTACTTTCAACTCCTGCGTGAAACACAAAACGCCCCGAACGGGGGCGTTTTGTGTTTCACGGTCAGATTCCGGCACGGCGCCGCACATGTCGATAGAGAGAAAATGGAAGATTCGGCAAGGCAGGCCCCGTTTTACGTTTTCTCTTCGCGGCAAGGCGGACTCTACAGTTTCAGAGTATCAAGCCACGCTTTCGCCTGCTTTTCGCCGATGTCCGCGCTTACGCGCTTTTCTCCCGCGAAGACAGCGCCGGGCGCCGATGGGGCAAGCTCTCTGGCGCTGTTTCCCATGCCGCTGGAACCGGACGTGGCGAACAGAACGATCTTCTTGCCCTTCATGTCGTACTGCTCCAAAAATGTGTTGACGATGGTCGGCGCAACGTACCACCAGATCGGAAAACCCAGCAGAATTGTGTCGTACCGCGCCATGTCCGCCACACGGGCGCCGGCGGCGATCGCGGGACGGAAATTTTTGTCTCTCATCTCCACGGAACTGCGGCTTTTCGAGTTCGTCCAGTCGAGGTCGGCGCGCGTGTAGGGAACTTCGGGAACGATCTCGAACAGGTCGGCTCCAGCGGCTTTCGCAAACGTCTTCGCGACCTTTCTTGTGACGCCGCTTGCGCTGAAATAGGCAACCAGGATATTGCTCATGTTTTTCCTCCTTTTCTATGCAGTGTATCTTCCGTTTCGCTGCGGGGCAGACCCTTGGCTATACGGCCGGTCCGTCGAGTCGGACGAGACCATAGGGACGCGAGAGCGCGTTGCTCCGGCAGACGCGGTCAAATTTTGTGTTGCCTCTGCCGAACGCGGGACACAGACGTGCGCTCCCGTAGATTTTCGGCGGTCGGGCAGGGCGGCACGCCTTGCGCTTCTTCCTCCTGTGAGCGTAACGGGCGGCAATATTCGCCTTTAACGCGTTTTTGCCCCTGCCGGTTGTTCGCGCGAAAAAGCATGACGGCTCCGTTCAGGCTTTTTTGTGTTTTCAGCGGATGTCGAGGCCCTTTTCGCGCATCCATTTTTCCTGGACGTCGGCGATCTGCTCGTTGTTCAGGTTCTGGAACAGAAAATGAGTGTTGCCGTAAATGCCGATTTCCGGCAGATGAATGAGTGTGACGTCTCCGCCGTGACGGTTGACGGTCTCGGCCCACAGACGCGCCATGGCGAGACTGCCGCGCCACCTTTCCTGCCCGCGGTCGTCCGTCGGTTCCGCGGGGATGTTATCGCCGTAGATCAGCAGGATGGGGATTTTCGTCAGCTTTTCGAACTCCTCGGGAGGAACCTCGAACGCTCTTAACCTGCCGTGCCCTTTTGTCGGAACGGATGAAGGAAGTTCGTCCTCAGGGAAGAGAAAACCGTACCCGGGTTCGTACGCGACGACGGCGCGCACCTTGTCGCTTTTGACGGCCGTCAGCCAAGCGATGCCGCCGCCCTGCGAGTGCGCCACCAAAACCGCCTTGCCGCACCGCTCAAAGACGGCGGCGACGGCGTCGCTGATCACGTCCCTGTCGAACGGCGCCGTGTTGGGGGAAAAAGCCCTGTAGTGTTGGTCAAGCGTCTTTTCGTCCGTCTTCATCTGCACGCCGGGGTAAGGTTTCGGCCACTTTCCTATCCTCCCTGTGCCGAACAGGGACTGTTCCCCCGCGAAAGCGCGCACGTGTCCGTCCACAGTCGCGCGCCCTGCCCGCCCGCGCCGAGGCTGATCGACGATATACGTGCCGTAGCCCCGCTCAAGGAAGATGTCCGCGAACCCCTCGCGTCCGTCGGGCGTCGTTTCCCACGCTTTGCCTGTCGACGCCGCGCCGTGCAGGAAAACAAGAGAGAACGCGCGCGCGTTCACGGGTTTCTGCCAGAAGACATAGGCGTGATCGCCGTGAAGCGTCTGTCCGTCCTCGTGAAAAGGTTTGGCCGGATCGAACGCGCCTTGGCGGGTCACGACGCTCCCGCCGGCGAAAAAACTGCCCTGTCCGGCCAGCGACACGGGATTTTTAAAGGCACCGGCCGGAAGAGAGGAAAGCGCGAACGCGGTGAGGACGGCAGCGATGCTGAAAGCGTGTTTCATGTTGAAACCTCCACGGATTGAAAATTGTGATGCCTTTCCGTCTGATTAGCACAAATTCCGCCCGCTGTCAACCGCCGGAAGTCACGGCAAGCCGGGTCGCGTTTGCGTTCCTGTGACGGACGTTCTTTCCGCATCCCAAAAACCGAAAGGCGGCGCGGCCGTAAAAGACCGCGCCGCCCGCCGATTGCTCCGTGTCCGTTGTTCAAGTAGCGGACGCGGAGAGCGTTTTATCCCTTACAGGACGACGCTGAGGATCATCAGCTCAATAAAGCCGATGGCCCAGGCGACCGTGGAAGTGACCGACCAGTTGCGGATCTGCTCCTTGGTTTCCCTGATCCCCATCAGATTGTTGACGACCCAGAAGTAACTGTCGTTGAAGTAGCTGAAGAACAGGGAACCGACGCAGGCGGCGAAAGCGCCGAGCATCATGTTAGCGCCGGCGGCCTGCAAAATGGGAGCGGTGATGCCCGCGGCGGTGATCATGGCCACGGTGCCCGAACCCTGTACGAAGCGGACAAGCGTGGCGATGATGAAGGGCAGGACGGTCAGAGGAATGGAGGTGCTGGCAAGGAGCTGCGCGATGTAGTTGCCCGTGCCGCTGTCCTTGAGGATCTGGCCCAGAGCGCCGCCGCCGCCCGTCACGAGGATGATGATGCCCGCCGACTTAATGCCGACTTCCATCTCGGAGATGGCCGTCTTCCTGTCCAGATCGCGGCCCAGCACAAAGAGAGCCAGAAGCAGACCGATGCCTACGGCGATGATGGGGTTGCCGAGGAACGTGATGACAGTCTTCACGATTCCCGTCATCTTCACCGCGGCGGCGATGTTGTTCAGGAGGATCAGCACGATCGGCGCCACAAGGGGCAGGAAACTGTCAAAGGCGGAGGGCAGTTCGCGCGAGGGGACAAGTTCGCTGTCGCTCTCGACGACCGCAATCACTTCGGGTCTCTCCCAGCCTTCCTCATTGTCAGCGGGAAGCTGATAGAGCTTTTTGGCGTACCACTGCGCGTAGAGCGTGGCCGCGATCGCCATGGGGATGGAGATCAGGATGCCCCACAGGATGAACCCGCCGATGTCGACGCCGAACGTTCCGGCCACGCCCAGAGGTCCTGGAGTGGGAGGAATCACGGAGTGCGTGATGACCAGACCGGCCGCCAGAGGCGTGGCGATGGCCACAATGGAGCGGCGCGTCTTCTTGGAAATGGCCTTGGCGATGGGGCTGACCACGACGAAGCCGGAATCGCAGAAAATGGGGATGGAGACGATGAAACCGGTAAGCGCCATGGCCCAGTGTTCATGTCTCTTGCCGAAGAGCTTGATGAACGTCAGAGCCATGCGTTCGGCGGCGCCGGTTTTATCGAAAATCTGCCCCATCATCACGCCGAAGCCGATGATGATGCCGATGCTCCCCAGCGTGCCGCCGAAGCCGTTGATAATCGACGAAGGAATCTTGTCGGGAGCCATGCCGCCCAGCAGTCCGATGATCACCGCGGCGATGATCAGACCGAGGAAAGGATGGACCTTCGTCTTCAGGATCAGGAAAATCAGGACGATAATGCCGACAGCCAACGCAAAAATCATGCTCGAGCCACCCATAACTCACAACTCCTCTCAACTTGTGAAATTTTACAGCCGATGCGGAACGTCAGCGAGACCGCTTCAGCCCCTGCTGAACGCAGGAGCGTATTTCACCGCCAGACGCACGGCCTCCTTCATGCTCACGGCGCTGGCGATGCCCTTCCCCGCGATGTCGAAAGCGGTGCCGTGATCCACGGAAGTCCTCAGGATGGGCATCCCCGCTGTGATGGAGATGGTGCGCTCAAAGTCCAGCGTCTTGGTGGCGATATGCCCCTGATCATGGTAGAGACTCAGGACGCTGTTGTACTTCCCGTGCAGGGCCTGCGAGAACACCGAATCAGCCCCGATCGGTCCGGCCACCTTGTAACCCATCTTCTGAAGCTCCTCCACGGCGGGGAACACTTCCTTCACCTCTTCGTCGCCGAAAAGCCCGTGCTCCCCGCTGTGGGGATTGAGCCCGGCGATCGCCATCGTGCCTTCCGTGACGCCCAGTTTGCGCAGGGCTTCGGTGCAGCGGATCACGTAGTCGATCAGCCGCTCCTTCGTCACAAGGTCGCAGGCCTTGCGCAGGGACACGTGACGGGTGAGGAAGAACACCCGCAGGTTGTTCACCTCAAAGAGCGTCAAGGGGTCGGGAGTACGCGTCAGCGCGCTGAAAATCTCCGTATGACCGATAAAGTTCACACCTCCCGCCTTCAAAGACTCTTTATTGATTGGCGTCGTTGACACCGCATCAACCTTACCCGCGTTCGCCAGTTCGATGCTCTTCGCGATGTAGTCGTAGGCCGCGCGCCCGCACATGCCGCTGACTTTTCCCACCTCGAACGCGTCCATGTCCACGTTGTCGAGGTCGATCAGGTTCAGCGTGCCCGCCTCGTACCTGCCGTCCTCGGGATCTTTCACGGAGACGATCTCCAGATTGGGACTTCCGGGGTAGCCCAGCGCGTGTTCCATCACCTTTCTGCTGCCGACGACGACGCATCTGGCCATGTTCTGGATGTCCGCGTCCGCCAGCGTTTTCAGCACAATTTCCGGCCCGATTCCCGCCGGATCCCCCATCGGGATGGCAATCAAAGGTTTCATTTCACATCTCCCCTTTTCTCGCGTCTCGCGCCTTGCGGCGCCGATTTATAACCGTGCCAGCAGGTAGTCGGCGCAGGTGACCATGGCATTTTCCTTTCCCACCATGCCGCCCTTGCTGACGAACGCTTTTCCCGCCAGTTTGCCGCCGATGGCGATGCCGTAGCCCGCCAGAGGCAGTACCTCGTCCAGAAGCCGAAGTCCGACGGTTCCCGCCGCAGCGTGGATCGCCGCCGTGATGTCCCCGCCTGTGGAATAGACCCCGCCGATCTCGGGACAGGCCTCCAGCACCCCCGTCGTCACCTCCGCGAACGCGTCGTTGACCAGCGCCGAGACACCCTCGATATCCGTTCCGAGGCGCGCCGCGTAGTCTTCGAAGGAAATCTGCTTCGCGGGATCGATGCCGCTTCCGATCACCGCCAGAATGTCGGATTCGTCCTTACGGCGAATCAGTTCCCCCGTCAAACGCCTGATCTCCGCCGCCCTGATCTCGTCGCTTTCGAGGATCGTGGCCGCGTCCAGAAAGACGGCCGCGACATGACGCTGATCCAATAACATGCGCGTCTGCGCGCGCGCCACGCCGTTCACCGAGCCGATGGCGCAGAGAATCTTTCCGCTTGCGACGCTGCGCTCGCGGGGGATGAGTTTCTTCCCCAGACAGGCCGTAAAGGGCCCCGGATCAACGCTCACGGCCCTAACGCCCGAAACGACAACGGCCTCGGCCACGGTCTGCAGGTCGTCGTCGCTCACGCTGTCAATCAGTAGCACGCGCGCTCCCTCGGCTTTCCGCTCGAGGATGAGTTTGGCCAGATATTCCGCCCCGTTGTGCACAGCGTCAAGATGGATAGGGACGACCTTATACTTCGTCTGCGACTGGAAGAGCTCGAAAGCGTCGGTGGTGTGGATGGGACACTTGGGGTCGGCTGCCGCTTCCGTCAGACGCAGAGGCACCCCGTTTACCAGCAGGTGACTGCCCGCGATGACGCGGCCCGAGCTGGGGAAACAGGGCACGCACACGGCGACGGAATCCTCGCCCAGGGCGTCCAGAAAGGCGTCCGTCTCGCTTCCCAGATTGCCGCGCAGCGTGCTGTCGATGCGCTTGGCATAGAAGCGCACCTCCGGCCCAGAAAGCGCGGCGAGGGCTTTTCTCACCCGCGCGTAAGCCTCTCCGGGGCTGACGGCGCGACTGTCGGTGGGGTAAATCAGGCAGTCGCACTCGCCGATGGAACCGGCCCTGTCAAGGGCCGCGTGAAGCAGAGTCAAAGCGTCAAAACCGTTTTTTTTCAAGAGTACGCCCGTGGCGTTGGCGCCGGTCAAATCGTCCGCCACGACGATGCACCTTGCCATAAAATCGCCCTCCTGATTGGAGATTTTCACCCGATCCCCCGACAGGTCGCGCGCGAAACGAAAAAGAGCGCGGCCGGCCAAACCTTGAAACTTTCTGGAACTAAACCATACTTAAATTATAATATTCAGACCCGTCGGTTGTCAAATTATTTTTATCGTTTTTTAACCGTTCGTCCTTTTGAATTTAACGTTCTTTCTTCCTTTCTGCGCTCGGCGGCGAATGTGGCGCAGATACGCGCGCGGTGTGATACAATGGAAAAAATAATCGCAAAGGGGGATTCGCCATGAAAGTCCTGCTCGTCAACGGAAGCCCGAAAGCACACGGCAACACGGCGCTGGCGCTAGAGGAAGTTTCGCGCGCGCTTGAAAGCCTCGGCGTGAACACGGAGACTCTGCACGTTGGCAACAAGTCCGTTCGCGGCTGCGTTGACTGCGGCACGTGCTTTAAAACGGGAAAGTGCGTCTTTGACGACGTCGTCAACGAGGCCGCGCCCAAGTTCGCCGAAGCCGACGGACTCGTTGTCGGCGCGCCCGTCTACTTCGCCTCGCCTAACGGGACGCTCGTCTCGTTTCTCGACAGGCTGTTTTTCAGCACGGGCTTCGACAAGACGATGAAGGTGGGCGCGTCGGTTGCCGTGTGCCGCCGCGGCGGCGCTTCGGCGACGTTTGACGTTCTCAACAAATATTTCACCGTCAGCAACATGCCCGTGGTCTCCAGCCAGTACTGGAACTCCGTGCACGGTCTGCTCCCAGGGGAGGCTGAACGCGACGCCGAGGGCCTGCAGACCATGCGCACACTCGCGCGCAACATGGTCTTCCTGATGCGCGCCATCGCCGACGCCAAAGCTAAATACGGCCTCCCCGAAAAAGAACAGTTGGTTCACACGCACTTTATCCGTTAAACGGGAGCGGACGCGCGCGGCGTCCCAAGTCCGGCCGGAATCACCGCGCGGCGCGTCCAGACAACGTGCGGGGTTCCGTGGAACAAGCAGTACACAGACAATGTCCTTTCATGCATTTTTTATCCTCTTTAATATCCTCAAACGATCAAAAAAAATGACTCGCGGACCGCTGTAAAACAGTCCGCGAGTCAAATTCCGTTTTGGAACGGTCAATTATTCGGCGACATCCTCGCCTGATTGCCTTCCGCGTTCCCTGTATTTCTGTTTTTCGCTGTTCGGTTTGTCCGGGAGAGAGCGCGTCGGCGGCGCCTAGCGAATCATAATATTCTTTCTGACGCGACCTGATCATCTCCTCAATCAAGAGCCGGAAGAAAAGTTCCTTCCAGCGGCCGAGAAGGAGACTATGCCACATCCTTTCCATGCTGCCGTTGCCGTTCTCGAAGGGGTGGATGAATTTGAATTCATATAGGAATAACGGTAACGGTCCTCCTCCTTTGCGATGATCTCAAACTGCTACATATAAAAGGTTCATAGAATACTCGCAGTGCCGACGCCTACGGAAAAACATGAGTACGCGATGCGGGACGCCTAACAAAAACATGGGATCGGGAAACCTTAAAGCCGCTTTCTCGATCCCATGGTCTCACAACGTCGATCATGTCCTTTTGACGGGGACAGATCACTTTGTACTTTATTCTTGACATCGTACCAAAAATAGAAGATAATG
>CAZFNC010000006.1:40408-41534 GCA_964520485.1 uncultured Synergistaceae bacterium | reverse complement strand
CCGTGGTTAGTTTTTTCCCACTTTTTAATTTCCTGAAAGATTGAATAGACTTTATCGCCCACGTTTTCTAACTCCCTTCTTACCGTTCCCATCATCTATCAAACTGTCGCGAGCTTTCTTCGCTTCGTCATAACCGACGCTAGCGGGAACTCGCGCCTTAAACTCCGCCGCGCTTTCGGTCGTTACTTTACCGGTGTAACGATAAAAAATAACATCTTCGCGATATTTTTGTTTTTTCTTCTCCGGCAAGTGTCCAAATGCTAATTTCCACTCGTCCGGCGCGTATTCGTCGCTCCATCTGCACCATGATACGGGCTCAAATCCATTCCTTGTGTAGAACGTGTGATTGCCCTCGAACGAATCAAGCCGGTCGCCTCCGTTGGCTATGGCAATTTTGAGCAATATGCGTCCGCGTTCGCCCGTGCCTTTTTTGCCGCATACGCTGATAATGTCGCCTTTTGTATGGTTTTTGTCCGTCGTCTTGACTACGGCGACAACTCCTCCTTTTCGCGTCGTATACACGTCGGCGGTCTTATCGTAATCTTCCGCGTCGTGCACGTCAACGCGCCAGCGTCTTTCCTCCGGCTGTGTATGTTTCGCCGCGTTCAGGCTTGTTGTGTATTCTGTTCCGTTTTTCGCGCGGCTGTAAGAGACGCCTTTAAACTTTAACGACTTCGGTTCTCCCGCGGCGCGCTGTCGAAAAAATCGTCTTATCGCGGCTCCTTTTGTTTCGCCGTAAAAAAACAGGAATGCGCACGTCTGTCTCTGTCGTAATCCATTGTTTGATGCCGAGCGCGTCCTTTTTGGCGTCCTCAACAAGCTGATTATACCATATGTCATCCTTGACTGCCATATTCGCCGCGTCCCTCGCGAGTATTTCCGCGGCGAGGCTGCCGGGGCGCGGGGTGAGCCAGCGCTTTTCAAGTCCTTTCGGGATGGGGATGATCGCGGTGCGTCTTGTCATGGTTTTCTTTCTCTTTCGCGCGGGACTTGCGGCGCTCAATAAAGCCGGGGCGCTCGACGGCGCTCCGGCGGGGTTTTTTGGTTGTCGGGCATGAGAAAGGCGGCCCCTCGGGGAGGGGTCGCCTTGTGTTGGAAACGCTATTCGTCGCTTCTGCTCTTGAAA
>CAZFNC010000006.1:34329-40398 GCA_964520485.1 uncultured Synergistaceae bacterium | reverse complement strand
GTCAAAGCCGGGGCGGGGCATAACGTCCCGTTCCGGCATGTTCTTCGGCATACATGATCAAGGCGGCCCCGCCTCAGCGAGGTCGCCTTGATATAATGATGGGGCGGCTCCGAAGAAAGGAGGTCGCCCCTGTGACAGAAAAATAGAAAAATCCGAACAACGGAATAACTCAGAACTGGAACTCAGTCGCCGCTAAACAACCGAAGTCAAAGAGCGAACAAACAAGAAAAAATTTCTTTACACATCATAACAGAAGCCCTGATACACCCACAGAGCGAAAAAGCCGGGCAAAAGCAGAATGATTAGGGCGGGGAGGGTAAGATTCATCGCGTTTTTTCACCTCGCTTGAACGCCGCGCGGGCTTCGTTCAGGGACATTTTGTTCGCGCCGCCAGCCATATCAGGATATGCAAACTGCAAAGGATCGTCCTCCCAGCAGCAGACTTCGCAAACGTCGTAATTATGCCCCGCATCAACACGTCCGATTCCGCAGCAGGGGCACGGAACTCGTTCATTTTCTTCCGCCATGCTCTAAGTCTCCTTTCAGCATGTTTAAGTAGTATTTCTCGCCAAATATCGGTTTGAACATGCTTATCACGCCTCTGTCGGGATGCCCTTTGGCGAAATCGTTCGTCTTTCTGTTGTAACGGATCACGTTGCCGTCTTTGTCCAGATGCCCCGCGATGTCGCCGCCGCATGGAGTTTCCAGCAATTTCAAAGCGGCGGCTTCGTATTCTTCCGCTGTTTTAAATTCAGGGTATTCCTCCCTATGCGTGCGTCCGTTCTGCCAGTGATTTTTCAGTTTTTGCTTGTTGGCGAATCCACGCGCTGTGAACGTGTTCACGCCGCTTGGGGAAAGGTCGTTCACACCCCGAATCTTTCCGCCGGCTGTATTGCCGGCGTTTACCGCCCCGTTCTTTCTGTGCGGCCCGGCGGCGTTTCGGTTCCCGCGGGGCGCGCCGTCCACCGCTATTGTACCACGGTTCGCCTCCTCCGGCGCGTCCGGCTTTTCCTCCGGCTCCGGCGCGGGGCCCATGCCGGGGACGCCCTCCAGTTCGCTCATGCCGTCCATGTCTCCCGGCCCGCCGTCTTCGCCGTCCCGCTGTTCGGGTACGTCGTCGGGGTCGATGCCGGAAAATCCGCTGTCGGCGTCGGACGAGAGGGCTTTGCGGGCCTCCTCGGGGCTGATGACGCCGCCGTCGAGCAGGGACGTGAGAACGCCCGCGCGCGTCTGCTGGTACGGGCGCGGAGGCTTTTCGTGCAAATAACAGAAAATTTTCGAAAAGGTTTTCTTCATATTTTCTTGTCTTTTGACGATTAATAAGCTAGAATATATCGTAAGAAATTTTATCCGCGACGCCCAGCAGCTTCACGCGGCCGTGCCTTACGCCGCGAACAAGTCGTTTTTCAATTTCCTCGACCGGCTTTTTAATCGACAATCCTTGACGCTTTTTTCCCGATTAAAAAAACAACGGTGAATATTTTAAGACTTCGCTTCCGCATGGACGTCGCCGTGGCGTTTTTTGCCCTCCGTGCCATTCTCGCGCTCTCCCGCGTGATAATAATTACGTTCCGCAAAACAGTGCAAGGAGGCTTTCAGTATGCAGCCGGAAACGCTAGCGGTCATTCCCGCGCGTTACGCCAGCACGCGTCTGCCGGGCAAACCGCTGATCGAGATCGCGGGGGTGCCGCTGATCCTGCGGGTCTTTCGAGGCGTGCGATCCTGCACGCTTGTCGATCGCGTGATTGTCGCCACGGACGACGAGCGCATCGCCCGCGTCGTTGAAGCGGACGGCGGCGAAGCCATGATGACGCCGTCGGACCTGCCGAGCGGAGGCGATCGCGTCGCCTGGGTGTCGCGCCGCGTGCCGTCGCGCTTTGTGCTGAACGTTCAGGGCGACGACCCTCTGATCGGCGCGGACATGATCGGCCCGCTGCTCGCGGCGCTGAAAAGCGACACGGACACGCGGCTGGCGCTGCTCGTCAAACGCATCGAGCGCGACTCGGAGGTGGACGACCCCAACATCGTCAAGGTGGTCTTTGACGCGCGCGCGCGCGCGCTGTACTTCAGCCGTTCGCCGATCCCCTACCCGCGCAGCCGTGCAAATGCCGCGTGGTACAAACACATCGGCCCATACGCTTGGCGTCGTGATTTCCTGCTGGACTTTTCAGGCTGGGAGCAGACGCCTCTCGAGACGACGGAAAGCCTGGAGATGCTCCGCGTGCTCGAGCGCGGCTACACGATCCGCGCCGTCGCCTCCCCCCGGGACACGATCGAGATCGACACGCCCGACGACCTGAAGAGGATCGAGGCGTTTCTTTCCGCACGCTGACGGCGCCGCGTGCCGTCGGCACATTTTTTGAAAGAAGGAATCTGACATATGAACAACATTCCCCGCGGCGTTGAAGAATTTGTGCGCCTGAAACGCTGGTGGCGCGTGGACGTCCCCACGGAAGTCGTTCTCTCCGGCGACGGCATCGGCACGGTGTTTTCGCTGATCGCGGAACGCGGCGTCAAACCGTTTTTCGTGATCGACTCCGCGCTTCTGTCTCAGCCGGCTTTCGCGCGCGTTTTCGCCCAAGAGGAGAAATACGTTTTCAACGCGTCCTACTCCGAGGTGCGCACGAGCGACGTCGACGAACTTGTCGCGCTGCTGCGCTCGCGGAACCTGAAGGACGTCACGCTGATCGGCGTGGGCGGCGGCTCGACGATGGACTTGACCAAAGCCGCCGGCATCTGCTTCGCCAACCCCCTGCGCGCACAGGACTATCAGGGCTACGGCATGGACATGTTCAAGGGGCTTGACGTGTGGGCCGTTCCCGCCCTCAACGGCACGGGCGCCGAGTTGACGCCGATCGCGGTCATGCGCGGCCCCGAGAAGAAACTGGGGATCAACAATGCCCTCGTCGCCGCGCGCGTCGCCGTCGTCGATCCCCGCCTTTCGCGGGGCGCGCCCTCGTTTAACCGTTTCTACACGATGATGGACTGTTACTTCCACCACTACGAGATCTCAAAGAGCGCTACAAGTTCCGCGGACGCCATCGCCGATTCTCTCGACGGCCTTGAGCTGTCGCGCCGCGTCCTGAGCCGCGACGTTTCAAAATATGACGAGGAACGCGCCTGCCTTTCGGCGATGGCCTCGATCCTCGGCGGCACGAGCAGCACCGGCGGCCGCGTCGGTCTGCCTCACGCTCTGTCCTACGGCCTCAGCAACAGCGCGCCTTTTTTGCCGCACAGCGTTGCCGTCACGCTTTCCATGCTGGCGCTTGAGGACTCGTTCCCCGAGGACTGCGCCGAGACGCTGCGTTTCCTCGAGGTCAACGGGCGCGAACGGCCCCGCGCGCGCGATTACGGCCTGAGCGAAGCCGACATCCCTCTGATGACGAAAACGGCCCTTGGCATGGAAAAACTGTGGCAGAGCTGGTTCGGCATGGAGCGTTGGCAGGAATACGCCACGGCGGAGTTCGTCTCGGGCCTCTACGCCAAAATTATTAACGCCTAGTTTCACGGACGAGTTTAAGCTATACGGAAAGGAGAGTCTCACATGCCGGGTACTGAAATTTTCGATCAGATGGAAATTGACGCCGTCTGCGACGTGCTCCGTCGCAAGATGGTGCACCGCTATTCCTCTCACGCCGCGCGCAAGGGCGTGTACCGCGTCAGCGAGTTTGAGGAGGCTTTGGCAGCACGCTTAGGCGCGCGCCACGCCCAGGCTGTCGTCAACGGCACTTCGGCGCTGTTTGTCGGGCTGAAGGCGATGGGCATCCGCCCCGGCGACGAGGTGATCACGTCGGCGTTCACGTTCATCGCCACGGTCGAGGCCATCTACGGCTGCGGCGCCGTCCCTGTGCTCGCCGACATTGACGAGTCGCTGGGCATGGATCCCGCCTCCGTCGAGAGCAAGATCACGCCCCGCACGAAAGCCATCATGCCCGTGCACATGTTCGGCGCGGCCACTCGTCTCGAGCCGATCCTTGATCTGGGGAAGAAGTACGACATCCCCGTGGTCGAGGACAGCTGCGAGGTCACCGGCGGCACCTACCGCGGCAAGGCGCTCGGCACCTTCGGCCTGTGGGGGACGTACAGTTTCGACCCGAACAAGTACATCACCGTCGGCGAGGGCGGCGCCATCGTCACCGACGACGACGCGCTGTACAAGACGATCGAGTACTACCAGGACCACGGTCACGTGCATCGCCTCGACATCGAGCGCGGCGACGAGGACAAGTGCGGTCTGGGGCTGAACTTCCGCATGAGCGAGATCGAGGGCGCGCTGGGCCTCGTGGCGCTCAAAAAGATGGACGCGGCCCTCGCCATGCTGCGCGCCACAAAGCGCAAGGTGCTTGAAGGCGTGGCGGACACGGGGCTGAAGCGCCGCGACGTGCCCAACCCCGAGGGCGACATCGCCACGCACATCGTGTTCCTGCTGCCCTCGGCCGAGGCGGCGAAGAAGTTCCGCGCCGTCACCGCCGAACGCGGCATGCCGGTGGGCATCATCGCGGACAACACGTGGCACTACGCCAAGCACTGGAAGGCGCTCGACGCCCTCAGCGGCACGAACATCGGCGGCAACGTCGCCCCGTCGTACGCGCCAGAAACGATGGCGCAGACCGAAGCCGTGCTCTCGCGGGCCGTGTTCTACTGCCCCAGCCTGATCTGCGGCGACGAGACCGTGAACAGGATGATCGACGCGCTGCGCAAGGCGGCAAAAGCCGTCCTGTAAACCGCGGCCCCCGTCGTTCCCCAAATGCAACGTCGCGCCGTCCGTGTTCGTGGGTGTTTTGAAGTCCTCTAAGCCGCAGGAAACCGCGTGTGAAGGCAAACGCGGCGGTGTTCCAACGGATTAACGCCCGGTCACGCCCTTCCCAGCGTCCCTGAACGACTTCCGCGACAGAGAGGGGAAAGCCTTGCCCTTTCAACCGCCCGCTCGCGGCAAACGGGCACGGGACGTGATGACGCCTCTTTCGCGCCTCGTCACGGTCTCGAAAGCCCGCTTTTTCGCGCGCGGCATAACGGGACTGACACACGAAAGACGCCGAAACGTCCTCTCCCACGCGGAGAGATACGTTTCGGCGTTTTTTTCACGTTCACGCTATCCAGTTACGCCCGCGCGCGGCGCACAGGGAACGCCTTAACGGCTCCGACGCGTCGCGAGGAGCAAGCAGCGCGTGCGTGAGCGTGTAATAGCGAGGCAGCGATGCGCCGTCCGACCAGAGCAGTTTGATGTTCAAAAGGCTATCGCAGATTTTCGTCAGGTCAAAACCGAAAGAATCAAGAGAAAAGCGCCGTTTTTCAGGATGACGGCAAGGCGCCGCGCGGACGCGGGCGCAGGTTCCGCACAGATGACAACCGCCGGAGGCAAGCTGCACGCTGCCCCGCACGGTGTTCTCGCAGTCCAGCAGCGTGTCGAACAGGCGCGTTTTCTGTTCGACAAGCGCGCGGCGCGTCACAGAACGCACCGCCTCGGGCGTGTTCGCCGCGGCGATCTCGTCGTCGTCAAAAAAAATCCGCGCGGCGGCAAACGTGATAAAACTGTACGGACGCAGATACGCCTCCGGATCGACCGTCAAAGGCGGACAGCACCAACAGGCGTTCCAGCGTTCACAGGTCCGGCAGAAGGCGATAAAGCGACGGGGGTCGCGAAAGCGAGCGAGGCACTCGTCAAGCGGCAGCGCCGCGAATGAGTACAGGATGCGGCTCATCGGTCAAAGTGAAAGGCAAGCCACACACACGGCGGCTCCGCGCTCGTGAACGTGACGCGGTGGCGGACATGGGCGGGGATCAGCAGCCAGTCGCCCGCTGAAAGCGCCGTGCGGGCACCGTCCTCCCATGTCAGTTCCGCGCTGCCCGTCAGCAGCGCCACCCACTCATCCTGCTCCTGATCGTACCAGAAACCCGCCGGAGTCGTCTGTCCAGAGGACACAATTCGCTCCACTCGGCAGCACGCGCCGCGCGCCAAAACGTCGCACAGTTCTTCATCTCCGCGCCGCGGACTGCGCGCAAGGTTGAACAGAGAACGCGCGGCCGCATGGAACTGTTCGCTCTTTCCTCCGTTCATCGGACTCCCCC